>NZ_CP049015.1:1859164-2169025 GCF_011064845.1 Citrobacter freundii ATCC 8090 = MTCC 1658 = NBRC 12681 | reverse complement strand
GAATAAAAAAATGTTGGCACGTTTCGATTAATTCTAGTTTTTCTACAAATAAACGACATTGTTCGTCGTCTGACATCCGAGGTAGGACCAGCTCGGTGGGTATACGCACATCCCCATGTGCACTGGCGAAATTGGTGATGATGTCGACGAATTCAAGATCGCCTTTTTCGCTTCTCGCAGGAAGAAAAGAGAACTCAGAATGGTAAAGATTATCCAGTGAAACAATCATCGTGCCAGCCCCGCTGCATGGGTGTTATCCGGCATCCTGTAGCAAAGGATGAAGAAATACGTTACTGCTGATGCAAGTAGAGGCCCTTTCATTTTTCCCTTTTTAGCCGGTAAATCGAATCCTTTTTTTTAGCTTATCCTGATTATAAGCGAATATCCAGCTTTGCACTTTTTAATATCTCGGAATAAATCATATTTTTAGCAAGATACGCTCTTAATGTTCATGGGTATTGTCTAACCAAAAGCAGAAATAAAAGTTAACTTTCAAACGGTGATGTCGAGGCTGCCACTCGATGGCAGCCTCGGAGTTGTGAGGATTAAATACGTCGCGCCTGCCAAAAGTTTTTACGCCAGTAAACGTTATCCAGAGACGAGCGCATCACTCCACGGCTGGTTGAAGCATGAATAAATTGATTATTGGTATCGTAAATACCGACATGCAGACCGCTTTCCCCAGACCCGGTTTTAAAGAAAACCAGATCACCGGGCAGCAAATCGTCTTTATCAATTTCGGTACCAATCTTTGATTGCGTACGCGTATCGCGTGGGAGTTGCAGATCGAATTTATCGCGCATCGTCATCAAAACAAATCCAGAACAATCCACCCCGCTACGACTCATACCACCATAACGATAGGGTGTGCCATGCCAGGTTTGTAGCTGATCATTAAGACCGGCGATAACGGCGATTGAATCCGACAAGCGGGCATTTGGCGCAGGCGCACGATGGCTGCTGCAGCCCGCCAAAAACAATGCTGTGATTAAAAGGAGCCAAAAGCGCATTCAGTACGAATCCTCTGAATTTTATTTTTATACCAATTTAGCGTGGAAATTATATGATTTTCAAGAACCCATTTAACTTAAGTGGTTGATATGAGCATTCTATGCCCTTCAATATCCAAACGTCGGAAGTTGACACCATAGGCCGCAGACAGATTGGCCGGCGTCAGTACCGCATCTCGAGAACCACTGGCAAGCAGTTTCCCACGTTTGAGTAGCCAGGCTTTATGCGCATGGCGTAAGGTGTGATTAAGGTCGTGACTACTCATCACAATCGCTATGCCCTGCAAACACAGCTGACTCAACAATCGATCCAGTGCGTTTTGTTGCGCGACGTCCAGACTGTTCATCGGCTCATCCAGGAGTAAAAGCTGACCTAATGGATTCGCTTGTGGGCAAATCTGCAGGATAACCGCAGCCAGGCGCACACGCTGCCACTCACCGCCGGAGAGTTGGTTCACGCCGCGCCCCAGTTTATCTCCCAGGCCGAGCGCATCGGCGACCTCCTGTAACAGATCGGTACGTGCTTTGTCGGGTTGATGCAGCGTCAGAAAATGCCAGACCGGCATCGCAAACGGCGGATTTTGCTGTTGCGCAAGATAGGCACGATATTGCGCCAGTCTGGCAGCCGGCCATTCCTCCAACGGCATATCACCAAAAGTGATGCTGCCCTCTCCGTTCGTCAGACCCGCTATACGCGCCAACAGCGTACTTTTTCCGGCACCGTTTGGTCCCACTAAATGCAGGATCTCTCCTGCTTTTATCTCACCAGAAAGCGGGCCAAGACGGGTCGATTCCGCGACGTCCTGTAGCTGCATCAATCGAGACATTAGTTTGCCAGCGCCTGCTTGATGGTTTGCACCAGAATGGGATCCTCAGGCGTCATATCCGGTGAGAATCGTTGCAGCACTTTTCCATCGCGACCCACTAAAAACTTCTCGAAATTCCACAGAATATCGTCCGGGTAGAGCGGCGCACGACCTTTGCTCGCCATTCGCTCATAGAACCCACTGTCCGCAGGTGCAACGGCCGTTGGTGCGGCATCAATCAGCTTCTGATACAGCGGATGGCGTCCCTCGCCGTTGACGTCAATTTTGCTGAACATCGGGAAAGTTACGCCCCAGGTGGTACTGCAGTACGTTTTTATTTCCTCTTCGCTGCCCGGCTCCTGGCCCAGAAACTGATTGCAAGGGAAACCAAGAACGCTGAAGCCCTGTTGGTGCCAGGTTTTCTGCAGATTCTCCAGTTGCTCGTACTGCGGCGTCAGTCCACATTTTGAAGCAACGTTGACGATTAACAGCACATTTCCGGAATACGGCTGCAGTGAGGTAACCTCGCCGTCGATGGTCGTCACTTCTGTATCAAGGATAGTGTTTTGCATAGCATCTCCAGAACAACAGGTGGATTTTCAGTTTTTAATCATAGACCGAACCAACGCGTTCTAGCGCGCGGCTTTTAACAATAGCCAGATAAATACCGGTGCGCCCATGGTGGCCGTCACCACGCCGATAGGTAACTCAGCCGAGGCCAGCACCAGACGCGCGACAACATCAGCAAACAGTAATGCGATTGCACCAGCCAACGCACAACCTGGCAATAAAACACGGTGATCGGTGAGGCCGCACAGTCGCAAAATATGCGGTATCACAAGCCCAATAAAACCAATCGCCCCTGCCAGAGCCACGCTCACGCCGACCATCCAGCCCGTGGCGACCACCAGCAGGTTGCGCCAGAACCATAGTGGCAGCCCCAGCTGACGAGCAGACGTCTCTCCTAATGCCAGCATATTCATCGGCTGCGACTGACAGCAGATCCACACCAGTACCGGAATCAACGCCACCATGAGCCAGGCCTGATGCCAGTCTACGCCACCGAAGCCCCCCATCATCCAGTACATCAGCTGTCGTAAGTCAAATGAAGTGGAGAAGTAGATGGCCCATGTCATCAGCGCGCTACAGATAATCCCCAGCGCCACCCCTGCCAGCAGCAGACGGCTGGTAGACAAATGACGGCGGGCGAAACGTAGCAGTATGAGCGTGATAATCAGCGCCCCGGCAATGGCGCAAAGGCCCAATGCCCAGCCGGGAAGTTGCCCCTGCCCCAGCAGCACCGCCGCGATGAGCCCGACTCCCGCGCCGTTAGACACGCCTAATAATCCCGGCTCGGCGAGCGGATTTTCAAAGAGAGCTTGCATCACTGCGCCTGATAAGGCCAACGCAGCGCCTACCAGCAAAACGGCAAGGGTACGGGGAAGTCGGATTTGCCAGACGAACAGATCGCCGCGGGCGCTGAACCAGTCGCCGGGAGCGATCCATTGTTCTCCTGCGCACAAGCTTAGAATCGTTGCCAGTAGCATAAGTACTGACAGTGACAGTATCCAGCGCACATTTCGACGCTGCTGTTGATGGGCGAAAGTCAGCATGTTTTCCATTCTGCTGAAAAGAGATGAAGGTGATTCTACGGTGCTGATTCGGTAGTGAAAAGGAAAAAGGCCGCAGAGCGGCCTTTTTAGTTATATATCATGGTTTGCGCTGCCGCTTTGATGGCAGAGCAAGTGACTTAACGGATCGTTAAATCACTCTTCTTTGGGCGTTGCGTTTTCGACCCGGCTTTTTAACTTCTGTCCGGGTCTGAAGGTCACCACGCGCCGTGCTGTAATGGGAATATCTTCGCCCGTTTTCGGGTTACGGCCCGGACGTTGATTCTTATCACGCAGATCGAAGTTACCAAAACCAGAGAGTTTTACCTGCTCACCATTTTCCAGAGCACGACGGATCTCTTCGAAAAACAGCTCGACCAGTTCTTTGGCATCCCGCTTGCTAAGCCCAAGCTTATCAAACAGATATTCTGACATTTCAGCTTTTGTAAGCGCCATAGGTTCAATCCCTCAATGATGCCTGGAATCGCTCTTTTAATGCCTCTACACATTTGGCGACGGTAGCGGCAATCTCCTCTTCTTCAAGTGTACGGCTGGTATCCTGAAGGATCAGGCTGATAGCGAGGCTCTTATAACCCTCCGCAACACCCTTACCGCGGTACACGTCAAATAAGTTTACGCCAACTACCTGATTTACGCCAACTTTCTTACACTCGGATAAAATATCCGCAGCGGGAACGTTTTCGGCCACAACAACCGCGATGTCGCGACGGTTCGCCGGGAAGCGAGAAACTTCACGCGCCTGAGGCACCACGCGGTCTGCGAGCTTATTCCACTCCAGTTCAAACACCAGAGTGCGACCGTTCAGATCCAGTTTACGTTCCAGTTCAGGATGAACAACCCCAATGAAACCAATACGTTCACCTTTCAGATAAATCGCCGCAGACTGACCCGGATGCAGTGCTGGATTCGCTTCAGCTTTGAACTGAATGTCTGCCAGTTTGCCGGTCAGGTCGAGAACCGCTTCCAGATCGCCTTTCAGATCATAGAAATCAACGGTCTCTTTTGCCAGATTCCAGTGTTCATCATGACGGTTACCGCAGATCACGCCCGCCAGCATCAGATCCTGACGGATCCCGAGATTGGCCTGTGTATCCGGTACGAAACGTAAACCCGTTTCAAAAATACGTACGCGGTTCTGCTGACGGTTCTGGTTATACACTACCGTAGACAGCAAGCCGGTCCACAGGGACAAACGCATAGCCGACATATCAATAGAAATTGGGCTTGGCAACAGCAGCGCTTCTTCACCCGGGTGCAGCAGCGACTGGACTTTCGGGTCGACGAAGCTGTAGGTAATTACTTCCTGGTAGCCTTTGTCATTCAGCATGGTTTTTACACGTTTCAGCGACAAATCCGCTTCACGATGCGTACCCATGATAAGACCCGCCTGAATCGGCGTGTTCGGGATATTGTCATAACCGTATACGCGGGCGACTTCTTCGACCAGGTCTTCTTCGATTTCCATATCGAAACGCCAGCTCGGCGCGACCGCTTTCCACTCATCCTGCCCTTCCGTCACGTCACAACCCAGACGACGCAGAATGTCGCTCACCTGCTCATCCGCAATATGGTGTCCGATCAGACGATCCAGTTTGCTACGACGAAGCGTAATGGTTGCGCGTTTTGGCAGCGTGTCTTCGTTCGTCACGTCAATGACTGGACCCGCTTCGCCGCCGCAGATATCGATCAGCAGGCGCGTTGCACGTTCCATGGCCTTATGTTGCAGAGCCGGATCAACACCACGCTCATAGCGGTGAGAAGCATCGGTGTGCAGACCGTGACGACGTGCGCGACCGGTAATAGACAGCGGGCTGAAGAATGCACATTCCAGCAGGACGTTTTGCGTTTCATCATTCACGCCTGAATGTTCGCCACCAAAGATGCCGCCCATCGCCAGCGCTTTGTTATGGTCCGCAATCACCAGCGTATCCGCATTCAGCTTCGCTTCGCTGCCATCAAGCAATACCAGGGTCTCACCCTCTTTTGCCATACGGACAACAATTCCGCCTTCAATGCGGTCTTTGTCGAATGCGTGCATCGGCTGGCCCAGTTCGAGCAGCACATAGTTAGTCACGTCAACCACGGCATCGATTGAACGAATACCGCAACGACGCAGTTTTTCTTTCATCCACAGCGGGGTCGGCGCTTTAACATTGATGCCTTTAACCACGCGGCCCAGATAGCGTGGACAGGCTTCCACGGCTTCAACCTGAATCGGCAGGACGTCGCTAATGGTTGCCGCTACAGGCGCGATTTCCGGCTCAACCAGCGGAGCTTTGTTCAGCACAGCAACATCACGTGCGACACCGATAATGCCTAAGCAGTCGGCGCGGTTCGGCGTGACGCTGATTTCGATAGTGTTGTCGTCAAGCTTCAGGTATTCACGGATATCGGTGCCAATTGGCGCATCGGCCGGCAGTTCGATAATCCCGTTATGATCGTCGGAAATACCCAGCTCAGAGAATGAGCACAGCATACCTTCAGACGGCTCACCGCGCAGTTTCGCGGCTTTGATTTTGAAATCGCCCGGCAGAACGGCACCAACGGTTGCCACAGCCACTTTCAACCCCTGACGGCAGTTTGGCGCACCGCAGACGATATCCAGCAGACGGTCGCCGCCTACATTCACTTTGGTGACACGCAGTTTGTCAGCGTTCGGGTGCTGGCCACATTCAACCACTTCACCCACCACAACGCCGTTGAACACACCGGAAACAGGTTCCACACCGTCAACTTCCAGACCCGCCATTGTGATTTGGTTTGACAGAGCATCGCTATCAATCGCCGGGTTTACCCATTCGCGTAACCACAGTTCACTGAATTTCATTGTTTTATCCTGCCTTTATTTAAACTGTTTGAGGAAACGCAGATCGTTTTCGAAGAAAGAACGCAGATCGGTAACACCGTAACGCAGCATGGTCAGACGCTCCATCCCCATACCAAATGCAAAGCCCGAGTAGATTTCCGGATCGATGCCAACATTACGCAGCACGTTCGGGTGAACCATCCCGCAACCCAGTACTTCCAGCCACTTACCGTTTTTGCCCATCACGTCTACTTCCGCAGAAGGTTCAGTGAACGGGAAGTAGGAAGGACGGAAACGAACCTGCAAGTCTTCTTCAAAGAAGTTGCGCAGGAAATCGTGCAGCGTGCCTTTCAGGTTGGTGAAGTTGATGTTGGTATCAACAATCAGCCCTTCCATCTGATGGAACATCGGGGTGTGAGTCTGATCGTAATCGTTACGATATACACGGCCCGGGGCGATAATACGGATCGGCGGCTGTTTTTCCTTCATGGTGCGGATCTGCACGCCGGAAGTCTGCGTACGCAGCAAACGCGTCGCGTCAAACCAGAAAGTGTCGTGGTCAGCGCGCGCCGGATGATGGCCAGGAATGTTCAGCGCATCGAAGTTATGATAGTCATCTTCGATTTCCGGACCAGTCGCCACGGTAAAGCCCAGCTCACCAAAGAAACTTTCAATCCTGTCAATTGTACGCGTTACAGGATGCAGACCGCCGTTTTCGATACGACGCCCTGGCAGGGAGATATCGATAGTTTCTTCTGCCAGACGAGCATTCAGGGCAGCACTTTCTAATTCGGCCTTACGCGCGTTCAGCGCTTGCTGCACCTGCTCTTTGGCTTCGTTTATCACCGCACCTGCTGCCGGGCGCTCTTCTGGCGGCAGTTCGCGCAGGGTTGTCATCTGAAGGGTCAGGTGCCCTTTCTTGCCCAAATATTCGACGCGGACATTGTCTAACGCGGCAACATCTGAAGCCTGGTTAATGGCGGCCGTTGCACTGGCAACCAGCTCTGCGAGATGTGACATGGTTTTCCTCGTTATGTTGCGATATTCACTAGTCGCTCATATATACGCAAAATCATTCAAGTTGTATCAACGCAGCAAAAGAGCGAATGCAGCCAATACAGAGACAACTTGAAGGATGACGCGTATAAAAAAAGCCTCCACCAGGGAGGCTTTTAGGCGCTGTTTTCCGTTTCTTCTTTCACGCGCAAGCCTCCTGATTTCAGGTGCTAAAGTAAAAGAAGAAGCGGAAAATAGCAGCATTCATGCTTGCGTTACCTTGTGTGGTAAAAACCGGACAACCTTTATTGAAAAGGCTTACGGATAAATTGTCAACTAATTGATTGTACTGCAAATAAAAGAGAGGGAGCCAGGCTCCCTCTTTTCACCGGCTTATGCCAGAGCTGCTTTCGCTTTTTCGACCAGAGCGGTGAACGCTACTTTGTCGAATACTGCGATGTCAGCCAGGATCTTACGGTCGATTTCAACAGAGGCTTTTTTCAGGCCGTTGATGAATTTGCTGTAAGAAATACCGTTCTGACGTGCTGCTGCGTTGATACGCGCAATCCACAGTTGACGGAACTGACGCTTTTTCTGACGACGGTCACGATAAGCGTACTGACCAGCTTTGATAACAGCCTGGAAGGCAACGCGGTATACGCGAGAACGCGCACCGTAGTAGCCTTTAGCTTGTTTCAAAATTTTCTTGTGACGTGCACGGGCAACTACACCACGTTTTACGCGAGCCATATGTGCTCTCCTGTATCTATATTCTTAGTAAAAAAATGAATTAAACGTTAACGGCTTATGCGTACGGCAGGCACGCGATAACCAGACCCAGATCGCCTTTAGACACGAGGCCTTTTGGACGCAGGTGACGTTTACGCTTAGTAGATTTTTTGGTCAGAATATGACGCAGGTTTGCGTGCTTACGCTTAAATCCACCACCACCGGTTTTTTTGAAACGCTTAGCAGCACCGCGTACGGTCTTAATTTTTGGCATTTTAATAACTTCCACTTCGCATTGTTAATAAACGAAACGTAGGCGAACAACGGCTGTGGAACCCGTAGGCTCCACAGACATTGCTACTTGAAGGCCTTACTGTTTCTTCTTAGGAGCGAGCACCATGATCATCTGGCGGCCTTCGATCTTCGTAGGGAAGGATTCGACTACTGCCAGTTCACTCAGATCGTCACGGACGCGGTTGAGCACTTCCATACCGATCTGTTGGTGGGCCATCTCACGACCGCGAAAACGCAGCGTGATCTTAGCCTTATCGCCATCTTCCAGAAAGCGTACCAGGCTGCGGAGTTTTACCTGGTAATCGCCATCGTCGGTGCCAGGACGGAATTTAATTTCCTTAACCTGGATAACTTTTTGCTTTTTCTTCTGTTCCTTAGAAGACTTACTCTTTTCATAAAGGAACTTGCCGTAGTCCATAATACGACAAACTGGCGGTTCGGCGTTAGGGCTGATTTCAACTAAATCTACTCCAGCTTCTTCAGCTTTTTCGATCGCTTCTCTCAGACTCACAATACCCAAAGCTTCGCCTTCCAGACCTGTTAAGCGAACTTCCAGGGCGCGAATCTCGCCATTGATACGATTCGGACGTGCCGTTTGAACTCGTTTTCCGCCTTTAATACCTTATTCCTCCAGTTGTTGAAGACTGCGGCTGCGAATCTCTTGTTGCAGCTTCTCAATCACTTCATTTACGTCCAGGCTGCCCAAGTCTTTGCCACGACGGGTGCGCACGGCAACTTTGCCTGCTTCTACCTCTTTGTCGCCACAGACCAACATGTAAGGGACACGACGTAAAGTGTGCTCGCGGATTTTAAAGCCAATCTTCTCATTTCTCAAGTCTGCTTTTACACGAATACCCGCATTTTGTAGTTTCTGCGTTAATTCGTTAACGTATTCAGACTGAGAATCGGTGATGTTCATGACCACAACCTGAACCGGCGCAAGCCAGGTCGGGAAGAAGCCAGCGAACTCTTCAGTCAGGATACCGATGAAACGTTCCATCGACCCAAGAATTGCACGGTGAATCATAACCGGCACCTGACGTTCGTTGTTTTCGCCAACGTAAGAGGCGCTTAAACGGGACGGCAGGGAGAAGTCCAGCTGTACAGTACCGCACTGCCATGCACGATCGAGGCAGTCATACAGGGTAAATTCAATTTTCGGACCGTAGAACGCGCCCTCACCCAGTTGGAACTCAAACGGGATGTTGTTTTCTTCCAGCGCAACGGCCAGGTCAGCTTCAGCACGGTCCCACATTTCATCGCTACCGATACGTTTTTCGGGGCGAGTGGACAGTTTGACGACGATTTTCTCGAAGCCAAAGGTGCTGTACATATCGTAGACCATACGAATGCACGCGTTAACTTCATCACGAATCTGCTCTTCAGTACAGAAGATATGCGCATCATCTTGAGTGAAGCCACGAACACGCATCAGGCCATGCAGCGCACCTGACGGTTCATTACGGTGGCAGCTACCAAACTCAGCCATACGCAGCGGCAGATCTCGATAGGATTTCAGACCCTGATTAAAGATCTGTACGTGGCCAGGGCAGTTCATTGGCTTAATGCAGTATTCACGGTTCTCAGAAGAGGTGGTGAACATCGCATCTTTGTAGTTGTCCCAGTGACCTGTTTTTTCCCACAGCACGCGGTCCATCATGAACGGACCTTTCACTTCCTGATACTGGTATTCTTTCAGTTTTGAGCGAACAAAGACTTCCAGTTCACGGAAGATAGTCCAGCCATCGTTGTGCCAGAACACCATACCCGGCGCTTCTTCCTGCATGTGATACAGGTCAAGCTGCTTGCCGATTTTACGGTGGTCGCGTTTGGCCGCTTCTTCCAGACGTTGCAGGTAGGCATTCAGGGCTTTTTTATCTGCCCATGCAGTACCATAAATACGCTGCAGCATCTTGTTATTGCTGTCGCCACGCCAGTATGCCCCAGCGGTCTTCATCAGTTTGAAGTGATGGCAGAAACGCATATTCGGCACGTGCGGGCCACGGCACATATCGACATATTCTTCATGATGGTACAAGCCAGGCTTGTCATCATGGGCAATGTTTTCATCAAGAATGGAGACTTTATAGGTCTCGCCACGCTTCACGAAGGTTTCACGAGCTTCGTACCAGCTGACTTTCTTCTTAATGACATCGTAGTTTTTCTCAGCGAGCTCGTGCATCCGCTTCTCAAGCGCGTCGACGTCTTCCTGGGTTAACGTACGGTCAAGATCGATATCGTAGTAAAAACCGTTATCAACAACCGGTCCGATCGCCATTTTGGTGTGCGGCCAGAGTTGTTTGATCGCGTGCCCTAACAGGTGCGCACAGGAGTGACGAATGATCTCCAGACCTTCTTCATCCTTCGCGGTGATGATGGAGAGCTTCGCATCATGCTCAATCAGATCGGAAGCATCTACCAGCTCACCGTCAACACGGCCAGCAATAGTGGCTTTCGCCAGGCCTGGACCGATGTCCAGCGCAACATCCATGGGGCTTACAGCGTGGTCGTAATGGCGTTGGCTGCCATCAGGAAGAGTAATAACAGGCATGTTATATCCTTATTTGCAGTGGTGACCCACACGTAAGATCACATACAAAGAGAAAATTTATTTGTTTACAGTAAGTTGTGCAACCATCTAACCAACAATCGCTAAATTGGTACACAATCTGGTACACAAATGAAAAACTGACATCCTCAGTCCCCCACCCGGTAAAACGATGGTAACACTAAAAAAGTGGTGATTGCATCACTCTGTTTCACATTGATTCAAATTGTCTTGCAACAATGGATGCGATCGACTAAGTGAGAGCAGCACAAAGCCCTGCAAACCGACGCAAAGCTTTGTGTGTCCCGTTTTTGTCTCACCAGGCCTATCAAAAAGCCCACCTGAGTGGACTTGTCCGTCTTGCATGGAAACATAGAAGCTAAAAATATTTTGTATTCAGTTCGCGATCAAGTAGCAATGCAATTATCTTTTAGTGTTAAACTACTACGCTAAGATAAACTTGAATTAGATTTCATATGAGCATTTCAAAATGGAAAACAATAAAAACCAACAAATTGAATTAATGAGAGCAATATCATGTATATTTGTAATTATTATTCATGTAGCTGGCAATATACCATATAGCCTTGATCCTGATTGGTATTTATCTGTTGTTATGAACTCTATATCCAGAATAGCAGTTCCAGTATTTATAATAATTTCCGCATACTTAATGGCCCGAAAGTACAAAAGCTACATGGAGTTTGTTAAGAAAAGAATTGTGAAAATATTACCACCAATTATTGCATGGTCATATTTCTATGGTTACCTTAATAACAAAGATATTTTCAGCATTTCATTTGCGCTAGACATTATATCTGGGCCAACTATGTTTCATCTATGGTACTTGTATGCAATAATAGGCATTTACTTATTAATACCGTTGATATCTTCTTTTAATGAATGCTATGGGAAAGAAGGAATGTTGATTCTGTTTTTTATTTGGCTTGTATTTGGATCAACACTACCATGGCTATCAGCTATATTAGGGTTCAGCACCCCAATAACAACATCATATAATATATCACAGATAGTTGGAATTGCAGGATACGCTATAGTAGGCGTTGGATTAAGACACATTGATAGTATAAAAATAAAAACATATCAATATTCAATTATTTTTATATTGTCTACTGTAGCAACGACATTGTTTACCATATCAAATAGCAAACTATCTGGATTCACATACCAAGAGTTTTATAGTTACACGTCGCCTTTGGTTGCAGCATCAGCAATATCATTTTTTTGTGTTATCTTGATGCGCTACAAGACTAAAGTGAAAAGTAACACATCACAGTTAATTGGATTGATATCAACGGTTTCGCTAGGAATTTATTGCATTCACATGTTTATCTATTCAAGATTGTCTCTCATATATACTACATACATACATAAAGAAGGTGATGGTTATGTTTGGTATTTAATTTTAATACCACCATTAACTCTTATAATATCATTTTGCATTTGTGCAGCTTTAAAGAAAATACCTTTATTAAAGAATTTTGTTTAAAAATACTAAGCAACCAGAATGAGTCATACTGGTTGCTTAGTAATAATGATAATGTTAAGTCTGCTTTGATACGCAACCTCACTGGCCAATACTCTGTAAGAATTGAATGGTTATTATCATCCCAGCAGTTAGCGCCACAGTTGATTGCCCATCAATGCTTTCAGTTGATATCAGGTTGGTGTTAGAGGATCCTTGCTTATAGAATGTTATTTTTTCACCATCTCTACCAGCAAACTGAATCGCCACGGATAATCTAGACACTTCCGAGCCGTTGATAATATTGTTTTTCATATTCCGTCGGTGGCATCTGATCACTCGAACCAAGCCGACGCTTACTGTTATAAAACATTTCGATGTAATCAAAAATATCGCTGCGTGCTTCTTCCCGTGTTCCGTAGATCTTTTTCTTTATCCGTTCACGCTTCAGTAGCTGGAAAAAGCATTCTGCAACTGCGTTGTCGTGACAGTTACCACGACGGCTCATACTGCCCTCCAGACCGTGTGATTTCAGGAACGACTGTGTACTGACTGTAAGTAGCCCGCATAATCGTGCCATTCACATTTAGAGATCATCCGGCATAATCAATCTGCCAACGAAGGAGATCGCTATGCGTAAAGCCCGTTTTACTGAGCATCAGATTATCGCTGTGATTAAGTCGGTTGAAACCGGACGAACTGTTAAAGATGTCTGCCGGGAGGCCGGTATTTCTGAAGCCACCTACTACAACTGGAAGTCCAGATACGGCGGCATGGAGGCTTCTGATATTAAAAAGATCAAAGATCTTGAGGACGAGAACCGACGTCTCAAACAGATGTTTGCCGACCTGAGCCTTGAGAACCGGGCGCTGAAAGACGTTATCGAAAAAAAGCTTTAAAACCAGCCTTTAAGCGTGAGCTGGTCACTCATCTGGTAACGACATTCGGACTCAGTATCCGTCAGGCCTGCCGGAGTCTGAACCTGAGCAGAACGGTTTACCATTACCGCCCGGATCCCACGCGTGACGAACCCGTTATTGTCGCGTTACAGGCAGTGGCAGAGCGATACCCACGATACGGTTTTCCAAAACTTTTCCAGGTGTTGCGGCGGCAGGGACACCCGTGGAATCACAAAAGGATCCATCGTATTTATTGTCTGCTGAAGCTGAATTTTCGCCGAAAGGGCAAACAGCGGTTGCCGGTGCGTAATCCTTCGCCACTGGCCACGCCGGAAGCACTGAACCAGAGCTGGTCTGTTGATTTTATGCATGATGCCCTGGTCTGTGGCCGTCGTTTTCGCACGTTCAATGTCGTTGATGACTTTAACCGTGAGGCGTTGTCGATTGAAATCGATCTGAATCTGCCAGCTCTGCGCGTGGTCCGTGTACTCGACAGGATTGCGGCAAATCGCGGCTATCCGGTCATGCTACGTATGGATAACGGTCCGGAATTTATCTCACTGGCACTGGCTGAATGGGCAGAGAAACATGCAGTAAAACTGGAGTTTATCCAGCCGGGTAAGCCGACGCAGAACGCTTTTATTGAGCGCTTTAACCGAACATACCGTACAGAAATACTCGATTTTTATCTGTTCAGAACGCTGAATGAAGTGCGGGAAATCACGGAAAGATGGGTGTCAGAATATAACTGTGAACGCCCTCATGAATCACTGAACAATATGACGCCGGAGGAATATCGGCAACACAATCATTTGGCCGGGATCTCAAAAAATGCATGGAACTAAAACGGGTCTATTTACATGACTACCCTGTTCAGAATGAACCAGCACCTGTTTTTGAGGAGTACGTCGCCACACGGCCATCAAAAGCGCATTCAGAACAATATCTTTTGTCATCCGGGGTTGCATTGACCAGCCGATAACTTTGCGCGAGAACAGGTCAACAACTACGGCCAGATACAGCCAGCCTTCGTGGGTTCGGATGTAAGTTATGTCCGTTACCCAACGTTCATCCGGAGCTTCCGGGTTGAACTGTCGCTGGAGCCTGTTGGGTGTCACGATACTGACTTCACCTTTACGCGCTCGTGGGCTTCGATATCCGACCTGAGCCTTTATCCCGGCACGCTTCATCAGTCGCCAGACCCGGTTAATCCCACATTGTGCCCGCTATCTCGCAGGTCGAGATGGATTTTGCGATAGCCATAAACGCAACCGGACTCCAGCCAGAACTGTTTGATTTGTCCTGTCAGTCTGAGATCCGCCTGAAGCCGTAGTGAATGCGGCTGCTGAAGCCAGGTGTAAAACCCCACTCGGATGAACATTCAGAACCCGGCAGAGTAGACGAACAGGCCAACAACAGGTGTTGGTGGAAGAGTCCGGCCCGTATTTCTTTATCCAGGCATAAAGACTGTGGGTAGTGATATCGAGACGTGTTGCGACACCGGAAACAGAATGGCCACGATCAACAACCTGTTTGACTGCTTCAATTTTAAACTCTTCAGGATAACGCTTACTGCTCATGTGCACCTCTCTTTAAGTCATTTTAAATGACTCCGAGGTGTCTGTTAAACCCGTGGCGATTCAAGTCATCTAATCTGTGCAGGAAAAAAACAATGCCCACAAATCGCTTTGCGAAGAAACACTGGAAGATGGTTGTGATTCTGCTCGTTATTTGTGCGGCCATGTTGATGCTGCGCTGGGCTGCGATGATCTGGGGCTAAATGACGCTCACCCGCTGTTCCGATTTCGTTTATTTATCGATTAATCGAATTCGTCTGAAAATAACGCGTTATGGCCAGGTAGAAAAATAAAACGCAAATTAAATATTAAATAAACTTAACTTTAATTTAGAAAAGCCAGGCCATTTATTTGACCCGGCTTGTCACTACATCCGATAGCCGAGGGAAACTGTCGTGCGGCGATCGGTATGCTCCGGCGCTGTTGCCGGTGGTTCAGAGTTCCAGGTCACGTTGTAAGCCACCTTTAACCCAAAGTGTTCGTTGATAGCAACGTTCAGGGCAGTTTCAGAGTTGAGTGTGGTATCGTCAGCGCCGAATACCGACACACCCTGAGTAAACTTGGTATTGTCCGTCATCTGCCATGCATAGGCCCCGGACGCATAGCCCAGCGGCTGTGTTTCGGTGGTGCCATCCGTGTGCTCGTCATAGCGCACGCCAGGACCGAATTCGAAACGGAAGCTGTGCACAGGCCCGTTGAGGAACTGACGACCATAACCCGCAGTCAGCACGTCACGCTCGCGGTAGCCGTTGTAGCGGTCGGTCAACCAGCTGGCCTGTCCAAAGAGATAGTCATAGTCGGTCATGTTGTAACGACTACGGCCACCTACGGCATATTTCTCCGATGAACGCTCATCATTTGAGGAGGTATTACTGGCATTTCCCCACAGAGACCATGCGGTCGTTTGGCCGTACCAGGTCATGGTGGTATCTGCGGTTAAAGAAGAACTTTTTGTGTTGCCTGACTGGGCGAGATATCCCGCGTTCAGGTTACCTTCAAAGGGTTTTTTCGCGCTGGAAGGGTCATCCATGACAGTAAAAACGGAATCATCGGCGGCAGCATGCATTGACGCAAGCAGGCCTCCCGTCAGCAGTAATGCTGCGGGCACTGTCTTCAAAAGCTTCATTTATTAAGAGTCCGTACAACAAAAAAAGAGACCATTACGGTCTCGGAAACTTTCATATGGATCAATGACAAAAGACCCTTGAAAGGTAACAAATTATAAAAAGACTCGAATAACATAGCAATAAATTCTTATTTCATTTTTTGAATAAGAGCGTTCCTAAACCTTTATTTTATTTATATAACTTTATGACGATAATTTTAAATAAAGATATGAAAAATCATGTTGTTAATTACTTCACTTTCGGGAGGTTAAGTGCCAGACTGAGGACAGCCTAACAGGAGGTAAAGATGGTACGTATCTATACGTTAACACTTGCGCCCTCTCTCGATAGCGCAACAATCACCCCGCAAATTTACCCGGAAGGTAAGCTTCGTTGTACCTCGCCAGTTTTTGAACCCGGCGGCGGCGGCATCAACGTTGCTCGCGCAATTGCTCATCTTGGCGGAACCGCAACGGCGGTTTTCCCCGCGGGGGGTGCAACCGGAGAGCATCTTGTTGCATTGCTCGCCGACGAAAATGTTCCCGTATCCACCGTCGAAGCCAAAGATTGGACCCGACAAAATCTTCATGTCCACGTTGAGTCCAGCGGCGAACAGTATCGTTTTGTCATGCCTGGCGCTGCGCTGACCGATGACGAGTTCTACCAACTTCAGGATCAGGTGCTGGAAATTGAATCTGGTGCATTGCTGGTCATCAGCGGTAGTTTGCCGCCCGGCGTACAGCTTGAGAAGTTGACCCGACTGATTACCACCGCACAAAAACAGGGGATCCGCTGTATTGTCGACAGTTCAGGTGAAGCACTGACGGCGGCGTTAGCCATCGGCAATATCGAACTGGTCAAACCTAACCTCAAAGAACTGAGTGCGCTGGTAAATCGAGAACTGACACAGCCCGATGATGTGCGCAAGGCCGCACAGGAAATCGTACATAGTGGAAAAGCGCACCGCGTTGTGGTCTCGCTTGGGCCGCAAGGGGCGCTGGGCGTAGATCGAGATACCTGCGTTCAGGTGGTTCCGCCACCGGTGAAAAGTCAAAGCACCGTAGGCGCGGGCGACAGTATGGTCGGGGCCATGACGCTTAAACTGGCTGAGAATGCACCTTTTGAGGATATTGTCCGTTACGGCGTCGCCGCAGGTAGCGCTGCAACGCTAAATCAGGGTACGCGCCTGTGCTCTTTGGACGACACGCAAAAAATTTATTCGTATCTCACTCAGTAATGACACCGTCCCTCTTTTGAAGAGAAAGGGGGATTCTCGCGTAAAACTGTCAGCATGGGTGTTATGCGACTATGATAAAAAATCACGTGATTACAAAGAAGTGAATCATGTGCAGTCAGACGTCTCCACAACGGTACGGGGTGAAAAAGAGCGACAAACATTAAGTGCCTTTCCAGCGATGACGCGTCCGTGGTGTGCGTCAGTTCGTGTTTTTTAACCGCATTCTTGCGCTAACCTTATGATCTGGCAGACAACATGGGGAGAGACATCATGTGGCAGGCTATCAGTCGTCTTTTAAGCGAGCAATTAGGTGAAGGCGAAATCGAACTGCGTAATGAACTGCCCGGCGGAGAGATTCACGCCGCATGGCATTTACGCTATGCGGGGCGAGATTTTTTCGTCAAATGCGATGAAAGAGAGCTGTTAACCGGCTTTACGGCAGAAGCCGATCAGCTGGAGCTACTTTCCCGCAGTCAAACTGTATCGGTACCGAAAGTCTGGGCAGTAGGCGCAGACAGAGATTACAGCTTTCTGGTGATGGATTTCCTCCCTCCCCGTCCGCTTGATGCGCATAACGCGTTTATCCTCGGTCAACAGCTTGCGCATTTGCACGAATGGAGCGACCAGCCTCAGTTTGGTCTCGACTTCGATAACGCGCTCTCTACCACACCGCAGCCCAATACCTGGCAACGTCGCTGGTCAACCTTTTTCGCCGAGCAGCGTATAGGCTGGCAACTGGAACTCGCCGCTGAAAAAGGCATTGCGTTTGGCAATATTGATGCCATCGTCGAACATGTCCAGCAACGTCTCTCTTCTCATCAGCCGCAGCCGTCTCTCCTGCACGGTGATTTGTGGTCCGGGAACTGCGCCCTCGGTCCTAACGGTCCGTACATCTTTGACCCTGCCTGCTACTGGGGGGACAGAGAGTGCGACCTGGCAATGCTGCCGTTACATATCGATCAGCCGCCGCAAATTTATGACGGTTACCAGTCTGTCTCACCACTACCGCTGGACTTTCTCGACAGGCAGCCAATCTACCAGCTCTATACGCTGCTGAATCGAGCAATTCTGTTCGGAGGACAGCATCTGGTTGTGGCGCAGAAAGCGCTGGATAGATTACTCGCTGCTTAACTACGTACCGCGTTGCTTATCAGGCCTGCCGTTTCGCAACATGGCAGGCCCGATAGAGCGGCACTTACAAAAAGCCCAGCAATGAGAAGAAGAAGTAGCCGATCACGATAACGATCACCGGCAAAATATAAAGCGGGAAAATTTGTAAGAAGATCGTATGGTGCGGTACCACAATTCGCGACTCAAGTTGCTCGCGGGATAATCCTTCACTGCCTTTTGCCTGTTCCAGAATCAGCTGATCCTCAACGCCTTCGCGTAAGAAACGTGCCTGGCGGCTCATTCTGGCGCCTGAATCCTGCAACGCCAGACCGATAAAAATCAGGATGAATATCAGCCAAAAAACGAGATTCAGTCCACTTTGAAAATCGGGCGTTGGCGAGTTATACCAGAACACGTTAAGAAAAGGTGTATTAACCCGCATCATATCGATCATCACGTGAGCAAAATCGAGCATGACCGCGTTAATTCCCTCCTGCTTTTCGCTGTGCGCATACATAAACTTCAGTACAGAAACCAGTGTTGAAATCAGCGCGGGAATGAAAATTACCCATCCCGCCAGCCTTTTCAAGACGGCAATGCGTCCAGCTTGTTGATACGTCATGAGTTCCCCTTGATAAAGACGTGTCATTTTGGCCTAAGTTTACCCGCTGATAACCATTTTCGCCTGATCTTTAAAGGCGGTATACTGCTGAATTAGCCATAATGAACGCTCAGAGCCTGTTATTACTGGCTCTTAATCCCTTTTATCACCGTAAAGGAGAGGTTGTAATGTCAACCCCGCGTCAAATTCTTGCTGCAATTTTCGATATGGATGGGTTACTGGTCGATTCTGAACCGCTTTGGGATCAGGCTGAACTGGATGTGATAGCAAGTTTAGGCGTTGATATCTCCCGCCGCCATGAACTTCCCGATACTCTTGGCTTACGCATCGATATGGTGGTCGATTTGTGGTTTGCGCAGCAACCGTGGAACGGTCCCTCACGTCAGGAGGTCACCGAGCGCATCATCACCCGGGCCATTGCGTTAGTGGAAGAAACAAAACCACTGCTGCCGGGTGTGCGTGAAGCCGTGGCGTTGTGCAAATCTCAGGGAATCAAAGTAGGACTGGCATCCGCCTCGCCGCTGCATATGCTGGAAAAAGTGCTGACCATGTTTGATCTGCGCAGCAGCTTCGACGCGTTGGCTTCTGCAGAAAAACTGCCCTACAGCAAACCGCACCCGCAGGTTTATCTCGATTGCGCCACAAAACTGGGCATTGACCCGTTAAACTGCGTAGCACTGGAAGATTCGGTAAACGGCATGATTGCTTCGAAAGCCGCCCGTATGCGTTCCATCGTCGTACCAGCGCATGAGAATCAGGACGATCCCCGCTTCGTTCTTGCCGACGTTAAACTAACCTCGCTCACCGAACTTACTGCCGTTCATCTGCGCGGCTAATCCTGTAACGGGCAATGATCGTATTGCCCGCCCTCTCAGATTTTTTATTTTTAAAACATCGTTTCATTTTTAATTGTGTTTCTGTTTAACCTCTCCTATCCTTGCCCTATAGAGCAAGCGTTAATGACATAAATAGTTGAGGTAAACATGATTCAGGAAGCTTTTCGTCTCGAAGGTAAAGTAGCCATCGTCACTGGATGTGACACCGGCCTTGGGCAGGGTATGGCAGTGGCGCTGGCTGAAGCGGGCTGCGATGTAGTCGGCGTGAATCGTAAAATACCACATGAAACCGCAGAGAAAATTAACGCCCTCGGTCGACGTTTTATGGCTATTCAGGCCGACCTCAGCCAACAAGATGCTCTCACCAGCATCGTGACACAATCGGTGTCGGCGTTTGGCCGGATCGATATTCTGGTCAACAATGCGGGAACCATACGCCGTCAGGATGCGCTGGACTTCAGTGAAAAGGATTGGGATGACGTGATGAATCTGAATCTCAAATCTGTTTTCTTTCTGTCACAGGCCGTGGCGCGCCAGTTTCTGGCTCAGGGCAATGGCGGAAAAATTATTAACATTGCCTCGATGCTCTCTTTTCAGGGCGGAATCCGCGTCCCTTCCTATACAGCATCAAAAAGCGGCGTACTGGGCATCACTCGCCTGCTCGCCAATGAATGGGCGGCCAAAGGAATTAATGTCAATGCTATCGCACCCGGCTATATGGCGACCAATAATACCCAGCAGCTGCGCGCAGACAGCGAGCGCAATCAGGAGATTATCGATCGTATTCCCGCAGGGCGCTGGGGCACGCCAAATGATCTGAAAGGCCCGGTCGTATTCCTCGCAAGTTCCGCCTCTGACTATATTCATGGCTATACGCTAGCCGTGGATGGCGGTTGGCTGGCGCGGTAATGGCGCACTTGTGACAAAGGGTTACAACGTCACCTCTTCCGCCTACTGTATAAAACCCCTATACTGTATGAATCGACAGTTTATTGGGTTTTATCATGACGGCGGAAGGCCACCTTCTTTTTTCTATTGCCTGTGCGGTATTTGCCAAGAATGCCGAGCTAACGCCCATTCTTGCGCAGGGTGACTGGTGGCATATTGTTCCTTCCGCCATTTTAACGTGCCTGCTGCCGGATATTGATCATCCCAAATCCCTGCTGGGGCAGCGTCTGAAGTGGATATCAAAACCCATTGCCCGGGCATTTGGTCATCGCGGGTTTACGCATAGCCTGCTTGCAGTCTTTGCCCTGCTGACCACGTTTTACCTGAAAGTCCCGGACACCTGGATAATACCGGCTGATGCCTTACAAGGTATGGTTCTCGGTTATCTCAGCCATATTCTGGCCGATATGCTGACCCCAGCGGGCGTTCCCCTGCTTTGGCCCTGCCGCTGGCGTTTTCGTCTGCCCATTCTCGTGCCGCAAAAAGGCAACCAACTGGAGCGGTTTCTGTGCATGGCACTGTTCGCATGGGCAATCTGGATGCCGCAGACCGTACAAGAGAACAGCGCTGTACGCTGGTCTTCGCAGATGATTAATACGCTACAAATGCAGTTCAATCGTTTCATAACGCATCAGATTGACTAATAAATCAGCCAAAAAGTCATTTTCGGTATAAACAATTCCATTTGAATATAAGAGGCATGTCACAGTTCTGCTAATCTTGCGCCAACAGAATCACCTTTAAACGGTGATACGCATAATAAGATCAGGAGAACGGGGATGAACTTTCCTTTAATCGCGAACATTATCGTGTTCATAGTGCTGCTGTTCGTGCTGGCGCAAGCCCGGCACAAACAGTGGAGTCTGGCCAAAAAAGTACTGGTCGGTCTGGTCATGGGTGTCGTGTTCGGCCTTGCCCTGCACACCATTTATGGTTCCGACAGCCAGGTTCTTAAAGATTCCGTACAGTGGTTCAACATTGTCGGCAACGGTTATGTCCAGTTGCTGCAGATGATTGTTATGCCGCTGGTATTTGCATCTATTCTCAGCGCCGTTGCGCGTCTGCACAATGCCTCTCAGTTAGGTAAAATCAGCTTCCTGACCATCGGAACGCTACTGTTTACCACGCTGATTGCCGCACTGGTTGGGGTTCTGGTGACCAACCTGTTCGGCCTGACCGCCGAAGGTCTGGTGCAAGGTGGTGCCGAGACGGCCCGTCTGAACGCGATTGAAACCAACTATGTTGGCAAAGTGGCTGACCTCAGCGTTCCGCAACTGGTGCTGTCGTTTATTCCGAAAAACCCGTTTGCCGATCTGACTGGCGCCAACCCGACGTCGATTATCAGCGTAGTTATCTTCGCAGCATTCCTGGGTGTAGCCGCACTGAAACTGCTGAAAGATGATGCACCAAAAGGCGAGCGCGTTCTGGCGGCTATCGATACCCTACAAAGCTGGGTGATGAAGCTGGTTCGTCTGGTGATGCAGTTGACGCCGTACGGTGTTCTGGCACTGATGACCAAAGTGGTTGCCGGTTCCAACCTTCAGGACATCATTAAGCTGGGTAGCTTCGTCGTGGCCTCTTATCTCGGTCTGGGCATTATGTTCGTGGTTCACGGGATCCTCTTGGGTATTAACGGCGTTAGCCCGCTGAAATACTTCCGTAAGGTATGGCCGGTGCTGACTTTCGCCTTCACCAGCCGTTCCAGCGCAGCCTCAATTCCGCTGAACGTTGAAGCGCAAACCCGTCGTCTGGGCGTGCCTGAATCCATCGCCTCTTTCGCCGCCTCTTTTGGCGCCACGATTGGCCAGAATGGTTGTGCGGGTCTGTACCCGGCAATGCTGGCAGTAATGGTCGCGCCGACCGTTGGAATCAACCCGCTGGACCCAATGTGGATTGCCACGCTGGTTGGTATCGTGACCGTGAGTTCCGCAGGGGTTGCGGGTGTCGGTGGCGGTGCAACGTTTGCCGCTCTGATCGTTCTGCCTGCTATGGGTCTGCCGGTCACGCTGGTTGCGCTGTTGATCTCCGTTGAACCGCTGATCGACATGGGTCGTACTGCGTTGAACGTAAGCGGTTCCATGACTGCCGGTACGCTGACCAGTCAATGGCTGAAGCAGACCGATAAAACTATTCTGGACAGCGACGATAACGCCGAACTGGCGCATCGCTAAGTCTGTCAGCTAAAAAACAAAAAACCGCCGGAGTATCATGCTCCGGCGGTTTTTTTATATCCATTAATCGCTCAGTTCATTTTCCTGACGAACCTGATTAGCCCAGCGCTGCGCTGATTCCGGGACCGTAAATGCAGGCGAACGTTGAAACGACTCCCCCATTAAGACAAAAGCGACATATTTTCCGCGCAGTATCCATACGTCACGAAACGCATCCATTTTAATCGCATGCTCTGGTGGAGCGGGCTCCACGCGAGGAACATAGCTGATAACCGGACGATTTTGTTGGCGAAGAGGTTTCATAATCAGTTGCTTCACTAAAGACAAATTCTAAAAATCAGAAAACCGCTATCTTAGCCGATTTTGCCTCCTGACGTCCTGCCTTGCGTGCGCTGTTTGCCTGGTTCATCGCGCTTTACGTCATCGGCCTGTACCTGCGCCGCTGAATGAGTGGTCTATAGTTAAAGTTTTTGACAGCAACAACGACCCTTTCAGCGATGAAAACAGGAGACGAGTTTAATGTCACAGAACGATAAGCACCCACTCCATCACTCAGCGCCGGTTCATGATGCCAGCGAATCCCAGCCAGGACTTGACTCACTGGCGCCAGCAGACGGTTCACATCAGCCAGCGCCTGAACCCACGCCACCAGGCATGCAACCCACCACATCCGGCAGCTTAAAAGCGCCTGACGTCACAAGTGACAAACTCAACGCGCTGGACAGTTTTCGCAAAGGAAGCGAGGATTTTGCCCTGACCACCAATCAGGGCGTGCGCATTGCGGACGATCAAAACTCTCTGCGCGCCGGAAACCGTGGGCCAACTCTGCTGGAAGACTTCATCCTGCGGGAAAAAATCACCCATTTTGATCATGAACGCATCCCGGAGAGGATCGTACATGCCCGAGGTTCTGCCGCTCACGGTTACTTTCAGCCCTATGCCAGTCTCAGCGCGACGACGAAAGCGGACTTTCTGAGTGATGAAAATAAAATCACCCCGGTTTTTGTCCGATTCTCTACGGTTCAGGGCGGCGCAGGCTCTGCGGATACGGTCAGAGATATACGGGGATTTGCGACCAAGTTTTACACTGAAGAGGGCATTTTCGACCTGGTGGGAAACAATACTCCCATCTTCTTTATTCAGGATGCCCATAAATTCCCAGATTTCGTCCATGCGGTTAAACCGGAGCCGCATTGGGCTATCCCGCAGGGCCAAAGCGCCCATGACACCTTCTGGGATTATGTCTCATTACAGCCTGAAACGTTGCACAACGTCATATGGGCAATGTCCGATCGGGGTATTCCGCGCAGCTATCGCACGATGGAAGGCTTTGGTATTCACACATTTCGGTTGATTAATGCGCAAGGGAAAGCCACCTTTGTCCGTTTCCACTGGAAACCGCTGGCAGGCAAAGCTTCGCTGGTATGGGATGAAGCGCAAAAACTTACCGGTCGGGATCCCGACTTTCATCGCCGCGATCTGTGGGAGGCGATTGAAGCGGGCGATTATCCGGAATATGAACTGGGGCTACAGCTCATTCCTGAAGAGGACGAATTCAAGTTCGATTTTGACCTGCTCGATCCAACGAAATTGATACCTGAAGAACTGGTCCCGGTACAACTCGTCGGTAAAATGGTGCTAAACCGCAATCCGGACAATTTTTTCGCCGAAAATGAGCAAGTGGCTTTTCATCCCGGACACATCGTCCCGGGCATCGATTTTACTAACGATCCCTTGTTGCAGGGCCGCTTGTTCTCCTATACCGATACCCAGATCAGTCGTCTGGGCGGGCCCAACTTCCATGAAATCCCAATTAATCGCCCAACCTGTCCG
Source organism: Citrobacter freundii ATCC 8090 = MTCC 1658 = NBRC 12681 (assembly GCF_011064845.1). NCBI lineage: Bacteria > Pseudomonadati > Pseudomonadota > Gammaproteobacteria > Enterobacterales > Enterobacteriaceae > Citrobacter > Citrobacter freundii. The sequence continues at coordinate 2,144,380 of NZ_CP049015.1, read as the reverse complement.
TATCATAATTTCCAGCGTGACGGCATGCATCGCATGGACATCGATACCAACCCAGCCAACTATGAACCGAATTCCATCAATGATAACTGGCCGCGTGAAACACCTCCGGGGCCAAAACGCGGTGGATTTGAGTCGTATCAGGAACGGATTGAAGGAAACAAAATCCGCGAACGCAGCCCCTCTTTCGGCGAATACTATGCGCAGCCTCGTCTGTTCTGGCTAAGTCAGACGCCAATTGAACAGCAGCATATTATCGGCGGATTCAGTTTCGAACTTAGCAAAGTTACGCGCCCCTATATCAGAGAAAGAGTGGTCGAACAGTTAGCTCATATTGATACTGCCCTCGCCACGGCGGTTGCCAGGAATCTGGGTTTTGAACTCACTGAGGAACAAACCAAAATTATACCGCCGGCCAACGTCAACGGTTTGAAAAATGCGCCGTCACTCAGTTTATATGCAGGTGCGCAAGGTGAGATTAAGGGCCGTGTGGTCGCCATTTTACTTAATGACCAGGTGAAATCGGCCGATCTGCTCGCCATCATGCAAGCCCTACAGGCCGAAGGTGTTCATGCCAAACTGCTCTATTCCCGAATGGGGAATGTGGTTGCCGACGATGGCTCCGTTCTGACAATCGCCGGTACCTTTGCGGGTTCGCCATCCCTGACGGTCGATGCAGTCATTGTTCCATGTGGGAATATTGCGGATATCGCAATGAACGGAGATGCCCGATATTACTTACTCGAAGCGTATAAACACTTAAAACCTATCGCCCTGGCTGGCGATGCTCGTCGGTTTAAAGCAACGTTGAATATCAAAAAGGAAGGAGAAGAAGGCGTGGTGGAAGCGGACAGTGCAGACACACAGTTCATGGATACCCTGCTGACGCTGATGACCGCGCACCGCGTCTGGTCACGCGCCGGAAAAATAGACACGATTCCGGCCTAAAAAAATGCGGCGCATCAAGCGCCGCAAACTCAGGAATTACACGTTTAGAAAACTGCCAAGACGATAACCGCGCTCCGCAATAGCATATTTCAGTGACGAAGACGTCAGCACGTCGAGCTCAGTTAAGCGGGGGTAACAGTAGGCACTTTGACGAATAATGTCATCGATAAAAGCCGGATGACACATCACTTCCAGCGAGGATTCTCCCCGATCGGCTGACGCATCAAGCGTCTGCAAAAACAGAGCTTCAGAAATCGCTTCACCGTAAAACTCGCTGCTGAATCCCTGGGAAGTCCGTAAGGTTTCCGGTAAGTCAGACGCCTGGAATACCGCCTGACGATCGATACGCAACGCAATCCCCTTCTGGGCAGCAAACCTTGCTACGATAGGGAAAATTTGCGGGAACATATGCACATGGTGATGGCTATCCAGATGCGTCGGCTCCCGCCCGAACAGGTCAATAAAACGCTGATACTGTGCGGCCAGTTCCTGAGAAATTTCATCCAGCGGCAGAGTGTCTTCCTCCGCCATCTGCCAGATCCATTTCCCCAGTACCCCGTCACGAGTAAGGCCTGGCATTGCCGTCAACGGCCTGCCCAGTGTCAGAACAAAGTGCATTCCGACGGCAAGTTCAGGTATGTCGCGACTCAGCTGTACCGCATGGTCAATTGCCGCACCGTTAACCAGCGCCGTGGTCGAGGTGACAACACCATTGCGACAAGCTTCAACAATGCCGTAGTTTTGTCCTTTACTCAGGCCAAAATCATCCGCATTCACAATCAGTACGCGTTCCATAGCCGACCTCAGTTAGTGTTGTTCGCTTTTGAGTTTCTCAATGCACCCGGCGAAGTTTGGCAGCCATTTTTCATGTGCCAGAATTAGCTCACGCGCCAGAATCTCGGCATCGCTGTCAGAATGCACCAGCGGACTCAGGTTTAACGCCAGCAGCACATCATTCAGCTCGCCGCTCAATGCCGCGTTGCTCGCCGCAACCTCAAAGCCTTTAATGGTGTAGATAAGGCCGAGCACTTTCTCATCAAAATGGGTGATCCGAGGATGCGGCGTAGCACCGTTACGTCCCAGCGTGCAGGTCATCTCAACCGCCCAGTCCGCAGGAATGTTATCAACATGCCCATGGTGAGGAACGTTGACATAGTGCTCGGTCTGTTTGTCATTGTAGATGGCATTGATCACTTCACAGGCCGCATCGGAGTAATAGGCCCCGCCGCGCTGCTCCAGTTCTTTCGGTTTAACGTTTAGCTCAGGATTTTTGTAGAGCTCAAACAGTTGTTTTTCAACTTTTTGTACTACCTGAGCACGTGCGCCACCCTTATAGTACTCGCCCATTTCGATCGCCAGCATCTCTTTTGGCTTGAAGTAGTACAGCAGATACGAGCACGGCAGCAGCTTCAGCGAACGAATCAATCCTTCGCTGAACGGCAGGTCGAAGATGTTCTTCACGCCAGAGGCTTTCAACTGACCCGAAGCAACGCCGTCAAGCAGTTCATCAAAGCGTGACACACCGTTGACCAGAACATCCTTAATGAAGACCATATGGTTCAGACCAAACAGGTCGATAGATAAGTCATCGCTCTCTTTCAGCGCCAGCACGTCGCTGATGAACATTTTCATGCCGATCGGAATATTACATACGCCGATGAATTTCTTGAAATTCGTATGGCGATAAACCGCCTCAGTCACCATCCCGGCTGGGTTAGTGAAGTTGATCACCCACGCATTCGGGCACAGTTCTTCCACATCTTTAACAATATCAAAGATAACCGGAATGGTACGCAGGCCTTTGAACAACCCGCCAGCGCCGTTGGTTTCCTGCCCCAGATACCCGTGGCTCAGCGGAATGCGTTCATCCTTTTCACGGGCTTGCAGCTGCCCTACACGCAGCTGGGTGGTAACGAAATCAGCATCTTTCAGTGCTTCACGGCGATCCAGCGTTTTAAACAACTTCATCGGCACGCCGGCTTTATCGATCATGCGCTGGCATAGGTCAAAAATAATGTCCAGTTTCTCTTTTCCACCGTCGACATCAACCAGCCACAACTCAGAAACCGGTAATTCATGATAGCGCTTAATAAAGCCTTCAAGTAATTCAGGGGTGTAGCTGCTCCCGCCACCGATAGTGACGACTTTTAATTTCTGGCTCATACTTTCTCCCTTCAGTGTCAAAACACTGACGTGTATTATGCTCAACCCGTATGTCAGGTATAGCGTGGCTGTCCCGACGCTATTTTGGGCAAGCTATAAAAAATGGGTTATTGGCAAATAATATCTACTGATTAAATTCAGTTAATTTCTTACGGTAGCTATTCGGTGTAAACGACGTCAGCTTTTTAAACGTTTTAATAAACAGGCTTGGACTACTGTAGCCAGACTCGTAAGCAATATCCGTTACAGAATAGTTCGTCATTTCCAGCTGTTTTTTAGCAAAGTTAATGCGGATTTCATTAATAATCTGCATCGGCGTTTTGCTGTAATAACGCTGGGTTGCGCGGGTCAGGTACTCCTGGGATTTCGCGGACAGTTGTACCATATTTTCCAGCGCATTCTCGCTAAACTGACGTTTGTCATGCATGGTCTCAACGGTGGTTTTAAGCCACTGCGGAATATCATCCAACACCTGCTCTTCGCGATGATGACGTAACCGATTAATAATATAGAAGGTGACCACTTCTACAAATTCATCCAGTCCGCTCTCGCGAAAGTTAAGTGATGCAATAACCGTTTCAATATAGGTAAGAAACGAGTTATTCGCCCGATAGACCTGCGATGCAACGAAACAAAATGGCAGTAGCGGGTGATAGTGCTGTTCAAAAAAACGTTTACTGATGCCGACGTTAAGGATCCTTGTCGCACCAAAATCATAAAAACTTTGGTGGTGCGATCCCAACGGGATAAAGACAAAGTCTCCACGTTCGAGCAGTACGCGTTTACCGTTGATTTCCTGATAATAGCGCCCGGTTAAAACCAGGGTAAATTCATAGTAGTCATGCTGATGCAGCCCGCTGATGCTCTCAGTTTTGTTATAGATGAACACATGGAAATTTTTGCCATTAAACAGCTGCTGTTCATAAACGGTTTTGATTTCCGGTGCGTTAATCTGTAGCTGCATTATGCACTCCTCGCTATTTCAGCTTTTCGTGAAGTTCAATCAGTTCAGTCACCAGCTCACGCGCCAGCATTGATGTCATCAGGTGGTCCTGCGCGTGGACCAGCACCAGGCTAACTTTCATTTTACCTTCACCCTGATCGCCTTCAATCAGTTTCGTTTGCACGAGGTGCGCTTCGTTCAGCGCCAGACGAGACTGGTCCATCATCGCCTTGGCCGACTCGAAATCGCCTTGCTTGGCCATTTTAAGTGCGCCGTACGCCAGGCTACGCGCCTGACCGGAGTTGATGATGAGGCCCATCACCACTTCTTCAAGTTCTTCTGCTTCGGACTGCGTGTCGACGATATTCTCGATATCCAACATACTTTTTTCCTCTGGTTCAGTCCGGCATGACCGTGAAGCCATGCCGGATTAAATTTAGAATTTCAATGCGTTAGCGATATCTTCTTCGCTTTCTTCTTGGTCAATAACATTCTGCGCTTTGTTGGCTACCACCACGAACGGCAGGTAAACCAGCGTTGCAATACCGAGGTTGAACAGCGCGACCAGCAGAGCAGCGACACTACCGTTGGTGTTAAAGAACGCGCCCAAACCGGTTGGCATGGTCCACGGTGCAATGTTGGTAATCGGTGGAATAATGCCTGAGTAATAAGCTGCCAGCGTAATCGCCGCCAGAATCGGCTGAACCAGGATGAACGGGATAAACATCACCGGGTTCATGATGATCGGCAGACCGAACAGGATGGGTTCGTTAATCTGGAACAGACCTGATGGCAGTGCCAGTTTAGCAACCTGACGATAGTCAGGACGACGCGATGCCAGGAAGATAGCGATAATCAGACCCAGCGTTGCCCCGCTACCCCCAAGGAAAATATAGGAGTCGAGCATCGGTTTCGCCCAGACGTGGAACGTCTTACCGGCTTCCAGCGCGGCATCTACGGAACCAAACTGTTGGTAGATAGAGATGTTTTCCAGCGCCCATGGCGTCATGATACCGCTGTCCAGCGCAGTCAGCGCCAGTGAACCGTGAATACCAAAGAACCACAGCAGCGGAACAAAAATCACGTAGGCCCAGCCCACCACGCTGCCCAACGACGCCAGCGGAGTTGAAATGGAATCCATAATGATCTGGTGGAAGTTCGTACCCCAGGTGTTCAATGCCCAGGCGATGATCCCCATAATGGAGAGGATAAGGAAGCCAGGAATCAGCGCAGAGAATGAGCGCGATACAGATGTCGGTACGCTATCAGGTAATTTAATGACCCAATTGCGACGAACCACAAAGGTGAACATTTCCGCGACCGCGAGGCCGATAATGATACCGGAAATAATATTGGCGCCGCCGAGCCAGTTCGCGCCAACGGCATAGGCTTCACCCACGCTATAAGGCGTTACGGTCATAAACGCGGCGACAGATAACAGCCCGGCAGCCAGTGAGTCGACTTTACGTTCTTCTGCCAGCGCCATGCCGATAAAGAACGGTGCCATCAATGACATGATACCCAGCGTACCGTTATAGACGTTTCCACCAATGCCTTTCAAGCTATTCAGCGTTTCAATAGTTGAAGCATCAAGTCGAATGCCCATTGAATAAAAAAACGACCCCTCCCCAAAGCTCAGGAAAACGTTATTGATTAATACAAACATGGCCCCTGCGAGGGTTAACGGCATTAAACGAATAAAACCGTTCTTGATTGCATTAACGTGTGGCTGCTTTCCAATTTTTACAGCAAAAGGAAGGAGTACCTTTTCAAGTGAAGCAATAGCGTTACTCATAGAAAAATACCCTTAAATACCGCAATTAAAAATTGCGGTGAATGTTAATGAAATAACTCTTTGACGGGAAAAATTAAAATAAAATAATTAATTTGCTGCGGCTTTTTTAATTGCTGCAACAGCAGCCTTAAGCACGCCTAAACCATCGACTTTGCCATACAGCAGCGAGTCAATCACTTCCACAGGCTTGTTGGGTAACAAACGCTGAATTTCGGGCAACATATAAGCAATTTGTGGACCTAATAACACGACATCGGCCGTTGGACCTTTTTCTCCGGCCAGCGTTTCAGGAAACGCTTCAATAATAACCGGCACTTCGTATTTTTCGGCCTGAGCACGCATCTTCGAAACCAACAATGAAGTCGACATGCCCGCAGAACAAAACAGATAAATGTGTTTCTTTTCCATTAAAACGATCCTCATATGCGATTATCTGTCAACCAGACACTCCGCAAGCCATAACCTGCATCCATGCTCTGGGTAACTTGCGTCAGCTAAATTACTTTTTTAGGTGGCTGAAATGAGTATACGGGATTGCACCAGTGGATGGTATTTCCTTGACCAACTAAATTGTCTCTCCTTGACCTGTCGTTATGACCCCCCTCACATTTCGGGCAAATAATTCGCGGCAATAAATAAGATCGTTCGGCACAAAAAAACCGGCACGATGGCCGGTTCGTCTGAATGCTCAGGCAATAAGCAGTTGTTACTTCTTCGCCGCCTGCGGGTCGGTGTCGTACTCTGCGCAGGTCTGGTAACCGGAGTTAATCACATGTCCGGTGTCATCTAAAGCAACAAAATAGGTTTCAGCTTTACCATCTCGTTGACCCAGGATGTAGGTCTGGCATGTCCCTCGCGCATGAATCATGCTGACTTCAGAAGAAGGTTTACCGGCAATCTGCGCCACCTGCGCCCGGCTCATCCCTTTCTTCACATCTTTCACCACGGGCTGAACAAATTGGTCTTTGGTACGATCGTAAGCCGTACACCCTGCCAGCATAGTCAAAACAGCCGCTGCACTCAGAATTCCTGTTAGGTTCTTGTTCATATTCCGTCCTCTTGTATTTCAGCGTGTTATATAAGCCTGGAGCACAACAACGCATTTTTCAAGCAATCAGATGATACTTAGGCGGTTTCGGAAAATTCTATTAAAACAAAATGATGCTCGCATCCCTTGTCGTTTGGGCCTCAACGCGATAATTTTAACACATCATTTTTTGATCATTTTATTTTCCATAGGGGGTTAAATGACTCTGCAGCAAGAGATAATCCAGGCGCTTGGCGCAAAACCGCACATCAATGCAGAAGAAGAAATTCGCCGCAGCGTGGATTTCCTTAAATCTTATCTGCAGACCTACCCCTTTCTGAAATCACTGGTATTAGGGATTAGCGGCGGGCAGGACTCAACGCTCGCGGGAAAACTATGCCAGATGGCTATTTCCGAGCTTCGCGAAGAAACGGGGAATGACGCGCTACAGTTTATTGCCGTACGTCTGCCATATGGCGTTCAGGCTGATGAACAGGACTGTCAGGATGCCATCGCCTTTATCCAACCGGACCGCGTACTCACCGTCAATATTAAGGGTGCGGTACTGGCCAGTGAACAGGCCCTGCGTGAAGCGGGTATTGAACTGAGCGATTTTGTCCGTGGCAATGAAAAAGCCCGTGAACGTATGAAGGCTCAGTACAGTATCGCCGGTATGACCAGCGGCGTTGTCGTGGGAACCGATCATGCAGCAGAAGCCATCACCGGATTTTTCACCAAATACGGCGATGGCGGTACTGACATTAACCCTATTTTCCGTTTGAACAAGCGTCAGGGTAAGCAGCTGCTTGCCGCGCTGGGTTGCCCGGAACATTTATATAAGAAAGCACCAACCGCCGACCTCGAAGACGATCGTCCTTCTCTGCCGGATGAAGCCGCATTAGGCGTCACCTATGACAACATCGACGATTATCTGGAAGGAAAAACGCTGACTGCCGACATCGCGAAAAAAATTGAAGGTTGGTATCTGAAGACCGAGCACAAACGTCGCACACCGATTACGGTGTTTGATGACTTCTGGAAAAAAGCGTAATTCTTTTAGTCACATATTGCCGGATAGCACTGAGATCACCGCTGTCCGGTCCCTTTTCCTGATCTGATGCCGCTTTTTTAATCGGTTCCAAACTGTTATACTGGATGGATAACCAGCATCCGGAGTGAGAAGTGGTACGGCGTCAATCAGCCCCGCGCCTGACATTTGAGGCAGCGGCAATCTATGAATATCCTGAGCACCTGCGTCCATTTTTGAGTGCGCTTCCCGCCGTGCCAGGCGTCTATCTGTTTCACAGTGAAAGTGACACTATGCCGCTCTATATTGGTAAAAGCGTCAATATTCGCAGCCGCGTGATGGCACACCTGCGTACCGCAAACGAAGCAGCAATGCTGCGTCAGGCCAAACGCATTAGCTGGATTTGTACCGCGGGAGAAATTGGTGCCCTGCTGCTGGAAGCGCGATTGATCAAAGAACAGCAGCCGTTGTTTAATAAACGACTGCGGCGCAATCGTCAGCTTTGCGCCTTGCAGCTTACCGACCGAACTGTTCAGGTTGTCTACGCACGAGATATTGATTTCTCCCATGCCCCCAATCTGTTTGGCCTGTTTGCCAATCGTCGCGCAGCGCTACAAGCGTTGCAAAGCCTCGCGGATGAACAGCAGCTGTGCTACGGCCTGTTGGCGCTGGAACCCCTGAGTCGCGGGCGCGCCTGTTTTCGCTCCGCGCTTAAGCGATGCGCCGGAGCGTGCTGCGGGAAAGAGAGTCATGAAGCCCATCATTTGCGTCTGTTAGAGGCGCTGGAAAGAGTGAGAGTGATTTGCTGGCCATGGAGCAATGCCATTGCGCTGCAGGAAACCCGCGCTGAAATGACACAGTACCATATCATCAACAACTGGCTGTGGCTGGGAGCCGTTTCAACGCTGGATGAAGCGGCTACCCTGGCGCGTATGCCGGCCGGCTTTGACCATGATGGCTACAAAATTCTCTGCCGACCTGTTCTGTCTGGTCAATATGACATTATTGAACTGCGTCCGGAGAATGGCCCGGCATCCAGTTAATCTCGCTGAACAGCAGTTTTCCCTCGCGCTCCAGCAGTCGTAAGGTGTGTTTACCGTCGTGCCAGCTTGCACCCTGATCGGCAGTCAGTAGCTTATCGCCCAGTTGCCAGGCACCGCTGATAACAAATACCACGCCGCCGCGCGAACCAAAAGTCGTAAACGTGCGGTCGGCAACTCTGACTTTCGCCTGGCAGACATCCCGTCGGGTCATGATATTGAAATCCATCGACATCTGCCCTTCTGTCAGCTTCGCTTTTACCACCTTGTCACCGGCAAAGGTAAAAGGCTGATGCTGTTTCAGAGTATGTGTGAAGGTGTTTGACTCTTCCAGGGTCACTTCTCCACCTTCCAGTAGAGTAATCACGCGTTCTACGCCGGGAAAGAGAGAAAACTCTCCGTTGGCTGCAATGGAGGCGATACTCGCCCGCCAGTGAAAATCTCGTGTTGCTGGCGGAAAACAGCAAATCTCACGGGTTTCTCCCGCACCATTTCGCCACAGATTGACCGGCATTTTGCGGATATCAAAGTATTCCATCATCCCTCCAGAAAGACGCAGCACGGCAACCCGCCGTAAACAGGCAGCCATAAATCATCATTGGTATGTTTACCCTGCAGATTATTGTTATCGGCAGCAGAGTTGATTTGCCTTAGCGATGAACCCGGTATTTTGCAAAAAAGAATAACGCGCTGATCCAGGTAGAATTTTCACGGGCTTCAGGAGAATAGCGTGTCGTGTGTCCGGTGCAATAGGCAGGAAAGAAAAAACCGCCGATCCTGCCCACATCGTTAAACGTGTTGTGGACAAGAGCGGCGGTCTTGAGTTTGGTTTCACGCTGTGCGGCAATCAGTGCAACACAGCATGAATGATTTAGTGTAGACGCTGATCGATTACTCGGCAGCTTGTGGCATTTTACCTTTCTGCGCTGCACGTTCTGTCAGACGCTTCTCAAAATTGGCATTAAACTGCTTTTTCTGTTCCGGGGTCAGAATGTTGTAAATCTTGTTCTGAGTTTCCATATGCGCCAGCATGTTGGCTTTGCGCTGTTCTTCCATCTTCGCAATCTGCGCTTCGGCTTTCGCTTTATCGAAACTATCGCTGGCAATAATGTCGTGCATCGCGCGACGCTCTTCCAGCGGCGGACGTTTCATCTGGTCGCGTTGACCTTTCATGATCTCGCGAATCTGCTGTTTCTGAGCATCGGTCAGGTTCAGGTCTTTGAACATCATGTCGTGATGCGGGGCGAATTTACCGTTGTGGTGCATCATCGGTTTGGCATCAGCTGGCGCAGCTGTTGTCGTGTCAGCGGCGTGAGCCAGGTTGGCAGCACCCAGGGCCAGAGTAGAGGCAACAAACAGAGCAGTCAGTTTACGCATAATTTCTATCCTTTCTTTCAGTTATTTTTACGACACTCATGCGACTCTTATGCAATGTGATGTCGTGTTGACGAGATTAACTTTACCGGCTTAAGCGTCAATTAATCAGAGCAATGGTAAAACAGTGAAAGTATAAAAAACAAATTTTCATCAATTATGAAGAAAAAAAGAATAAATTGCGCAGAGTTGCAATAAAAAATTACAACAGGATGATTTTGAAAGGATTATGAAGAACTATACCTGAAACCTGATTATTAAGAAAGCAATTCACCAGGAATAATCCGTAATAAATAAAAACAGCACGCAAAAATAAGCCCTGAAGGATAAACCTGCAAGGCATATATATTTATCACATTTTTTGGAGCATCAGCCCGGCACGTAAACCGCAGGCCACGTTGGGATTCGGAAAGAGAACGTATTCAACATCATGGGTGACAATAAAACGTTCATCACCGTCCTGCGCCAGCAAGGTTCCCTCTTTAAAAGGGGTAAAGTTGAGCGTCTGGTTATCCATATGGAGAATAAAATCATCGCTACGTCGCGTGATTTGCGACACTACGCGGTAGCGCAGCGGAGATGTTTCTCCCGTCGATACTCGCTCGCCTCGCAGCAACTGCGCCAGTGCGTCTGCCGTTTGCGCAAACTGGGACAGATCGTTTTGTCCAAACGGCAGCGCTTTACCGAGTTCCAGCGTACAGGCCAGTGCGCCAAAATGTTCCCCGCTAAAATGGGTGAAGGTACCGCCAGGCGTCTGATGAAAAACCAGCGCCTCCAGTCCCGCATCTCCCAGCCATTCAAGAAAACCCTCATCCCAGGCAACGTTGCGTTGTGGCAACACGCCAAAGCGCAGATGCAGTGAACCGCGAATCGCGGTGTGCAGATCCAGATGCCAGCGTGTTGGCTCTTTCGCCCGCGAATAAAAATCTTCCAGATACAGCTCAAGCTCATGGGCTCGGCGCGTTTCTTCACTCGCGGTAAAAATCTGCCACCGGCCGCCAAACATACGATTCAGGTCGCTATGACAATACCGTTTTCCCGCAGCAAGCGCCTGCGGGTTTCCCAGAATCACCAGTAGCCGCCATGTTAATGCCAGCTCGCCGCTAAATAACCGGGACAACAATGAGTCGAGAATCTCTACCGGCGCGGTTTCATTGCCATGGATCCCCGCAGACAGCACCAGAGAATGTTCAACGGGTGCAAGCGGCGTCAGTTCCAGAATTCCGTGACCGATCCACTGCCAGTCAAAACCATGAATGGTTCCTTGCGTTTCCTCCGGAGTGGCACCTGCGAGCGTGATAGCCAGAAAGTTATCCATGGCGCATCCCCTCCAACTGGAAAGGATACACAGAGCCGAGGTTAAGCAATTGCGTCAGCGTATCCAGCGCTTCACGCCCCTCGCGCAACAGCTGTGGGTCGGCAAGGTCGGCAGCGGTAAGACGATCGCGATAGTAACGGTCAACCCAGTTATTCAACGTGTTAAACAGCATATCGTTCATGATAACCGCCGGATTCACCGCCTGCTGTTCCTGCAAGGTGAGCACCACTCTCAGGCGCAAGCATGCCGGACCGCCGCCGTTGGACATACTTTCACGCAGATCGAATACCCGCAGGTCATCGATCGGATTGTCTTCCTCGAGAAGACGGTTCAGATACCGCCACACGCCAGTATGCTCCCGGCACTCCTGCGGCAGGACCAGCATCATCGAACCGTCGTCACGACTCAGCAACTGACTGTTAAACAGATAGGTAGTCACCGCATCCTGCACCGAAACTTCCGCAGTCGGGACTTCCAGCGGGGTAAAACCTGCCACCTGACTACGCAACTGCTCTAATAACGCCTGCTGTCTGACAAACGCCTGCTGATGACAAAACAACACCTGGCGATTCGACACCGCAATCACATCGTTATGAAACACACCAAGATCGATGACATCCGGATTTTGCTGAGCAAAAATACACTGATGCGGGTTAACCTGATTCAGTCGTGCGACCGCCTCACTGGCCTCACGGGATTGCCTTGCCGGATAGCGCTTCGGCTGGGATGCATTGCCTTCTTCACGACCGTAAACAAATAGCTGTACACCGGGATCGCCGTAATCTCCACCGAGGCGGTTATGGTTTGCCGCCCCTTCATCACCGAAAAGCGCAACCTGGGGTAACGCACCGTGGACAGCAAAACTATTCTCATCACGGAAAATCGCCCGTAGCAACGCTTCGGTAGTAGGCGCTTCCAGCGAACGGTGGAACTTATTATTCAGATTCGCCACCGTCAGATGCACTTTCCCGTCCAGCGAATCTGCTGAAGGGCAAACCGTTGCCGCATTCGCTACCCACATAGGCGATGCGGAGCTGGCACTGGAGAGCCAGTGAGGTGCCTGACGCGCCACTTTCTCCAGCACCTGTTCGTCACTGCCGCTAAAACCCAACTGACGCAGAACCGGAATATAAGGCCGCTCGTGGGGGGGGATCACCGCCTGAGGAAAACCCGCATCCGCCAACGCTTTCATCTTTAGCAGACCTTGCTTCGCCGCCAGACGCGGGTTCGACACCTGAAATCGATGTTTGGTTGAGGCCTCATTACCAAATGACAATCCTGCATAGTGGTGAGTCAATCCCACCAGACCATCAAAATTTACCTCACGGGCTTTCATAGATTATCCTCGCGAGAAAAATCCAGCCCGGGGCTAAGCGCCGTTGGCAGCGTTAAGACCGGTGATTCCAGACTTGCCATCGGCCAGGCGCAATAATCTGCGGCATACCACGCGCTGGCGCGATGGTTCCCGGAAGCGCCAACGCCGCCAAACGGTGCGGTACTCGCAGCGCCGGTTAACGGCTTATTCCAGTTGACGATCCCTGCTCGTGCCTCCAGCAGTAGCTGTTCAAACTGGCCGCGATCGGGCGAAACTAACCCACACGACAGTCCAAAGCGGGTGTTGTTCGCCACACGAATCGCCTCATCAAAACTGTCATAACGCCATACGCCAAGCAGCGGCCCAAAAACCTCTTCATCAGGTACGTTCGCCGCCCCGGTCAGTTCAATGATTCCAGGGGTCAGCAGTGACGTTCCCGCTTTCACCAGACGTGGCGCCAACAGCGTACGTCCCCCCAACGACGCCAGACGCTGCCAGGCATCATAGACATGCTGCGCGGCCTGTTCGGAAATCAGTCCGCCCATAAACGGCTGCGGTTCCGCATCCCAGTTGCCGGGCATTAAACGCTGACTAACCTCCACCAGACGCGTCAGGAACGCATCACCCTGCGCGCCTTTTTTAACTAACAGGCGGCGGGCACAGGTACAGCGCTGTCCGGCGGTGACAAATGCGGACTGAATGGTCAGATGTACCGCGGCATCAATATCCTCCGGATTCTCAATAATCAGCGGGTTATTACCCCCCATCTCGAGGGCGAGGATTTTTTCCGGTTGACCGGATAACTGCCGATGCAACTGATAACCGGTATTAGCACTGCCGGTAAACAGCAGACCATCGAGGTCTTCCAGTGCACTCAGCGCCTGCCCTGTTTCACGTCCGCCCTGCACCAGGTTCAGCACACCCGGCGGCAATCCCGCCTGTTCCCACAGCTTTGTTACTGCTTCACCGGTCCACGGCGTCAACTCGCTGGGTTTGAAAATCAACGTATTGCCTGCCAGTAATGCCGGAACAATATGGCCATTGGGTAAATGACCAGGGAAGTTATACGGACCAAAAACCGCCAGCACGCCGTGTGGGCGATGGCGCAACGTTGCCGCGCCATCCGGTAGTTCGCTGTACTGCTCTCCGGTACGGGCATGGTAAGCTTTGACGGAGATGGCGATTTTATTGATCATCGCCGTCAGTTCAGTCGCGGCTTCCCAGCGTGGTTTGCCGGTTTCCCTGGCGATAATCTGGGTTAGCTCGGACTTATTGCTTTCCAGCAATGAAGCAAACTTTTCAACAATCGCCTGGCGTTCACTGAAGGGCTGTTTAGCCCAACCGGCAAAAGCTGCACGCGCAGCCTGGCACGCTTGCGTCACCTGCGTGGCATCGGCATCATTGCCGTGCCACAGCACATCACCACCTACTGGGTTGGTTTTCACCCGACGCTCGCCCAGTCCCGTCACCCAGTCACCGTTTATCCATAGTGTCATGCTGTTTTCTCCTCTGCACAAAGACGCACAAAACGTACATGGTCGCCCGCGTGGCATTTCAGGGCATCCAGTTGTGCCGCCGTCAGTACCAGACGTTGGGTATCCGGGTCTGCGCGAACCAGCATGACGCGGAAGTTTTGATAGTTTTCATTGGCAACCAGACAGGCCGGATAATCGCCGGTTGCTGGCTGACCTTCCGCCACTTCCACCAGCCTGCTTTTACGAATCGCCCGCACCCGGTCAATATCGCATTCCAGCGTCGGCCCGCCGTCGAAAATATCGACATAGTTGCGATAGCGAAAGCCCTCTTTCTCCAGCACCGCCCGCGCGGGCGCCGTTTGCGGATGAACCTGACCAATCACGCTTTGTGCTTCATCAGACAGGAAATCGGTGTAAATAGGATGCTTGGGCATTAATTCAGCAATAAACGCTTTTTGCCCTGTTCCGCAGAGAAAATCCGCCCGGCTGAATTCCATTGAAAAAAAACGTTTGCCGAGGCTTTGCCAAAACGGCGAGTAACCGTGTTCATCGATCACGCCGCGCATCTCAGCCACGACCTTCTCATTAAACTTGTCACGAAACGCGGCCATAAACATAAAGCGCGATTTTGACAACAAATAGCCGTTGCCTTCTTTTCGCCAGTCCGGATCGAGAAACAGCGTACAAAGCTCGCTGCTACCCGTGTGATCGTTACTCAGAAACAACGTCGGCAGCGCGTTATACACATTCAGCTCTTTCGAGGCGTGGACCAGTGTGCCGACCCGATAGTTGTACCAGGGATCGTTAAGTCCTACCGCCACCTCAATGGCGCAAATCCCGGCCACAGTTCCGCTGGCGCTGTCTTCCAGCACAAACACATATCCCTGCTCACTTTTGGGCAACTCACCGCGCCAGGTTTGTAGCGAACGTTCGATACGCGCCATTAGCGTCGCTTCATTCGCCGGTAGCGAGGTCAATCCGCCGCCGGTCTTACCGGCAAGCTGCATCAACGCGGTGATATCAGCACGTTCAATGGGACGAATCACCATCATGATGAACCTCCTGCTTTAATGCGTTCGCAGGCCAGCGCAAAGCGATCCAGTCCGGTGGCGACTTCTTCTTCGCTGACATTGAGCGCTGGCGCAAAACGCACCACGTTAGCGCCAGCAATCAGTACCATCACCCCGGCAACAGCCGCTTCTTGCGAGATGAGTTTCGCTTTCCCGGCAAATTCCGCGTTCAGCACGCAGCCGATCAGCAGCCCGAGTCCTCGAATTTCACTAAACAGTCCAAAACGTTCGTTAATGGCGTTAATACGCTCCACAAACCAGTCGTGGCGCTGTTTTACTCCGTTGAGAACTTCCGGCGTGTTAACAATTTCCAGCAGTTTACCCGCCACCGCCGTCGCCAGCGGGTTGCCGCCGTACGTTGTACCGTGCGTACCCACCGTCATCACACTGGCGCAATGCTCTGTCGCCAGCAGTGCGCCGATGGGGAAACCACCGCCCAGCGCTTTAGCTGTCGTCAGCAGGTCCGGCGTAACGCCGTAATGCATATAGGCATACAGCTCGCCAGTACGGCCAACCCCGGTCTGAACCTCATCAAAAATCAGCAGCGCATTATGGCGATCGCATAATTCACGCAACCCCTGCAAAAACGCGTTTGTTGCCGGCACCACGCCGCCTTCGCCCTGGACAGGCTCGACGATGACCGCACAGGTCGTGTCATCAATCAGTTGGCTGGCAGAATCGAGATCGTTATACACGGCATGGCGGATATCCGGCGGCAGCGGCGCGAAATCCTGTGAATAGGCGGGCTGACCACCGGCGCTGACGGTAAACAGCGTGCGGCCATGGAAGGCATTTTTAAACGCCACAATCCCGCTCTTCTGGCTGCCAAAACGATCGTGGGCATATTTACGCGCCAGTTTTAGTGCCGCTTCGTTGGCTTCTGCGCCGGAGTTACAGAAGAAAATGCGCTCGGCGAAGGTGGCGTCAATCAGCTTTTTCGCCAGACGCAATACCGGCTCGTTGGTGTAGCCATTTCCGGTATGCCAGAATTTGCTCGCCTGGTCGTTTAATGCCTCGCGCAATGCCGGATGGGCGTGACCCAGCGCGTTAACCGCAATGCCTCCCGCGAAATCGATATACTCTTTACCCTGCTGATCCCACAGACGTGAACCTTCACCCCGCACCGGAATAAAAGGGGCCGGAGCGTATACAGGCATCATCCATTCATCAAAATTTTCACGCGTAATTGACAGAGACATAGCGACCTCAACGGTAAATAAAAGGTTATTTATATGTTAATAAATATAGTGTTTGCGGTGTAAATGTAGATTGCAGGGTTCGTGCCAGCCAGCGAAAAAAGTGCATAAACGGAGGTCGAGGACGGAATATCAACAGGTTACAACGTGACGATATTCACTATACGTGCATATAAAGTGAATATGTTTGCGCATCAGGTGACTAAACAGAGGAAAAAACGCAGTTTTATTCAGTCGCCAAATATAATTCTGGAATTGTGATCGTATACGAAATTTTTCGGAAATTATTGCTCCATTCCGGCGCGCTTCGCGCCAAAACGGTGCAGTTTTTGCTCCATCGTTAACACCATTAGCAATCATTGTTGGAATCAGGTGACAAGAAGCAGTCAGTCTGCAGAAATTCTGCTACCATCCTTGCACTATTCATCTTGCAAAGTGGCAGTGACTATGAAATTTGTCTCTTTTAATATCAACGGCCTGCGTGCCCGTCCCCATCAACTGGCAGCCATTGTCGAAAAACACCAACCGGATGTTATTGGCTTACAGGAGACAAAAGTCCACGACGATATGTTCCCTCTCGAAGAGGTAGCAAAGCTCGGTTACAACGTCTTTTATCACGGCCAGAAAGGCCATTACGGCGTCGCGTTGTTAACGAAAGAAACACCAATTGCGGTACGTCGTGGCTTCCCGGGCGATGACGAAGAAGCGCAGCGTCGTATTATCATGGCAGAAATTCCGTCCCCTCTGGGCAGCATCACTGTGATCAACGGCTATTTCCCGCAGGGCGAAAGCCGCGACCATGAAACTAAATTCCCGGCCAAAGCCGCGTTTTACCAGAACCTGCAAAACTATCTTGAGACAGAGTTGAAGCACGACAATCCGGTATTGATCATGGGCGATATGAATATTAGCCCAACCGATCTCGATATCGGCATTGGCGAAGAGAACCGTAAACGCTGGCTGCGTACCGGAAAATGTTCCTTCCTGCCGGAGGAGCGTGAGTGGATGGAACGCCTGCTGGGCTGGGGTCTGGTGGATACCTACCGTCACGCAAATCCTGAAAAGAATGACCAGTTCTCGTGGTTTGATTACCGCTCAAAAGGCTTTGACGATAACCGTGGCCTGCGTATCGATCTGTTGCTGGCGAGCAACCCATTGGCGGAACGCTGCGAAGAAACCGGCATCGACTATGAAATTCGCAGTATGGAAAAACCGTCCGACCATGCGCCGGTATGGGCTAAATTCCGCGTCTGATCTTCTATGTTTTGTTACTCTCCGGGCCCGGCCTGGAGAGTCTGTTTATTCTGTGCAAAATCAATAAAGCGACGGTAATACATTGTTGCGGCCGGGAATTTATTATATCTTCGCGCGCACTTTTCGCTGACGAAAATGCTCCATTGCACTCGGTTTTACAGGAGAACCCCCATGAAAAAGAAGTTCGCATAAAGCAGAATACCGGCTGCTGATTGTCGCGGTCCTGTTCTGCGTTCTGGCGGGGGTTTTCCATCATTATGGTCTGACCGACCTGATAACCAATTTCCATCATTTACAAGACGTCATCCGCCAAAGCGGTATGTTCGGCTATACGCTTTATATCCTGCTGTTTATTGTTGCTGCGCTGTGTCTGATCCCCGGCAGCATCCTGGTGATCGTCGGCGGTGTGCTGTTTGGCCCCGTGGCAGGGACGCTTATCTCGTTAGTGGCAGCAACCGTGGCCTCGGCGCTGTCGTTTTTGCTGGCTCGCTGGCTTGGGCGGGATCTGCTCCTGAAATACGTTGGGCATACGACAATGTTTCAGACTATCGAAAAAGGCATTGCCCATAGCGGAGTTGACTTTCTGATCCTCACCCGGCTCGTGCCGCTGTTCCCTTATAATATTCAAAATTACGCCTATGGGCTGACGGCCATTCCGTTCTGGTCATTTACCGTGATATCTGCGGCAACCACTTTACCAGGCATTTTTATTTATACGCTGATGTCGCACGAACTGGCCAGCGAAGGAATTAGCTGGGCATTTATCGGTAAGCTCAGCGTGGCGGGGCTGGCGTTATTCGCCCTCGTACAGGCAACCAAAGCCTGGGCCCGTTATAAGCATGTCGATCCATCAGCTCCTCACGAGTGCGCAGATAAATGATAAAACGACGCATCCATTACTACCGCGCAGGAGTGATAATCCTGCTGCTGCTCGCGCTGATAGCGTGGGCGTGGATACCTGGCGTGAGCGATTTTCTCCACGCCAGCCTGGCGGCATTTGCCACGCTCGATCAGCATGCAATTGAGAATTTTATTCGTTCTTACGGAACTCAGGCGGCGGTCGTTTCATTCTTCCTGATGATCTTGCAGGCCATCGTCGCCCCGCTTCCCGCTTTTGTGATCACCTTTGCCAACGCCTCGCTGTTTGGTGCATTTTGGGGCGGCATATTGTCCTGGTGCAGCGCAATGGCAGGCGCGGCGCTGTGCTTTTTTATTGCCCGCGTTTTAGGCCGTGGCGCGGTGGAGAAACTGACCGGAAAAACGGTGTTGAACAACATGGACGCTTTTTTCGAGCGCTATGGCAAGCACACCATTCTGGTCTGTCGCCTGTTACCTTTTGTACCGTTCGATCCGGTAAGCTACGCAGCAGGCCTGACCGCGATTCGGTTTCGCCATTTTTTCATCGCCACCGGCATCGGTCAGTTACCCGCCACTATCGTCTATTCATGGGCGGGTAGCTTGTTAACCGGCGGTACATTTTGGTTTGTAACCGGCCTGTTCATCCTGTTCGCTCTGAGCGTAATAATTTCAGTGGCGAGAAGCATTTATCTTGAACGTCAGCGAAAAAAAACCTGAGACTTCCCCCATTTTTAGCCATGGAGATACTATGCGTTACTGCTTATTGTGCCTGAGTTTAATGCTCTGTCCGCTGGCGACGTTTGCCCAGGACGACGGCTGGCAACAAATCAAAAATGATGCCCGCGGTCAGACGGTGTGGTTCAACGCCTGGGGTGGCGACAATGCAGTTAACCAGTATCTCGATTGGGTTAGCGGCGAGATGAAAACGCACTATGCAATTAACCTGAAAATCGTACGTCTCGCAGATGCCGCCGACGCGGTAAAACGTATCCAGACAGAAGCAGCATCCGGGCGAAAAACCGGGGGTTCTGTCGATTTATTGTGGGTTAACGGCGAAAACTTCCGCACCCTGAAAGAAGCCGGGCTTCTGCAAACTCAGTGGGCGCAAACGCTGCCTAACTGGCGCTATGTTGATACCCAGAAACCGGTGACCGAAGATTTCTCCGTTCCAACGGAGGGGGCTGAATCACCGTGGGGCGGTGCCCAACTCACCTTTATTGCCCGGCGCGATCTCACCGCACAGCCGCCGCAATCTCCGCAGGCATTGCTTGAATTTGCGCAGGCGCACCCTGGCACGGTGACCTATCCGCGCCCGCCAGACTTTACCGGCACGGCGTTTCTGGAACAGTTGTTAATTTCGCTCACCACCAAATCACAAGCACTTAAAATCGCGCCTGATACAGCGACATTCGCCGACGTTACCGCGCCATTGTGGCATTATCTTGATACCTTGCACCCTGTACTTTGGCGTGAAGGCAAAGATTTTCCGCCCACGCCAGCACGAATGGATGTACTGCTCAATAGCGGCACCCTGCGTTTGTCATTGACCTTTAACCCTGCCCACGCGCAGCAAAAAGTAGTCAGCGGCGAATTGCCTAAAAGCAGCTACAGTTTTGGTTTCTCACAGGGCATGCTCGGCAACGTGCACTTTGTTGCCATTCCGGCGAATGCCCGCGCCAGCGCCGGAGCAAAAGTCGTGGCAAACTTCCTGCTTTCGCCCGAAGCACAACTGCGTAAAGCCGACTCAACTGTCTGGGGAGATCCTTCGGTGCTTGATCCACAAAAATTACCTGTCGAACAGCGTGATGCGCTGCTGGCACGGATCCCACAAGGACTCCCTGTCGTTCTGCCGGAACCGCATGCTGCCTGGGTAAACGCTCTGGAACAAGAATGGCTACGCCGCTACGGTACGCATTAATTTTGCTACTCTGGGCCATCATGGCGGCAGTTTATCTGCCGTTGGTGCCAGCGGCTTTCTCTCTGATAGCGCCAGCCCTTAGCCTAACCCATTGGCTGGCTCTCTTTGCCGACCCTCAACTTCCGCAGGCGTTACTGGCGACGCTTGTTTCCACAGGACTGGCTGCCGGCGGCGCACTAATCATCGCGCTGCTGGCGATCCTCGCTTTATGGCCCGGTGCAGGCTGGGCGCGACTAAGCACCCGTCTTCCGTGGCTGCTGGCGATCCCGCATGTTGCCTTCGCCACCAGCGTGCTGTTGGTTTTTGCCGAAGGCGGTAAAATCTGGCAATGGCTTCCGTTCCTCAGCCCACAGCCAGACCGTTACGGCATTGGGCTTGGCGTGACGCTGGCGGTGAAAGAGAGCGCTTTTTTGTTATGGATCCTCTCGGCTCTACTGAGTGAAAAACAACTTTCGCAGCAGGTTATCGTGCTGGATTCGCTGGGTTACAGCCGACTGCAATGCCTGAACTGGCTGGTACTGCCCGCTATCGGCCCGGCATTAGGCAAAGCTATGCTGGCGATTGTTGCCTGGTCACTCTCCGTTGTGGATGTGGCAATCGTCCTCGGCCCCGGAAATCCGCCAACACTGGCCGTATTGAGCTGGCAATGGCTCAGTCAGGGCGATGTCGAACAGCAGGCGAAAGGCGCACTCGCCAGCCTGTTGCTGGTGCTGTTACTCCTCATTATCGCGCTGGTGAGTTATCTGTTGTGGCGCGCCTGGCGACGTACTATCCCGGCAGTAAATGGTGAACGCCTGCATTTTTCACCTATTACAATCGCACGCCCGCTGGTACAGATCTTGCCCGTCAGCGGTGTGGTATGCGCGCTTGTACTGGCGCTTATCGCCAGCTATTCCTCGCTAAACTACGAGGCGCTCAGCAATAGCCTGCAGCTAGGGCTCCTTTCCAGCGTGTTAGCGCTACTGATACTTTTTGTCTGGCTGGAATGGGGTCCACAAACCGGGCACCGCTGGGTCTGGCTACCGCTCATTTTGCCTGCGCTACCACTGGTAACCGGACAATATCTGCTGGCGTTATATGCCGGACAGGATGGACTGATGACGACCATTATCTGGGGCCACCTGCTGTGGGTGATGCCCTGGATGCTATTTGTGCTTAAACCGGCCTGGCAGCGCATTGACCCGCGATTAATTTTGATTGCACAAACGCTGGGCTGGTCGCAGGGGCGGATATTCTGGCTGGTGAAATGCCCGCAGCTGGTGCGCCCGGCATTGATTGCCTTCGCGGTTGGCTTCTCGGTCAGTATCGCCCAGTATATGCCGACGCTGTGGCTAGGTGCCGGACGCTATCCCACGCTAACCACTGAAGCGGTGGCATTAAGCAGCGGCGGTAGCAGCGAGATTCTGGCAACACAAGCGTTGTGGCAGCTTCTTCTACCACTGCTCGTTTTCGCACTCGCAGCCATTCTCGCCGCGTGGATTGGCCGCTTTCGACAAGGACTCCGCTAATGCTCATTGTGCAAAACGTTTCGTTGTACCAGGGTGCGACTGCGCTGCTGAAGAACGTTACCTTTCAGGTGGACAAAAGTGACATTGTCACGATTATGGGGTCTTCCGGCAGCGGAAAGTCTTCGTTGTTTTCGTGGATGGTCGGGGCGTTGTCGCCTCAGTTTCAGGCATCAGGCGAGCTGTGGCTCAACGAACGACGCGTTGACGCGCTGCCTACGGCGCAGCGCCAGATTGGCATTCTGTTCCAGGATGCGTTGTTGTTTGACCATTTCAGCGTTGGGCAGAATTTACTGCTGGCCCTACCTGCCAGCCTGCAGGGTCCCGCCAGACGCCATGCGGTGGAAAGTGCTCTCGCACGCGCTGACCTGGCCGGTTTTTATTCGCGCGATCCGGCGTCGCTCTCCGGCGGACAACGCTCGCGTGTCGCCCTGCTCCGCGCGCTACTGGCGCAGCCCCAGGCACTGTTACTTGATGAACCCTTTAGTCGGCTGGATGCGTCGCTACGCGACACCTTTCGCCAATGGGTCTTCACCGAGGTGCGTAAGCTAGGGATCCCGGTAGTACAGGTGACCCATGACGCGCAGGACATTCCGCCTGCAGGCCGCGTACTTCAGATGGAAAACTGGGCGTGAATGTGGCGATATGCTGCGTTAACGCAAGGTTTTTACTTAACCGGCGGCACAGAATGTCGTCCTCTTTTTTTCAACGTCGGGCTATTCGATGAAACGTGTTTCTCAAATGACCGCGCTGGCACTGGCTTTAGGGCTCGCTTGCGCTTCTTCCTGGGCTACTGAAACAGCACAGACGCTCACCCTCGACCAGTTACAGCAAAAGCAAGGCGCGGCGATCGATACCCGTCAGAGCGCTTTTTACAACGGCTGGCCGCAGTCGCTTAATGGTCCTTCAGGACACGAACCTTCCGCACTGAACCTGTCTGCCGCCTGGCTCGACAAGATGAATGATGAACAACTCAGCGCCTGGGTTCAGTCACATCAGTTGAAAACTGATGCGCCAGTAGCGCTGTATGGTAGCGATAACGACATACAGGCTGTCAAAGCCCGCCTGCAAAAAGT
Source organism: Citrobacter freundii ATCC 8090 = MTCC 1658 = NBRC 12681 (assembly GCF_011064845.1). Taxonomy (NCBI): domain Bacteria; kingdom Pseudomonadati; phylum Pseudomonadota; class Gammaproteobacteria; order Enterobacterales; family Enterobacteriaceae; genus Citrobacter; species Citrobacter freundii. The sequence continues at coordinate 2,121,081 of NZ_CP049015.1, read as the reverse complement.
TGGCGTTAACCATATCTCCACCCTCAGCGATGCGCTTACGGACCCAGCCCGCCTGCAACGTCTGCCGCACTTCGAACAGCTGGTGTACCCGCAGTGGCTGCACGACCTGCAGCAGGGTAAAAACGTAACCGCTAAACCGGCGGGTGACTGGAAAGTGATTGAGGCCGCCTGGGGCGCGCCGAAGTTGTATCTGCTCAGCCACATCCCTGGTGCGGGCTACATTGATACCAACGAAGTTGAAAGCGAACCGCTGTGGAATAAAGTTTCCGACGCGCAGCTCAAAGCGATGCTGGCGAAACACGGTATCCGCCACGACACCACGGTGATTTTATACGGTCGCGATGTCTATGCCGCCGCTCGCGTGGCGCAAATTATGCTGTATGCAGGCGTGAAAGATGTTCGTCTTCTCGACGGCGGTTGGCAAACCTGGTCCGACTCAGGTTTACCGGTCGAACGCGGCACTCCGCCAACGGTGAAACCAGAACCTGATTTCGGCGTGAAAATCCCTGCCCAGCCGCAGCTGATGCTCGATATGGAACAGGCTCGCGGTCTGCTGCATCGCCAGGATGCGTCTTTGGTGAGCATTCGTTCATGGCCAGAATTTGTCGGTACCACCAGCGGCTATAGCTACATTAAGCCAAAAGGTGAGATTGCAGGTGCACGTTGGGGCCACGCAGGCAGCGACTCCACGCATATGGAAGATTTTCATAACCCGGATGGCACCATGCGCAGCGCGGATGACATCGCCGCCATGTGGAAGCAATGGAATATCCTGCCGAATCAACAGGTCTCTTTCTATTGCGGTACCGGCTGGCGCGCTTCAGAAACGTTTATGTATGCCCGCGCGATGGGCTGGAAAAACGTCTCCGTCTACGACGGCGGCTGGTATGAGTGGAGCAGCAATCCAAAAAATCCGGTTGCCAGCGGTGAACGGGGCCCGGACGCCAGTAAGTAAGATTGTCATTATTGCCGGATAAGCGTATCCGGCAACGCAATACGCTACGCCTGACGCTGGACCGCTTTCAGTGTCAGGTATCCGCTCCAGATCCGGGTAAATGTCGTCATCCAGCACAGCGCGCCAAAGACCCACGCCATCACGGCAAAATATTCCGGGAACAGACAACCCAACACAAATAGCAAAATCGTCTCAGTACCTTCGGTCAGTCCCCCCAGATAATAAAACGATTTATGCGCGTAGCCCGGGTTATCAATTTGATGTTTCGCCGCCAGCGCGGCAAAGGCCAGAAAGCTGCTGCCGGTTCCCATAAAGGCGAACAGCAGCCAGCCGCCAGCCAGCGAGTTAGCCGCCGGATCGGCGAGCATAAAACCGAATGGCACTAAGGCGTAAAACAGAAAATCGAGCGAGATATCAAGAAATCCGCCTGCGTCGGTTAGCCCTCTGCGCCGCGCCAGCGCCCCATCCAACCCATCAAAAAGCCGATTGAGCACAATGGCCACCAGCGCTGCCAGATACCAGCCTAACGCCAGAAATGGCAAGGCCAACACGCCAATGGCAAAACCGACCAGCGTAAGCCCGTCCGGGGTAATCGCCGGTTTATCAATAATGCTTACGCAGCGATGCAAAATCGGTTTTAATCGCGGATGAATATGACGATCAAGCATGCGGGCATCCTTTAAAGCTGTCGCACAGCCCCTGGGAAGGAATATCGAGAGCAGCATTAAAACGCGCCGAGAGATTTTGAAACGCAATCAACGCGGTCATTTCCGTAATGGCATCATCGGTAAAATGCTGCTTCACCTGCGCTTTCAGCGCATCGTCAACCTGTGGGGGCGTTGCGGTCACCGCATCGGCATAGGCCAGCGCAACTCGCTCTTCTGCGCTAAATAACGCCGATTCTTGCCAGTTGGCAACCTGTAAGACTTTATCCAGCGCGCCACAGCGTTCAGCCAACCGTAAACTGTTGGCATCAACGCAGAAAGCGCAGTGGCACACCTGAGAAACGCGGGTCATCAACAGCGCGCGCATCACCGGCGTTAAACGCGCCTTTTTACGCTCCAGAAACCCGACAAACAGCGCCACCAGCCAGAACAGAAACGGCATCCGCCCCCACCAGCGCGTGGGATGCAGCACATCGCCATAATGTTTTTTCTGCGTAGCAACGAGCGGTTTTAGACTGGAAGGGATACGCGTTAACGGCTTTACCCACGACTGAGGTTCGTTCAACGGTGGCTCCTGAATACTTTAGATAAAACAAAGATAACGATAGTATGTCATTTTCTGCTGTTAGATCTTGATGAATATAATGAAAACCCTCGACGTGGTCGCCGCTATCATTGAACGTGATGGCAAAATTTTACTGGCTCAGCGTCCGCTACATGCGGATCAGTCAGGCATGTGGGAGTTTGCCGGCGGTAAGGTTGAATCGGGCGAAAGTCAGCCCGAGGCGCTGTTCCGTGAACTGCGTGAAGAGTTGGGCATTGAGGCAGTCGTGGGGCGCTACATTGCCAGCCATCAACGCGAGGTTTCGGGCCGACTGATTCACTTACATGCCTGGCATGTACCGTCATATCAGGGGGAACTGAAGGCGTATGAACATCAGGATATCGTCTGGTGTTCACCCGAAGAGGCGCTGCGTTATCCGCTGGCGCCTGCCGATATTCCACTACTGGAAGCGTTTATTCTTTTACGCGACGCCAGACAAGCGGATTTGTGCTGATCGTTTTCTCATCGCGTTGGCACTGAAGCAAGACGCCGTCAGCTTTAATCACTGCCCCTTCTGAATAGTTTTGATCCTGATAAATACAGCACTGGCTACAGGGCTGCGCCCGCTGACCGCTGGAACTGAACACTTCCGGCGGTACGTTAACCTGCACATCCGGGCGATAAGGCTGATTTGCCAGCGTCGCGCTGGACACCAGGGCCAACACGCCTGCCACGATTAAACGGCGCATACTCTTTCCTTTTTAACTGACAATTATGCTCAGTATAACGGTATAAATCGGCAGAAACTTTAGCCTCTTCGATCATCGTTTTTGGTTATGACCCACGACGCAATATTAATTTACTTAGCGGGGTTAATTTTTTCTTGCGTCGCGTCACAGTGCTGATGGTATAGTCAAAAACTGCACAACACTTAACACAAAAATCAAAAATATAACCATATCAATACATAAGAGGTTCTTATATCTATGGATCAGACATGTTCTCTGGAGTCATTCCTTAACCATGTGCAAAAGCGCGACCCGAATCAAACCGAGTTCGCGCAAGCCGTTCGTGAGGTAATGACCACGCTGTGGCCTTTCCTTGAGCAAAACCCGCGTTATCGCCAGATGTCATTGCTGGAACGTCTGGTTGAACCGGAGCGCGTGATCCAGTTCCGCGTAGTATGGCTGGACGATCGCAATCAGGTGCAGGTCAACCGCGCATGGCGCGTGCAGTTTAGCTCTGCCATTGGCCCATACAAAGGCGGTATGCGTTTCCACCCTTCCGTGAACCTGTCGATCCTGAAATTCCTTGGCTTCGAGCAGACGTTTAAAAATGCCCTCACCACCCTGCCAATGGGCGGGGGTAAAGGCGGGAGCGATTTCGATCCGAAAGGGAAAAGCGAAGGCGAAATCATGCGTTTCTGCCAGGCGCTGATGACCGAACTGTTCCGCCATTTAGGTCCCGATACCGACGTTCCGGCGGGCGATATCGGTGTGGGCGGCCGTGAAGTCGGCTTTATGGCCGGGATGATGAAAAAACTCTCCAATAACAGCGCCTGCGTCTTTACCGGTAAAGGTCTCTCTTTCGGCGGTAGCCTAATCCGCCCGGAAGCCACCGGCTACGGTCTGGTGTATTTCACCGAAGCGATGCTCAAACGCCATGGTCTGGGCTTTGAAGGCATGCGCGTGGCGGTTTCTGGCTCCGGTAACGTGGCGCAATTCGCCATTGAGAAAGCCATGGAGTTTGGCGCGCGGGTGGTTACCGCCTCCGATTCCAGCGGTACCGTAGTTGACGAAAGTGGATTTACCAAAGAAAAACTGGCGCGCCTGTGCGCAATCAAAGACAGCCGCGACGGTCGTGTAGCAGATTATGCCCGTGAATTTGGCCTGACCTATCTGGAAGGCAAACAGCCGTGGTCGGTTCCGGTCGATATCGCCCTGCCGTGTGCCACGCAGAATGAGCTGGATGTCGATGCAGCACGCGTATTGATCGCCAACGGCGTGAAAGCTGTCGCCGAAGGGGCAAACATGCCGACCACTATCGAGGCCACCGATCTGTTCCTCGAGGCAGGTGTACTGTTCGCACCGGGTAAAGCCGCTAACGCCGGTGGTGTAGCGACATCCGGTCTGGAAATGGCGCAAAACGCCGCTCGTCTGGGCTGGAAAGCGGAGAAAGTGGATGCGCGCCTGCACCACATCATGCTGGATATTCACCATGCCTGCGTTGAATACGGCGGCGAAAGCAAGCAGACCAACTACGTACGTGGCGCCAACATCGCAGGCTTCGTAAAGGTTGCCGACGCGATGTTGGGTCAGGGTGTGATTTAATATTGTCTCTGCAGGCCCGTAGGCCGGATAAGGCACGGGTGCCGTATCCGGCTAAGCCTGATGCGCTATGCTTATCAGGCCTACAAACTTACAGACCCGCCTCTTCAGATGGCGGGCTTTTTTTCGCCGGACGTTTACGCGGCGCACTCTTTTTCTTATCGCCACCACTGCCGCCAGGTGCAGCAATTCCACGAAAGCGTCGTACCGGTGTGCTGCGCGCCTGATCGATAAGCTGATACAGCGTCCCCACCAGCGGCTGCATGAAATCCTGATAGCGACATTGCTTTTCGCTGATTTGGGTCAGTATAGATTCCCAGTGCGCGGTCATGTCCGGGCGCGTCGCCATTTCTGGCAACGAGTGGAACAGCGCTTTTCCTGCGTCGGTCGAATGAATATACCGCCCTTTTTTCACCAGGAACCCGCGCTTAAACAGCAGTTCGATAATACCGGCGCGCGTCGCTTCCGTACCTAAACCATCCGTTGCGCGCAGGATCTTTTTCAGATCTTTATCCTGCACGAATCGCGCAATCCCGGTCATCGCTGACAGCAGCGTGGCATCGGTAAAGTGACGTGGTGGTTGAGTCTGACGTTCAACCACTTCACCTTTTTCGCACAGCAGTTCGTCATCTTTTGCCACCACCGGCAGCGGCGTCCCGTCATTATCTTCGTCGCGCTCTTTATTGCCAAGCAGCGTGCGCCATCCGGCTTCCGCCAGAAAACGCGCTTTAGCGACAAACTTGCCTTTGGCAATATCCAGCTCAATAACGCACTTCCTGAATACCGCATCTGCGCAAAATTGCATCAGATACTGACGGGCAATCAGGTTGTAAATTTTCGCTTCGTTGTCATTCAGATTGATGGACGAACTGCGCGCGGTAGGAATGATGGCGTGGTGCGCATCCACTTTTTTGTCGTCCCAACAGCGATTTCGCGTATCGGGATTGACCGCCGGTTGCGGGAGCAGATCCGGTGCATGGACGCTAATCGCGTTCAGTACCGCATGACGTCCGGCAAAGTGCTCTTCCGGCAGATAACGGCTATCCGAACGCGGATAGGTAATCAACTTATGGGTTTCATACAACTTCTGGCAGATATCCAGAACGTTTTGCGCACTTAAACCGAAGCGCTTCGCCGCTTCAATCTGCAACGCCGACAGCGAGAACGGTAACGGCGCGGATTCTGATTCCCGTTTATCGTTATAGCTGGTGACTATCGCCGGTTGACCGTTAATTCGGTTCACCACGTGTTCAGCCAGCGTGCGATTCAGCAAGCGCCCTTCTTCATCCTGATACGGCTCACACGCTTCGCTCGGCTGCCAGATAGCGGTAAACCGCTCATCGGCGGGCGTTACGATATGCGCTTTCACTTCGAAGAAGTCTTTGGCGACGAAGTTCTCAATCTCTTCATCACGACGCACAACCAGCCCGAGCACCGGCGTTTGTACGCGCCCGACCGAAAGTACGCCCTGATAGCCTGCGTTACGTCCGAGAATGGTGTAAGCGCGCGTCATATTGATACCGTACAACCAGTCCGCACGCGCTCGCGCCAGTGCCGACACGCACAGCGGAATAAACTCACTGTTGGCGCGCAGCCGCTCAATAGCCCGCTCAACGGCCTGCGGGTTGAGGTCGTTAATCAGGCAACGCTGCACCTTCTGGCGCTTTTCAGGCGCCAGTTGCAGGTAATCCAGCACTTCATCCACCAGCAGTTGCCCTTCACGATCGGGGTCACCGGCGTGAATAACTTCGCTGGCCTCATGCAAAAAGCGCTTAATGACGTTGAGCTGTTTGGTCACCGAGGGGCGCGGTTGCAGTTGCCACTTTTCCGGGACAATCGGCAGATCGACCAGGCTCCAGCGAGCATAACGACTGTCGTAGGCATCCGGCTGCGCCTGTTCAAGCAGGTGACCAATACACCAGGTCACCACTTGTCCATTTCCGCATTCGATAAAACCATCGCCTTTGCGATGCGGCTTTGGCAACACATCGGCGATAGCACGCGCCAGACTTGGTTTTTCGGCAATAAACAACCGCATCGAGTTAACGAATCTCAACCATGGCGCGACCGCCACGAGCTTCCACTAACTCACCAATGGCGGTGAGATCGATACCGAACTGCGCCGCTGCCGCTTTCACTTCGGCTTCAGCTTCCGGCGTTACCGCCAGCAGTAGGCCACCGGAAGTTTGCGGATCGCACAACAGATCGCGTACCGATTGCGGCATTTCACCCATCAGGTGTCCGTAGCTGGCAAAGTTACGTTGGGTACCGCCGGGTACTGCACCCTGCGCGATGTATTCTTCAACGCCAGGCAGCTTAGGAATATCCTGGTAGATAATTTGCGCCTGAACGCCTGCGCCCTGACACATTTCACTCAGATGCCCCAGCAGACCAAAACCGGTAACGTCGGTCATGGCTTTCACGCCGTCGATATCGGCGAATGCCGCACCGGCAATGTTCATCCGACACATCACTTCTGTCGCCAGTCCTTTGTGTTCTTCCTTCAGTAGTGATTTTTTCTCTGCTGTCGTCAGAACGCCAATCCCCAGAGGCTTGGTCAGGAATAACTTACACCCTGCCTCTGCGGTGCTGTTTTTCTTCACGCGTTCGGTCGGCACAACGCCGGTTACCGCAAGGCCAAAGATAGGCTCTGGGGCATCGATAGAGTGGCCGCCCGCCAGCGCAATACCCGCCTGACGGCAGGCAAAACGTCCGCCTTCGGTGACTTCGCGGGCGATTTCCGGCGCCAGCTTATCCAGCGGCCAGCCCAGAATAGCAATTGCCATAATCGGTTTGCCGCCCATAGCGAATATATCGCTGATGGCGTTAGTCGCGGCGATGCGGCCAAAATCAAACGGATTATCGACAATCGGCATAAAGAAATCGGTGGTGCTGATAACGCTGGTGCCGTTTCCCAAATCGTATACGGCCGCGTCGTCGCGAGTTTCATTACCCACCAGTAAGTTCGGATCAACAAACTTCGCCTGCTCGCTGTGCAGGATGGTTTCCAGCACTTTTGGGGAAATTTTACAACCGCAACCGGCTCCGTGGCTGTATTGCGTTAAACGAATAGCTTGCTCGCTCATGGACATCTCCTGTCATTGCAATCCGGATATGGTAGCGCTCATTCCATGATGTGGTAAGAGTGACTGTCTGAATTCGAGTGTCTTTGCTCAGAATCCAGACAGTTTTGCCGTTGATATCAGAAATAACGGACGAATGCGCTCGGATCGGCAAGGTTGATCGTCGTGGATGCTTTTAGCTGCGGTGTGCCCAGATAGAGGAAACCGACGATTTTATCTTGCGGGCGACAGTCGAATGCTTCACGTACGACCGCACTTTCGGTTAATGCACCACTGCGCCAGATACCGCCAAAGCCCTGGGCAATTGCGGCCATCTGCATAGCCATCACCGCACAACCGGCAGACATTTCTTGTTCCCACAGAGGAACCTTGTCGTTTTCTTCACATTTCGCCACCACGGTAATAATCAGCGGCGCGCGAAACGGTGCGTTGCGCGCTTTTTCCTGAGCTTTCTCATCGCTACCTGCGGCAATCGCGCCTTTCTCAAGTACGGTGCTAAAGCGTTCACGCCCTTCACCCTCAATGACATAGAATTGCCACGGTTGCAGCGTTTTATGGTCCGGTGCGCGCATTCCCGCCCGCAGAATGTTTTGCAGTTGCTCTCCGGCCGGGGCCGGCTCGACAAGACGAGAAGCGCTACGACGGGTGATAAGTAATTCGAGTGCATCCATTTGCTTAACTCCAACAATGAGATTTGTTCACAAAATTAACACGTGAGCGGATTTTGTTACAGCACAGGCGGTGATTCCTGCTGACAAGTGCCTGTCTGGTCATTACGATAGCCTCATCTTATCGCCTTTCTCCGGGATTTCGGGATGGCGTGTTGTTAATCGGTAGGGAGAATACATGCGAACCCTGTGGCGATTTATTGCCGGATTTTTTAAATGGACATGGCGATTACTTAATTTCGTCCGTGAATTTGTGCTTAACCTGTTCTTCATCTTCTTGGTGCTGGTGGGCGTGGGTATCTGGATGCAGGTCAGCAGCAGCAATACCAGTGAACACGCTGAGCGAGGCGCACTGCTGCTGGATATCTCGGGGGTGATTGTCGATAAGCCGTCGAGCACCAGTCGCTTAAGCGTTATTGGTCGTCAGCTGTTTGGTGCCAGTTCCGATCGCCTGCAGGAAAACTCCCTGTTCGATATCGTGAATACTATTCGCCAGGCAAAAGATGATCGCAACATCACCGGCATTGTGATGGATCTGAAAAATTTTGCCGGGGCCGACCAGCCTTCCATGCAGTATATCGGTAAAGCGCTGCGGGAATTCCGCGACAGCGGCAAACCGGTCTTTGCCGTAGGCGATAACTTCAGCCAGGGGCAGTACTACCTCGCCAGTTTCGCCAATAAAATTTATCTTTCTCCACAGGGTTCCGTTGATCTGCACGGCTTTGCCACCAACGGTTTGTACTACAAATCCCTGCTCGACAAGCTGAAAGTTTCCACACACGTGTTCCGTGTCGGGACTTATAAGTCTGCCGTAGAACCGTTTATCCGTGATGATATGTCTCCTGCCGCGCGTGAAGCTGACAGCCGCTGGATCGGCGAGCTGTGGCAGAACTATCTCGACACGGTTGCTGCCAATCGCCAGATCCCTGCTCAGCAGGTGTTCCCTGGCGCACAGGCCATGCTGGACGGTTTGACAAAAGTCGATGGTGATACCGCGAAATATGCGCTCGACAACAAACTGGTGGATGCACTGGCCTCCAGCGCCGAAGTCGAAAAAATGCTGACCAAACAGTTTGGTTGGAGCAAAGCGGATAAAAATTATCGCGCTGTCAGCTATTACGATTACTCACTGAAAACGCCAGCGGATACTGGAGACAGCATTGGTGTTATCTTCGCCAATGGCGCGATTATGGACGGTGAAGAAACTCCTGGGAATGTGGGCGGTGACACGACTGCCGCGCAGATCCGCGAAGCCCGTCTTGATCCGAAAGTGAAAGCAATTGTTCTGCGCGTGAACAGCCCTGGCGGCAGCGTCAGTGCCTCCGAAGTCATTCGTGCTGAGCTGGCTGCGGCAAAAGCGGCGGGTAAACCGGTTGTGGTGTCCATGGGCGGCATGGCAGCCTCCGGTGGGTACTGGATCTCCACCCCAGCAAGCTACATTGTGGCGAACCCCAGCACGCTGACCGGTTCAATCGGCATCTTTGGCGTGATCAACACCGTGGAAAACAGTCTGGATTCCATTGGCGTACACACCGACGGCGTGGCGACATCCCCACTGGCGGATATCTCCATCACCAAAGCGTTACCACCAGAAGTGCAGCAAATGATGCAACTTAGCATCGAGAACGGCTATAAGCGTTTTATCACGCTGGTCGCAGATGCGCGTAAAACAACACCTGAGCAGATTGACAAAATCGCGCAGGGCCACGTCTGGACCGGACAGGATGCAAAAGCCAACGGTCTGGTAGACAGTCTGGGTGATTTTGATGACGCCGTGGCGAAAGCGGCTGAGCTGGCCAAACTGAAACAATGGCACATTGCGTATTATCAGGACGAACCGACATTCGTTGATATGGTGATGGACAGCATGTCAGGCTCCGTTCGTGCCATGCTACCTGACGCCATTCAGGCTATGCTCCCACCACCGCTGGCCTCTGCGGCCAGTGCAGTAAAAGCCGAAAGCGATAAGCTGGCCGCATTCAACGATCCGCAAAACCGCTATGCGTTTTGCCTGACCTGCGCCAACGTTCGCTAACTATTGACCCCTCTTCGGGATGAAGAGGGGTTTTCTTTGAGACAGAAGAAAAGTCATGCAGAAAAAATCAATTTACGTTGCCTATACCGGCGGTACCATTGGTATGCAGCGCTCAGAACAGGGTTATATTCCCGTTTCCGGTCATCTCCAGCGCCAGCTGGCATTGATGCCTGAATTCCACCGTCCGGAGATGCCAGACTTCACCATCCACGAATACGCCCCGCTGATGGATTCCTCCGATATGACGCCGGAAGACTGGCAGCATATTGCGGAAGACATTAAAGCGCACTACGACGATTACGATGGTTTTGTCATTCTGCACGGCACAGACACCATGGCGTTTACGGCTTCGGCACTCTCTTTTATGCTGGAGAATCTGGGCAAGCCGGTCATTGTGACAGGGTCACAAATCCCATTAGCAGAACTACGTTCTGACGGACAAATCAATTTGCTGAATGCGTTGTACGTTGCAGCAAATTACCCGATCAATGAAGTTACCCTGTTTTTCAACAATCGATTGTTTCGCGGCAACCGGACCACTAAAGCGCATGCTGATGGTTTTGACGCGTTTGCCTCACCCAACCTTGCACCACTGCTGGAAGCCGGGATCCACATTCGTCGGCTGGGAACTCCGCCCGCACCTCACGGTACAGGTGAGTTGATTGTGCATCCTATCACTCCGCAACCGATTGGCGTGGTCACCATTTATCCTGGGATCTCCGCTGATGTAGTACGCAACTTCCTGCGCCAACCTGTAAAAGCATTAATTTTGCGCTCCTACGGCGTGGGGAATGCGCCGCAGAATAAAGAGTTCCTGAAAGAACTTGAAGATGCGAGTTCGCGTGGCATTGTGGTGGTGAACCTTACGCAGTGTATGTCCGGCAAGGTGAACATGGGGGGCTACGCGACAGGCAATGCGCTGGCGCATGCTGGCGTGATTGGCGGCGCGGATATGACCGTCGAAGCCACACTCACCAAACTGCACTATTTGCTGAGTCAGGGACTGGATACGCAGACGATCCGTGAAGCGATGACGCAAAATCTGCGTGGTGAGCTCACGCCTGACGATTAAAGGAGTCTATGCCCATGGCCCGAGCCTTACTGTTGGTCGATTTACAAAATGACTTTTGTGCCGGTGGTGCCCTCGCGGTCCCACAAGGTGACAGCACAATCGATATTGCCAACCGTCTGATTGACTGGTGTGCCTTACGCGGCGACATGGTCGTTGCCAGTCTGGACTGGCACCCGGCTAATCACGGCAGTTTTGCCAGCCAGCATCAGGTCGAGCCCTACAGCCAGGGACAACTCGATGGACTGGCGCAGACATTCTGGCCCGATCATTGCGTACAAAACAGCGCAGGTGCAGCCCTGCATCCGCTGCTGAACCAGCGTGCGATAACTCAAACGTTCACTAAAGGTGAGAACCCGCTGGTCGACAGCTATAGTGCGTTTTTTGATAACGGTCGTCGTCAGGCTACCGCGCTGAATGCATGGTTACTCGAACGCCGCATTGCCGAGCTCATCATCATGGGTCTGGCAACCGACTATTGCGTTAAATTCACCGTACTGGATGCGCTCGATCTTGGCTACACCGTCAGCGTTATTACCGACGGCTGCCGTGGGGTTAATATTCAACCCCAGGACAGTGCAAACGCCTTTATAGAAATGGCGGCGGCGGGTGCAACGCTGTATACGTTGGACGACTGGCTGGAAACCCAACCGTAAGCGATGCCGACAGGGTCACTCCTGTCGGCGCGTTATCTCAGGCCAGCGCTGAAATCTCTTCCAGCGATACTTTGCGTGTTTCGATGCCAAAACAAAAAAGAATCAGCGCGCATAGAACCAACATTACTCCTAACACGATAAAGACCGTAACGGAGCCATAGCGGGTCAACAAAATAGCGACGCCATAGGGCGTAAACACAGCGACAATCCTTCCCACCGCATTAACAAAACCTGATCCTCTCAATCTTAGGTGCGTGGGCCATAGTTCTGGGACATAAACTGCAGAGGCAAAGCAGACATACATATACAGAAAAAAAATCATCACCAGCCCGTAGCTCAGAATGGCCCACTCTTCAGTTTGAAGTGAATAGAAATACCCGAGCAATGCGATAATAATCAACAAGAATGAGCCAAACAATCGCCGTGGAAAGCGATCGATAATTAACGCGGCAATAAATATCCCAACTGGCGCGCCAATCATAATTATCGCAGTCATAAATATGGATTTCGTTACATCGATTCCCGAATTAACAAATATAGTCGGGATCCATACCGTAATGGTGTAGAGCGAAATATTCATTGCGATAAGCACCGTGATCGCCACCAGTGTACAGCGCAACATTGGCCCCTTAAACAATAGCCAAAATGAACCACTTGCCGTGCTTAAATCCGCCGACGGGCATTCGTTCCGGCAGGATGGTAAAGTGATGTTTTTTTCTAGCTCAATTTGCGATTCAACCTGCATAAGATGTTTTTCAGCTTCGCTTCTCTTCCCTTTACCAGCCAGCCAACGTGGGGATTCAATATAGTATTTTCCTGACAGATACCAGGCCAACAGCATTGCCATGCCACCGAGCAGAAACATCACCCGCCAGCTTAAAAGTGCAATGATCACGACGCCAATTGCCGCAGATAGCATTGGTGCCCAGTTGCCGACAAATGACAGACGGGCAGACCATTTCCCACGTACCGCGGGTGGAATGAATTCTGTAAATGAGGCATAGCCCACCATAATTAGCGCCCCCATTCCAATCCCCATCAGACAGCGGAAGAAGATAAGCCAGTACATGTTGGGCACAAACGTTGCAGCGCAGGCTGAGGCCCCGACGATTAACAAATTGATACGGAACGCTTTGCGTCGACCGAGATAATCACCAATAAAGCCGCCGGCTAGTGAACCGATAAAGTAGCCGAACATCAGCGCTGAGGTAAACGCGGCATTTAGATAATTGTTTGACCAGCCAGTGTTGACTAATTTTGCTAATACCACATTCCCGGAATAGCTGAGAAAACCGGTTATTAACAAACTAAAACTAATAATGCCGAAAATACGAAAATGAAATCGAGATAAAGGTAAGCGATCTAATCTTGCGCCGATAGGGTCACATTGTTCCATCTGGATGCCTCAAATTCAGCTAAATAGAAAGTATGGCGATCGCGGCAGAAGCAATTTTGCCGCGCCATCCATCATCATTAGATTCTTATGGCATTTCCCAGGTGCAAACTAAAATAATATCGACACAACCCTCGCTATAGTTAATAAACGAGTTGAATATTATTCTCTTTGCAAAATGCAATCCACTCTGCACCCGGTGCCTTATTGGTTATTAGGTAATTAATATGGCTAAAGTCCACTAGCTGAACGAAAGCTTTACGATCAAACTTTGAGTGATCAACTAACAATGCCACCTCAGTCGCCTGGCGGATCATGGTTTTTTTGATTTCCGCTTCCGCTTCATTAGAATCAAGCGCCCCACTCTGCATATCCAAACCTTTGCAGCTCATCACCATGATATCAACATGATAGCGGCTGATAATCTCCTTGGTGATTCTTCCCTGCAGCGACAGCGTATTCTTATTCAGCTCACCGCCAGTAGAGACCACGTTAATTTCTGACTGCGCCAGCTCATGAAATGCTTCAGCCGAATTGGTAAGCAACGTCAGATCGTTTCTTTCCTTCAACAGCTTTAATAATTCCATCGCGGTACTGCTGGAGTCGGCAGCCATTGTGGTCTTATTTTTAATAAACGGTAATGCATTACGTGCAATGATCTGCTTTTCTTCGAAGAAAGATTTTGCACGCTTATAAAAATGAATATTGTCGGACAACGCGGTGGTATTGAGCACTGCACCGCCATATGTTCGGGTCAAAAAACCTTCATCTTCCAGTTTTTCAAGATCGCGGCGAATCGTTTCCTCAGTCACCTGAAAGATTGAACTTAAATTAGATACCACCACTTTCTTATCGTTAGCCACCATTTGCTTAATGGCCTGAATCCTGTCTTTTGCCGCCACGATGATACCTCTGTTTCCTGCAAAGTAATAATAAGACCCTAGTATCTCACAGGCTATATTTATTTTCAAAAGAACATGTCTGAATCACAGATTTTAATACTCTTTTACACAGAAACAGAGGTCAATCCTATCTGAATTAATTTATATCCAACGCTTCCGCCATTCGCCTCATCAATAATGAATCATCATCTGTCAGGGGAATGGTTAACGCCTCGACATTCTCGCGAACCTGTTCAGGTGCGGTTGCGCCACTCAGTAAGGTGATCAAATCGCTTTGCTTTAAAATCCACGCCAGAGCTAGTGCGGGAATTGTGCAGCGGTATTTTTCACAAAGCGGCTGCCACTGCCCAAGCATATCAATCACCCGCAACATATTTTCCCGCTGAAACCAGACCTTGTTAGCCCGCGCGCCGCCAGGAACATAATCTCGGGCGATAGTACCGGTCAACAACCCCTGCTCAAGCGGTGAATATACCTGCACGATGATGCCATTCTGCTGACATAGCGGCAGCAGTTCAGCTTCCAGCGCCCGGTCAAGAATGCTGTACTTGGCCTGGATAATATCCAGCTCACCGTGTTTGAGATACTCCCTGATATGCCCGGCATTGACGTTCGCCGCACCAATCGAACGGATTTTCCCCTCTTTTTTCAGTGCGTTCAGCGTGTCTACGGTTTCCGCAATCGGCGTAAAACAGGGTTCGACCGACTGCCAGTGGGTCATATAGATATCAATACTGTCGATACCCAATCTTTGCAGGCTGGCATCAACCTCTTCGCGAATAGACCCAGGCGTGAGGTTTTTATACAGCTGGCGATCGCCCACTTTGTTAAACAGGCTGCCTGTTCGCTCCCAGACGATGCCGCATTTGGTTTCAACCACTACCTCGCTGCGCGGCAGCTTTTTCAGCGCCTGACCGACAATCACTTCACTGTTGCCAAAGTTGTAGCCTGGCGCGGTATCAATCAGATTGATACCGCAGCGATGCGCCTCAACAATGGTATCGATACAAATCTGCAGATCGAGATCGCCATTCCATGCCGGACCACCGCCAATAGCCCATGTGCCTAATCCCATGCGGGAAAGCGTAATATCCGTACTTCCTAAAGGAATCATTTTCATCTGCCGCTATTACCCTTCGTATTCGTCAAGAAGTTGTTCAACCAGCTTTCTGTTCTTCACACCCGTCGTGGCACCCACGCTCAGTACCGATATTGCCGCCGTTGCATTAGCAAACAGCGCGCAGTCGCGAAGCGGTTTGCCTTCTAGCAGCGCGGAGATAAATCCTGAAGCAAAGTTATCCCCCGCGCCGATGGTGTCGATGGCGGTAATTCCTGACACCGCCGGGACCTCCATTTTCATGTCAACACGCTTGATAAAACAGCCTCTCTTGCCGGTCTTAATCACGACGGTTTTCACGCCACAGTTCAGAAAACTGTCGGCAATCTCATCCAGCGTCTCTTTCCCAGTGAGCAGTTTTGCCTCTTCAAAATTGGGAAACAGATAATCCACGTAGCTCAGCGCTTCACGGATATCGTCCAGCGTTTCATTCAGTCGCGGTTTAATCATATCCGCGCAGATAATGAGCTTATGCGCTTTCGCCTGAGTGAAAATTGCCGTCAGTGCATCACCATCCAACAACGGGCTATTAAAAATACTCGCCAGCGACAGCAGCTTTGCTTGAGAGAAACGGTCAAAATCAACATCGTTTATATTCAGTTTCCATAAGCTGCCGTTACGGTTAGTCACAAAGGTGCGTTCACCATCAGCGGTGACTAAACCCACGTTAATGGAAGTATCAATATCAGCATCCTGCTTCAGGCTTTTAATATCAATATTCTCCCGACGGCAGTGGTCGACAATAAAATGCCCCGCAGCATCGTCACCTATCCGGCCTATTAACGCCGTGCGATGGCCGAGGCGAGAAATAATCGTCGCCTCATTAATAGCGTCACCTCCCGTGGTCATAGCTATTCGTTCTAATGGATAAGAGTCAACATCAAAGATATTTTTACTCACTGGTTGCAAGGGAATATCAACAATTGCCGCCCCTATACAAATAACCTCGATATTATCCATATTGTCATTCCGCTTTACCGTCTGAACCAAACAATTTGATTTTCTCCAGCGCGCGCGCTTTTACGGCTTTACGTACTTCACGTTCAACGTGCAGGAACGGCTGGTCCTGGTTCTCCTGCACCGCCACCATTGCGGCCTGGCACAGTTCGGTGTGAATATTGATTTTCGAAATGCCTAATGAAATGGCTTTTTTGATATCCGCGTCGCTAATGCCGGACGCGCCGTGCAGCACCAGCGGAACGGATACCGCCTGACGCACTCGTTTAACCACGTCAAAGTTCAGTTTCGGTTCGGAGGTGTAGACGCCGTGCTGGTTACCAATCGCTACCGCCAGCGAGTCACAGCCGGTACGCTCGACAAACTCAGCCGCCTGGCTTGGGTCAGTGTAGTGATAACCCGCCAGCGCCTCTTCGTAGACCGTTTCATTACCCACATGGCCCAGCTCTGCTTCGACCGGAATACCCAGCGGGTGGAAGAAATCGACCGCCTCTTTGGTCAGGCGAATATTCTCCTCGAAATCAAAAGCGGAAGCATCACGCATCAGTGAATTCATGCCGTGGGCCCATGCGTTATGGATTATCTCCATGCTGCGTCCGTGATCCCAGTGGGTAATAACCGGCACCGAGGCTTTTTTCGCCATAGAAACCATCATATGCGAAAAATCTTCAAACGAGGTATTACCCACAAAGCCGGTACCGAAGGAGATAATTACCGGCGATTTAGATTCTTCCGCCGCATCAATCACTCCCATTAACATTTCCGCATTCCACACGTTAAAGTGGGCAATTGCATAATGTTTATTTTGAGCATCATTTTCCCAATATTTAATATCTGCCAGCATGGTTATTTCTCCCTTTTCAATAGATTAATAATTTACTTTAATAACGCCTTTGATAATTTCACATTTGTTATTAACGGATTCATCAAACGCGCGCTGAACATCTTCATAATCGTAAATATGCGTCACCATCGACTTCACATCAAAACGCCCTGAGGAGATGGCTTCAATCGTGACCGGGTAGCGGTTGGCATAACGGAAAACGGTCTGAATAGACACTTCACGGTTAATTTTGAGGAAATTAATCGCTGAATCACCAGGTACAGTACCCACGATCATGATTTTCCCGCCGCGCATTACCAGATATGGAGCCTGCTTAACAGTGATCGCTGAACCTGCGGTTTCAAAAACAATATCGGCCCCCATATCTCCGGAGAACTGCTGGCAGCGGACAACGGTGTCCTCTTTCGCCCCGTTGATCACGGTCGTCGCGCCAAGTTGCTCGGCCATGGTCAGACGCTTTTCCAGGACATCAACCACCGCAATGTCGGTAGCACCCAAACATTTACAGGCTTGCAGGGTCATTAAACCAATACAGCCCGCCCCCAGAATGACGATTTTCTTGCCCGGTTTAACGTCCGCCAGCATTGCGGCATGCATCCCTACCGCCGCGGGCTCTACCAGCGCGCCTTCCATGGTGTCCATATTATCGGGCAACTTGTAAGTGAAGCTCTCCGGATGGCACAGATAGTGGGTTAGCGCGCCGCGATAATTAGGTTGCGTGGCCATAAAGTCAACATCAGGGCAGATGTTGTATTTCCCTTCCAGACAGTAGCGGCAGTGACCGCACGGCACGCCCGGTTCGATATTCACCTGGTCGCCGGGTTTAAATTTAGTCACACGGTTCCCTACTGCCACCACCGTACCGGCGCATTCATGCCCCAGACCAATTTCCTGATTGGGATCTTTCGGCGGAATAAAAGGACCTGATTCAAAACCATGAACATCTGATCCACAAATTCCAACGTATTCCACTTTAATCAGCACTTCGTGCTCTTTTGGCACCGGGATATCGGCGGCAATAATTTTCATCGTGCCCGGCGTTTTTAATATCGCTTTTGAATTTTTCATTTTATTTCCCATCAATATTATTTGCTGGTAACTGCATCAATACCGAGACTTTCGACAGAGACGCCTTTGGTTTCAATTCCGATGGTAGCAATGGCGACAGCGACAATAATGGAGACCGCACCCAGCAGTACAAATACACCCGTCACTCCATAACCATTAAGCAATACCGCGACCGCATAAGGCGCAGCGATACCACTGATACGTCCTACCGCATTCGCCAGACCAGAACCGCGGAGTTTCGCTTCGGTTGGCCATATTTCCGGAACATAGACTGCCGAGGCGTAGCAAACGTACATATAGACAAAAGTAATCAGGAAGAAACCAATTAGCGTAATCAGCAGCATGCTGGTTTGCAGTGAATAGATATATCCCAGCACGGCAATTAACACTAATAACCCCACACCCATGGTCTTTCTCGGAATTTTATCCATTACCAGCATGGCGATAAAAATCCCAAACGGCGCGCCGAACATACTCATGGTATTTAAGACAATGGAGTCTTTCAGATTAATGCCCTGTGTCATAAATATTGTCGGTAGCCAATTAATTAAGGTGTACTGGACGACGTTCATGGCAATCAGAACAAAGGAACCCAAAATAACCCGCTTCAGTAACACCCCTGTTAATAATGCGGAGTACGGAACAGAACACGGTTGTTTGCCATCATCATCTATTACGACTGGTGGCAGCGGCTTACCGGTCTGTCGAATGACACCTTCCTCAATTGCCCGCATCACCTTTTCGGCTTCCTGGTAGCGCCCGCGAGACTCCAGCCAGCGAGGCGACTCAGGGAAACTGCGCCAGGCAATAACCGTTGCTATGAGCGACAGCACCGCAGGAATCAACAACTGTACACGCCAGTTCCATTCCGCGCTGATAAGTGGCGTCAGCCCCATCGCAATCAGCGAACAGAGTGGATAAGACCAGTTGCCGATAAACGAGACCCGACTCGACCATGTACCACGATTTCTGCCAGGCATATATTCGGTAAACCCGGCAAATAAGGTCACTAACAGCGCGCCTAATCCAACTCCCATTACAAAACGGCAGGCGATCAGAAAGGTCATATTGGGTGAAAACGCACCCACGATCATAGAAATAATATGAATCGCTTCATATAGAATAAATGCGTTTTTACGCCCGATTTTATCGCCAATAATTCCCCCACCGAGCGCGCCGAGAAACATTCCAGCCGTCGTAATGGCAGAGAACGTGGCGGTGGTGGAATTATCAGTCCAGCCAAGTTCTTTTAACTGCGCGAGAATTAATCCGCCGACGGCATTACTCCAGCAAACCAGTAATCCGAAGGCAACCATCGCAAACATTGACGTATGCCAGCGACAGTCAGGTAGCCTGTCCAGTCTGGCGCCGCAGTGCGGTTTTGCTATTTGTTCCATGCGATAACGTCCTTTTAATAAACATGTTATTCATCAAAGTCGTAAGTCATGATGACTTTAATCGCGGTTTTATTGACCATGGCGTCAAATCCTTCGCGCCATTGCGACAGGCCGATACGGTGAGTGATCATCGGTTTGACCTTGATCGCTCCGCTGGCCAGCAGGCGTATGGCGTTGCGCCAGGATGTAGAATCGTAGGCCATATGGCCAATGATGCTTTTGTTCCACGCGGTGATGTCGTTGATGGAGAAATCGAGAGGTTTAAAGCCCATGCCGACGCGAACGACTTCACCATTCGGGCGCAGCATTTCGATCGATTGTTTCAGAGCTATATTGGCACCAGAGCATTCAATGACTAGCCCCAGATTGTCTTTACCGCAGATTTCCTGGCAGCGTGCAACCACATCTTCGGTCGAACCGTTAACGACAGCTGTCGCCCCCAGCTCTTTGGCGATCGGGAAGCGTACGGCAACGTCCTCTTCCAGCCCGACCATTACGATATTTACGGCCCCCATGATGCGCGCCATTTGCACGGAAAAGAGCCCTAATGGGCCGGTGCCGAAAACCACGACGTCCTGGCCGGGAAGGAATTTGGATTGCTGAGCAATAGATTTGTAGGCGTTACAGATAGGATCCAGCACCGCCGCTTCTTCATAATCAACGCCTTGTGGGATTTCCCACAGCGCATGGCGGTGAATTTTGAGGATTTCCCCCGGCACCAGGCAATATTTAGAGAACCCTCCGCCCCATGTGTTGTTGTCGAGACCTAAGTTCACTTTTTCTGTACAACACAGAAAATCGCCTTGTTCGCAGGCCGGGCAAACACCGCATACATGTCCACTATTGTCAGAAACCACCCGCTGACCGACTTTCCAGTCCTTAACTTTGTCGCCAACGCGGACAATTTTACCGGCGAACTCATGGCCGCGGATGGAGTTAAATTGATCAGATCCGCTATCAACATTGTAGTGTTTCATGTCCGCGCCGCAGATAGCCGCCGCTTTGATTTCAATCACGATGTCATCCGGGCCACAAACTGGTTCCGGTACATCAATCATCTTATAGCCGCCAAAGGCCTTGCCAAATCTTGCCAGTGCTTTCATTGAATTTTCCTTTGTGTTCAGTTTTGCATCAGTGACAATCATACTTATCCATATAATTTTTGAGGTCAACATCAAATCTTTAAAACACAGATTATTATCTGCATTTCACAACCAAGATCACAAATAAATGCAAAGATGAATTGAAAACCAAGTGAACCTGGCAGCCGCTTCGCTAAAATGGCGTGAACCCCTTCGCATTTTTCCTGTTATGAAACTGTTAACCTGCGGATGCTTTTTTTTTCGCCACGCCATTTCCGTGGCGTGTTTACTTGTTTAAATGTCAAAGAGGAACACCGATGAAACTATTGCCTTTGTTGGCAGCATTACCCCTGCTCTGCGCCAGCGTTGTTTCCGCCAGTTCACTGATGTCAGTTGGCTACTTTAATGGCGGTGGCGACGTCACTGCCGGTCCTGGCGGCGACATCAATAAACTGGATGTTCGCCAGATAACCCATCTCAACTATTCGTTTGGCCTTGTCTACAACAACGAAAAAGACGAGACCAATGACGCCTTAAAAGACGCCAGCAAACTGCATCAAATTTGGCTTTCACAGAAAGTGCAGGATGATTTGCTGAAAATCCCACAGCTGCGTAAACAAAATCCAAACCTGAAAGTGTTACTTTCCGTCGGCGGCTGGGGAGCGCGTGGATTCTCTGGTGCGGCGGCAACGAAGGATACGCGCGCAGTGTTTATTCAGTCTGCGCAAGAGATAATTGCGAAATATGGTCTGGATGGCATCGATCTCGACTGGGAATATCCGGTTAACGGCGCCTGGGGACTGGTCGAAAGCCAACCGGCTGACCGCGCTAACTTTACCGCGCTGCTAACAGAACTGCGGGCCGCATTGGGGCATAAAAAGCTGCTGACCATCGCCGTGGGCGCAAATGCAGAAAGTCCGAAAAGCTGGGTAGATGTAAAAGCCATTGCACCATCGCTCGACTACATCAACCTGATGACCTATGACATGGCTTACGGCACCCAGTATTTTAACTCGAACCTGTATGATTCGACGCAATGGCCGACGGTCGCCGCGGCGGATAAGTACAGCGCCGATTTTGTGGTCAGTAACTATCTCGCAGCCGGTCTGAAACCGAGCCAAATGAATCTGGGCATTGGCTTTTATGGACGCGTACCAAAACGCGCCGTTGAGCCAGGTATTGACTGGAGCAAACCTGACGCGCAGAAAAACCCGGCTACCCAGCCCTATTTCGAGTCAGCTCAAATTGAGTTGTTCAAATCACTGGGCGTCGACCTGAGCAAAGATACCTACGTGAAGTACAACGATATCGTGGCGAAGTTGATCAACGATCCGCAAAAACGCTTTAGCCAACATTGGGATGATGAAGCGAAAGTGCCGTGGCTGTCGGTGCAGTCTGCAGATGGAAAAACACTCTTTGCCCTCTCCTATGAAAATCCGCGTTCGGTGGCGATCAAAGCCGACTACATCAAAAGCAAAGGGTTGGGAGGCGCCATGTTCTGGGAGTACGGCGCAGATGACAATAATCAGTTGGCGAAGCAGTTAGCCGATTCGTTAGGCATCAAACACTGATCCCAACGCCTGACACAATAGGTTATGATTAGCACATTCTGCTGCGCCAGCTTTTGGCGCAGCTCTTCATTTTCTACTGGAGGCATGAGCTTTATGGCTTTTATCCCTAAAAATTACGCCCGTCTGGAAGTCGGTTACCGGGAAAAGGCGCTTAAACTCTTTCCCTGGGTCTGTGGACGCTGTTCCCGTGAGTTCGTGTATTCAAATTTGCGCGAGTTGACGGTACACCATATCGATCACGATCACTCGAATAACCCAGAAGATGGTAGCAACTGGGAAATGTTGTGCCTGTACTGCCACGATCACGAGCATTCCAAATATACGGAAGCGGACCAGTATGGTTCAACGGTGGTTGCAGGAGAAGATGCGCAAAAGGCCGTAGGCGAAGCGAAATACAACCCGTTCGCCGATCTGAAAGCGATGATGAATAAGAAATAACATCAACTGCAGGCCCGACATCGATGTCTGCCGGGCCTGGGTAATCAGGATTTAAACGTCGCAATCGGTTCGGGCGTAATACCAAACTCAACCTTCAACTGCTGCTTGCTCTTCATCACCATCTCACCGTTGGTATCAATCGTCATATGCTGCGCGTCAATATTGTTACGCGCCTGCCATAACATCACCAACTGTAAGCTATTCTCTTTTTGTTCTGCTGTTAGCGCTACCCCATCCGGCCATTTTCCGAGCTCAACGGCAGTCGATAAGCGCTGATAAACTTCCGGCGTCATACTGTTGATCATCTCATCAAGATTCATGTTAAATCCACTCTCCGTAGAATAATTTGCTGAATCGTTTCTTCAACCCTTGGTTTGCTCACCGTTTTCACTATCGGTGAAGTTCAAAGACGCTGAGTTAACGCAGTACCGTTCACCGGTAGGTTTCGGACCATCCGGGAAGACGTGTCCCAGGTGCGCATCACAGTTTCCGCAGCGGATTTCTATGCGCTGCATGCCGTGTGACGTATCTTTTATGTAATGGATAGCCTCATCGCTGACAGGCTCGTAAAAGCTGGGCCAGCCGCAGCCAGAGTCATATTTTGTCTCGGAACGAAATAGCGGTTTATCGCAGATCAGACAGTGGTAGATGCCGTCACGCTTGTTATGCAGCAAACGCCCGGTAAATGGCGGTTCTGTCCCGTGATTCTGCGTCACGTAGAACTGCATTTCGGTTAAATTTTTTTTCAGTTCTTCTGGAGAAGGTTGATTAGCCATTTGCTCACATCTCGCTTTATCTAAACTCACATCGCGAGACAGATTCTAACAAAACATTAACACCGGAGTGCGAACTTTTGTTCTAAACTTGATCCTTGCGAAATGGCAGCCTGCAATTCGTGATCAGAATCACGTTTTTATCTTGATTGCCCTTTAAAATTCGGGCCGCCGACCCCATGTGGTTTCAAGCCCAAAGGAAGAGTGAGGCGAGTCAGTTGCGCAAAGCTTAGGCAGCAGATTGATTTGTCGCAATGATTGACACGATTCCGCTTGACGCTGCGTAAGGTTTTTGTAATTTTACAGGCAACCTTTTATTCACTAACAAATAGCTGGTGGAATATATGACTATCAAAGTAGGTATCAACGGTTTTGGCCGTATCGGTCGCATTGTTTTCCGTGCTGCTCAAGAACGCTCTGACATCGAGATCGTTGCAATCAACGACCTGTTAGACGCTGACTACATGGCTTACATGCTGAAATATGACTCCACTCACGGCCGTTTCAACGGTACCGTTGAAGTGAAAGACGGTCATCTGATCGTAAACGGTAAAAAAATCCGTGTTACCGCTGAACGTGATCCGGCTAACCTGAAATGGGACGAAGTTGGTGTTGACGTAGTAGCTGAAGCTACTGGCCTGTTCCTGACAGATGAAACCGCTCGTAAGCACATCACTGCTGGCGCGAAAAAAGTGGTTCTGACTGGTCCGTCCAAAGATAACACTCCGATGTTTGTTAAAGGCGCTAACTTTGACAAATACGAAGGTCAGGACATCGTTTCTAACGCATCCTGCACCACTAACTGCCTGGCTCCGCTGGCTAAAGTTATCAACGACAACTTCGGCATCATCGAAGGTCTGATGACTACTGTTCACGCGACCACCGCTACTCAGAAAACCGTTGATGGCCCGTCTCACAAAGACTGGCGCGGCGGCCGCGGCGCATCCCAGAACATCATCCCGTCCTCTACCGGTGCTGCTAAAGCTGTAGGTAAAGTACTGCCAGAACTGAACGGCAAACTGACTGGTATGGCGTTCCGCGTTCCTACCCCGAACGTATCCGTTGTTGACCTGACCGTTCGTCTGGAAAAAGCTGCTTCTTACGAAGAAATTAAGAAAGCAATCAAAGCTGCTTCCGAAGGCCCGATGAAAGGCGTTCTGGGTTACACCGAAGACGACGTAGTATCTACCGATTTCAACGGTGAAGTTTGCACTTCCGTGTTCGATGCTAAAGCTGGTATCGCACTGAACGACAACTTCGTGAAACTGGTATCCTGGTACGACAACGAAACCGGCTACTCTAACAAAGTTCTGGACCTGATTGCTCACATCTCCAAATAAGTTGAGATGAGTATCTGATCCAAAAAGGCGACTTCGGTCGCCTTTTTTTATGACCAAAATATTCACATACCAAGGATTGCATCATGATTAACAAAATTTTCGCTCTCCCGGTCATTGAACAGCTTACCCCTGTCCTCTCCCGCCGTCAGCTTGATGAGCTTGAGGTTCTTGTTGTCGATCACCCCCAGGTTAAAGCGTCTTTCGCGCTACAGGGCGCACATCTTCTTTCCTGGAAACCAAACGGCGAAGAGGAAGTCCTGTGGTTAAGCAACAATACCCCGTTTAAAACCGGCGTAGCGCTGCGTGGCGGCGTACCCATTTGCTGGCCGTGGTTTGGTCCGGCTGCTCAGCAGGGCCTGCCTTCGCATGGTTTTGCCCGTAACTTGCCATGGACGCTGAAAGCGCACAACGAAGACGACAATGGCGTGGTGTTGACGTTTGAACTGCAGAGCAATGCCGAAACGCATCAGCTTTGGCCGCACGAGTTTTGCCTGCTGGCCCGTTTCAAAGTGGGAGCCACCTGTGAGATGGAGCTGGAAGCTCACGGTGAGTTTGAAACCACCTCGGCACTGCATACCTATTTCAACGTTGGTGACATTGCGGCAGTGAAAGTTAGTGGTCTCGGCGATCGCCTGATCGATAAAGTGAATGATGCTAAAGAAGATGTGCTGGCTGATGGTATCCAGACCTTCCCGGACCGCACCGATCGTGTCTATCTGAATCCGGAAGCGTGCAGCGTGATTCATGATGATGCGTTGAATCGCAATATCGACGTTGTCCACCACCACCACCTGAATGTCGTGGGCTGGAACCCTGGCCCAGCGCTGTCCGTCAGTATGGGCGACATGCCGGATGATGGCTACAAAACGTTTGTTTGTGTAGAAACGGCTTACGCGACCGCTCCGCAGAAAACCACCGAAGAAAAACCATCTCGCCTCGCGCAGACTATTCGTGTTGCTAAACGCTAAGACAACTCTGCACAACATGCCGGATGCGGCTAACGCCTTATCCGGCATGCAAACCACACGCAGCCGTTGGCCTGATAAGCTGCGTGAGCATCGTCATTTGGCAAATCAGGCCATATCCAGCGCTGTTTTACCTTTTGGCGCCGGATACGCCTTATCTAACTGCTTCAGCTCATCTACAGAGAGCGTTATCTGCAGCGCGGCGGCATTTTGTTCGACATGCGCTACGCTTGCGGCTTTCGGAATTGCTATTACACCCGACTGACGAATCACCCACGCCAGCAAAATCTGCGCAGCACTAACATTGTGCACGCGCGCAATGTCATTCACCACGGAATTAGAAAGCAAATCGCCACGCAGGCGTCCCGCCTGGGCCAGCGGACTGTATGCAATAACCGGCATCTGCTGCTGCTGGCACCACGGCAGTAAATCATATTCAATACCGCGCGAGGCTAAATGATAAAGCACCTGGTTAGTCGCACACTCCCGTCCACCGGGTACCTGCCATAACGCCTGCATATCATCATAATCGAGATTTGAGACGCCCCAACGGCGGATTTTCCCTTGCGCAATCAGTGTTTCCATGGCATCGACGGTCTCTGCAAATGAAAAATCGCCCATCCAGTGCAGCAAATAGAGATCCAGATAATCAGTTTTCAGTCGACGCAGGCTGGCTTCGCAGGCGGCAATGGCTTTCTCTCCACCGGCATTCCATGGGTAAACTTTCGAGACTAAAAAAGCGCTATCACGCCGTCCCGTTAATGCTTCACCCACCACCTCTTCCGCTGCACCATCAGCGTACATTTCTGCGGTATCAATCAATCGCAGGCCGAGATCCAGTCCGGCCTGCAGCGCAGACACTTCATCCCGGCGTCGGCTTGGATCCTCGCCCATGTACCATGTTCCCTGCCCAATAGCAGGAAGCGATACCTGGTTTGTAAACGTCACCTGTTTCGCTGTCATCGCACCCTCCTGTGTTAATGCACCACAGTAAAGCAAAACAACGTGCATGTGTCCTGTTAGGGTGCACAAATTGCACCATCATGATCTGGGGGTTGTCTTAAATTTAATGACGTAAAAAAGCCCGCAGAGATGCGGGCTAGTGTTTGACACCGAGTAGTATCAGAACTTGTAGGTCACACCCACCGAGAAGATGCCAGACCAGGACTTATCGACCATCGGGCTGTCTTTAACTTCATCACTCAAACGCACATAACGGCCAGTGCCGTACACGTTCCAGTTGCCAAGGAAGTTATAGCTCGCGGTCAACTCCAGGTACGGATCCCATCCATCGTCAGCGTTGTAGCTATTCAGACCACTGCGGCGAGACTCGTGATTGGACACACCATAATAGTAGTCGTTGTAGTTTTCGCTGCTGTACTGCACACCGATACCCGGCGTCAGGGTCAGACCACCATTGGTGTAACGGTAGAGCCAGGCCAGATCCCAGATAAAGCCGTTGCTGTTATCCAGGGTATCACCCGCCAGTGCGGTACGCAGGAAACCATACTGGGTGTTATGTACATATGATAGACCAGCCATCAAGCTGCTTTTACGCTTGTCGAGTTGGCGTAAAGCATGGCTATCGCTATCACCCGGCTTGAAATGCGTCGGATCATAGTACGCCATGATGGAAAGCTTATCTGCCGTATCATTCCACAAATAGTAACCGCCACCCAAGCCGCGGAACCACACATTATCGCCTTCATAGGTGACAACCGGAACAGGGTAAACATCGCGGTCATACTGTTTGTACGGGCTGTTAATCACACCAACACCCGCGCCAACAGTCCACTGACTTTCCGCCTGTGCGGTGCTAACTGCGGTTGCGGCAAGGACGCCAAGTGCCAGAAGTTTGAGTTTGGTCACAATCCATAATTCCTTATTCAAATGTGTAGCGGTCAAAGTGTAACCGCCAATACGCTTCAGCCCAACTATTTTACGTATTCACCCCAGAATGTAACCCCCTAATTTCTCAGCGAGTGATGACATTTTGCTTGCAGCACGGTGAACACCGCATGAATCCCGCTCCAATTCTTTACATAAGATGTGCTTTTTTTGCTGATGAGTTATTGATATGCCATTGAAATTCATTTGCGCACACAGGCAAGTTTTGCAAATGCCATCTACGCTTAATTTTAGAAGGTGTATCACCGAATACGTTGATCTCCTGACCACTAAAATGGCATGAGAGTTGCTTATTTCTTCAGCAGCGACGTCGTTCAGTTTACCTCTTCAGGGGCCTCTACTATTCATATGAACGGCTCTTAACATGTGCTAAAAAACGAAAGGACGGCATACCATGAATATATTCGATCACTATCGCCAGCGTTATGAAGCTGCCAAGGACGAAGAGTTCACGCTGCAGGAGTTTCTTACCACTTGTCGGCAAGATCGCAGTGCTTATGCCAACGCGGCAGAGCGGCTATTAATGGCTATTGGTGAGCCTGTCATGGTTGACACTGCCCATGAACCTCGACTTTCTCGACTCTTTTCGAATCGGGTAATTGCACGCTATCCCGCTTTTGAAGAGTTTTACGGCATGGAAGACGCCATTGAGCAGATTGTTTCTTATTTGAAGCATGCGGCTCAAGGTCTGGAAGAGAAGAAGCAGATTCTGTATCTGCTGGGGCCTGTGGGAGGGGGGAAATCATCTCTTGCTGAGCGGCTGAAGTCGCTGATGCAACGAGTACCGATTTATGTCCTGAGCGCCAATGGCGAACGTAGCCCGGTCAACGATCATCCGTTATGCCTGTTTAATCCGCAGGAAGACGCGCAGATCCTGGAAAAAGAGTATGGGATCCCGCGTCGTTATCTCGGTACGATCATGTCGCCGTGGGCTGCTAAACGTCTGCATGATTTTGGCGGGGACATTACAAAATTCCGCGTCGTCAAAGTCTGGCCGTCTATTCTGGAGCAGATCGCTATCGCTAAAACGGAGCCTGGTGATGAAAACAACCAGGATATTTCTGCGCTGGTCGGGAAAGTGGATATTCGTAAACTCGAACACCACGCCCAGAACGATCCTGATGCCTACGGTTATTCGGGCGCACTGTGCCGCTCAAACCAGGGGATTATGGAGTTCGTTGAGATGTTTAAAGCACCGATTAAAGTGCTGCATCCTCTGCTGACCGCCACCCAGGAAGGAAACTACAACGGGACAGAAGGTATCTCCGCCCTGCCGTTTAACGGGATTATTCTTGCCCACTCGAACGAGTCTGAATGGGTAACGTTCCGTAATAACAAAAACAATGAGGCGTTCCTTGACCGTGTTTACATCGTCAAAGTGCCTTATTGCCTGCGGATCTCTGAAGAGATCAAAATTTACGAAAAACTGCTTAACCACAGTGAGCTGACCCATGCGCCTTGCGCACCGGGCACGTTGGAAACGCTCTCTCGCTTTACCATTCTTTCTCGCCTGAAAGAACCTGAGAACTCGAGCATTTACTCGAAGATGCGCGTTTACGATGGCGAAAGCCTGAAAGATACCGATCCAAAAGCGAAATCCTATCAGGAGTATCGTGATTACGCCGGGGTTGATGAGGGAATGAACGGTCTGTCCACGCGTTTCGCGTTTAAGATCCTCTCTCGCGTATTTAACTTTGACCATGCTGAAGTGGCAGCTAACCCGGTTCATCTGTTCTACGTACTGGAGCAGCAAATCGAGCGTGAACAGTTCCCGCAGGAGCAAGCTGAGCGTTATCTTGAGTTCCTGAAAGGCTATCTGATCCCGAAATATGCTGAATTCATCGGCAAGGAGATCCAGACAGCTTATCTCGAATCCTATTCCGAATACGGACAGAACATTTTCGACCGTTATGTCACTTATGCGGATTTCTGGATTCAGGATCAGGAGTATCGCGATCCAGATACCGGGCAGCTGTTTGATCGCGAGTCACTGAACTCAGAACTGGAGAAAATTGAGAAGCCGGCGGGTATCAGTAACCCGAAAGATTTCCGTAACGAGATCGTCAACTTTGTTCTGCGTGCCAGAGCGAATAACAGCGGTCGCAATCCAAACTGGACCAGTTACGAAAAACTACGCACGGTTATTGAGAAGAAAATGTTCTCCAATACCGAGGAGCTGCTGCCGGTCATTTCGTTCAATGCTAAAACCTCGACTGACGAGCAGAAAAAACACGACGATTTTGTCGACCGTATGATGGAAAAAGGCTACACGCGTAAACAAGTGCGTTTACTGTGCGAATGGTATTTGCGCGTACGTAAATCGTCTTAACATAAGTGCCCGGTGGCGCATGCGCTTACCGGGCTTGCAAAACAATGTTCCGTAGGCCGGATAGCGACAGCGCCATCCGGCACTTACAGACATGGCGAACAGTTGGCAGTACGGGGGGCTTATGACCTGGTTTATTGACCGGCGTCTTAACGGCAAAAACAAGAGCACGGTAAACCGCCAGCGCTTCTTACGCCGTTATAAATCGCAAATTAAACAGTCGATCTCCGAGGCCATTAACAAGCGTTCGGTGACTGATGTGGATAGCGGCGAATCTGTCTCTATTCCGACTGATGATATTAGCGAACCAATGTTTCATCAGGGACGTGGTGGCCTGCGCCATCGCGTACATCCGGGTAACGACCATTTTGTGCAGAATGACCGCATTGAACGCCCACAAGGCGGCGGTGGCGGCTCAGGAAGTGGACAAGGCCAGGCCAGCCAGGATGGTGAGGGTCAGGATGAGTTCGTCTTTCAGATCTCTAAAGATGAATATCTTGATCTGTTGTTCGAAGATTTAGCACTTCCTAACCTGAAGCAGAATCAGCAGCGTCAGTTAACGGAGTATAAAACACACCGGGCAGGTTTTACCTCTAACGGTGTGCCTGCCAACATTAGCGTGGTGCGATCCCTGCAAAACTCACTGGCGCGCCGTACGGCGATGACAGCGGGTAAGCGTCGCGAACTGCATGCTCTCGAAGCGGATCTGGAAACCATCGCGAAAAGCGAACCAGCGCAGTTGCTGGAAGAGGAACGGTTACGCAAAGAGATTGCCGAACTGCGGGCAAAAATCGAACGCGTGCCATTTATCGACACCTTTGATTTACGCTACAAAAATTATGAAAAACGCCCCGACCCTTCCAGCCAGGCGGTGATGTTCTGCCTGATGGACGTCTCTGGTTCGATGGATCAGTCGACCAAAGATATGGCTAAACGTTTTTATATCCTGCTGTATCTGTTCTTAAGCCGGACCTATAAGAACGTGGAGGTGGTTTATATTCGCCACCATACCCAGGCGAAAGAAGTGGATGAACATGAGTTCTTCTACTCTCAGGAAACCGGGGGAACCATTGTCTCCAGTGCGCTGAAGTTAATGGATGAAGTGGTGAAAGATCGCTACAACCCTGCCCAGTGGAACATCTATGCTGCACAGGCATCGGACGGTGATAACTGGGCAGATGATTCACCGCTGTGTCATGAGATTTTGGCGAAAAAGCTACTGCCAGTGGTACGCTATTACAGCTATATCGAAATCACTCGCCGCGCCCACCAAACCTTATGGCGTGAATACGAACATCTGCAATCAACCTTTGATAACTTTGCGATGCAGCATATCCGCGACCAGGATGATATTTACCCGGTATTTCGCGAACTGTTTCATAAGCAAAGTACGACCAGTAACAATTAATCTAAACAAATCAGTCAGCGCGTAGATGTGCTGACTGATTTTATAAATAGTGCCCCATCCTGTTTTTATTTTCCCTTAACAGAGCAGCAGGCAATGTAGTTTAGCTGATGACGTTGCGAACGGAAGAAGCGAAACATTTTCAGGAACCGACGACGATTTTCGCTCGTGCGTAAGCCGTTAAACACAATTTTAACTGCCCCTGTAAGCCCTTCATCACGAATTAATCCGCGCGGTGACATCAGCGACATGTTGCCATTCTGCTGCAAGACCTGTTCGAACCCGGAGTTAAGAAACAAATCACGCCAGCCTTGTCTGGTCATTGGGCTAACGTTTGATTTCACCACATCGACAAGCTGGCCCTGTTCGCCCGCGCCCAGTTTTTGGGCGGTGAACATAATATCGTGGGTGAGCAGGCGCCCACCGGGCTTCAACACGCGATAATATTCGGCTATTAACTTCGCCTTCGCTTTATCGGCATACATTGTCAGCATGGCTTCGTTAATCACAACATCGAAACTGTTATCCGCAAAAGGCAGGGTACTGGCATTCGCAGCCATCACATGAATGTGATTTTCCAGCCCATTTGCTGCCACATTATTTCTGGCATTAGACAGCGCGGTTTTATCCATATCGATAGCGTAGACCGTACAACCAAAGCGTTGAACTAACTCTATCGCCGTCGTGGCCATGTTGCACGCCACTTCAAGCACCTGGCTGCCGGGCGTCAGCTGTGATTGGCTAAACAACCATTCTGTTGCTTCAACGCCGCCCGGACGCAGACGTGTTTTGCCCAGGCTGGCTAAAAATGTATGACCCGCTTTTTCAGTCGCGCTCATTGGCCTGTCTCCTTTTATAAGCTGCATTATAAATACAACATTAAGAGTTAAAGGTGAAGCGCGCGAATGATTTTTATTACAAAATGTCCTTGCCCGTAGCGTTAGAGCGGATGTATGCCGTGTGATAGACTGAACTATCAGACTTACAGGGCTGTAAATCATTATGAAATTGCATCATAAAGCGCTCAGGCTCTTTATCTCCGTCAGCGTAATTGTTTTGACGTCTTCTTTTTTGGTTTATGAGCTCATTGCCAGCGATAAAGCAATGAATGCGTACATGCGCTATATCAATGAGAAAGCCGACTCATCGTTTCTCTATGATAAGTACACAAATCAAAGCATCGCAGCCCATCTGATGCGCACATTTTCGTCCCCCCATGAGCCAGCCTCTCTCGAACAGCAAAAAGCACTTTGCACCGCTTTCGACAGCGTTAACGGCGCTCATGGGCTCAACCTTACTAAGCACAACTATCTGCCATTGCACGGTACGTTGCAGACCACCTCAACAAAATGTAGTGAACAGCTTGATGACATTTTTCTGCTGCCTTCTTTTGACCGGGCGGTCAATGTTAATCGTCAGCAGAAAGATTACGGTCAGGGATTAGGGACGTTAGAGTATAAATTTCGATATTACGTCGATCTCAAAAATAACTACGTCTATTTCTATGATTTGATCGACTCGCGGAAATTTGCGATACACAACTGGTCGTTTTTGCAAAAAGGTACGCTGGGAATCGACCAGAATGATATTGATGGTATTTTCACCGGCCGCACGGTGATTTCCAGTATTTATGAAGATAACCTGACCGAGAAAAAAGTGATGAGCTTTTTAACACCGGTCTACTACACCGGTAAGTTAAAAGGTGTGGTGATGGTAGATATTAATAAAGAGAATTTACAGAATATTTTCTATACCAGCGACCGCCCTCTCGTCTGGCGCTATCTTAACGTAACGGTCTCGGATACCAGCTCCGGTAAAGAGATTCTCGTTCATAAAAGTGAAACCGATCTGTTCCGCTATGTTGACTATGAGAAGGACATACCCGGTGGTATACGCATCACACTCTCACTCGATGTTATGTATTTTATTGTCTCGTCCTGGAAGATATTTGCATTCTATTTACTGGCAACGATATTACTGCTGAATATGGTCAGAACGCATTTTCGGTTGTATCACAACGTCACGCGGGAAAATGTCAGTGATGCGATGACCGGGCTATACAACCGTAAAATTTTAACGCCGGCGCTTGAGCAGCGTTTGCAACAGTTGGTGAACACGGGAACGCTCGTCACCTTTATCGCCATCGACTGCGATAAACTGAAAGTCATCAATGACACGTTAGGGCATAAAGAAGGCGATCGGATTATCACCCATCTGGCCAAAGCCATTCAAAGCTCTATTCGCAAAAGCGACTACGCCATCCGCCTCGGCGGCGATGAGTTTTGTATTATCCTCATCGACCACCCCAGTGATTTAACGCCCCGCCTGCTGGAGAGAATTCGCTATAACTTACAAATTATTGCGCATGATATATCCATCAGCTTCTCTGCCGGGGTTTACAATATGCAGCCGAACGACACTATTGATGATGCTTACAAAGCATCTGATGCACAGCTCTATCTGAACAAACAGAAAAAACACGCCGGTGCGTGATTATTTTTCTGCAGGATTTTCATTGTTGTACCAGGAGTAAGTCATGACGGAAGTGAACAAAGGTAACGCAACGCATCAGCGTTTAATCTCGCTGTTGTCAGAGCAAGGCGCAACGTACCGCGTGGTAAGCCATGAAGCCGTCGGCAAATGTGAGGCAGTTTCTGAAATTCGTGGTACCGCACTGGGCCAGGGAGCAAAAGCGCTGGTCTGCAAAGTAAAAGGCAACGGCGTCAATCAGCATGTTCTGGCGATCCTCTCTGCCGATCAGCAGGCCGACCTGAGCCTGTTAGCCAGCCATATTGGTGGGTTGAGAGCGTCTCTTGCCAGCCCGGCGGAGGTAGATGAACTGACTGGCTGCGTATTTGGCGCTATCCCACCGTTCAGTTTTCATCCTAATCTAAAGCTGGTCGCTGATCCGCTACTGTTTGAGCGTTTTCATGAAATTGCGTTTAATGCCGGGTTGCTGGAAAAATCCGTGATCATGGATACCGCAGATTACCTGCGTATCGCGCAACCTGAATTAATCCCTTTCCGCCGCGAACAATAATGGTCTGCGTTAGCAGTAAAAAACGTCGCATCGTGCGTTAGCCCAAAAAAAATCATAATCATTAAAAAAAGCCTGTTCCGTCACGCATTTACGCGTACAGTAAGCAGGCTTATTTTTTCTTTTGGCAAGGAAACTACGATGTTTGATGTCACTCTGCTGATCCTCCTCGGACTGGCAGCTCTGGGCTTTGTCAGCCACAACACCACTGTCGCTGTTTCAATTCTGGTGCTGATCATTGTCCGTGTTACCCCTCTGAATACTTTCTTCCCCTGGATTGAAAAACAGGGCCTGACCGTCGGGATTATCATTCTGACCATTGGCGTCATGGCACCGATCGCCAGCGGAACGCTACCGCCCTCCACGCTCATCCACTCCTTTGTAAACTGGAAATCACTGGTCGCTATTGCCGTCGGGGTATTTGTCTCATGGCTCGGCGGACGCGGCGTTACGCTCATGGGCAGTCAGCCCCAGCTTGTTGCCGGATTACTGGTGGGCACGGTACTGGGCGTGGCGCTGTTTCGCGGTGTGCCGGTGGGGCCGCTTATTGCGGCAGGCCTGGTCTCGTTGATTGTTGGGAAGCAGTAGCCAGCCCGTTCAGATAACGGCCTGGCGTCTGCCCCAGGCCTTTTTTGAACATAGTGATAAATGCCGTGGTCGAATCGTACCCGAGCATTTGCGCGACCTGTTGTACATTGCGGCCATCGATCAACGCCTGCAGCGCCAGAATCAGCTGGAGCTGGTGACGCCAACGGCGAAAACTCAACCCCGTTTCTTTGACGACCAGACGAGCAAGGTTACGTTCACTCATCGCAAATACGCTGGCCCATTGTCCCAACGTCTGCCATTGTGCTGGCTCTTTCGCCATCGTTGCGACCATTCTGCGAATTTTCGGGTGATCGGAAACCGGTAACTGCATCTGCTCCTGTGGTTGCTGCGGGAGTTCATCAAACAACACTTGCGTCAGCCGCTGGGTTGCCGGCTCCAGTCGCTGAGCATCCGATTTGGACGCCAGCGCCAGAATGAGTTCCCGACATAACGGGGCGATTTTCAGCGTGCAGCAACGTTCAGGCATCACGACAGCCTGCGGCTCAATAAACAGAAAACACAATTGCGCGCCTACGGTAACGTGGTTGCTGTGTGGAATTTCGCCAGGGATCCACACAGCATATTGCGGAGGCACCATCCACATAGCATTTTCAACTTCACAGGTGATCGCACCATGCAGCGCCAGGATCAACTGTCCCTTACGATGCTGATGCAGCGGACTGAAAAGTTCATCTTCCCGAGCCTGAATACAAAATGCGACCGCCGCATCGTGGTGCAAATCGGGCTCATATCCATCCAGTCTCAGCCCCAACATAAGAATGTCCTATTTTAGCGATAATCTGTCATTTTAGCTTGATTCATCCATAGTGTAAAAACGCTAAAGTATCGCCTCGCCTGACGATATGAGAAAAAAATGATTACTACACCTTCCTCCCGTGGCAAAAATGCAGCGTTGCTGATCGCGGGGATCCTGATGATTGCCACCACACTGCGCGTCACCTTTACCGGCGCAGCCCCGTTGCTGGATGCCATTCGCGCCGACTACGGTTTGAGTACCGCCCAGACTGGACTTCTGACTACCCTGCCGCTGCTGGCCTTCGCGCTGGTATCACCCCTGGCTGCCGCCGTTGCGCGCCGCTGGGGCATCGAACGTAGCCTGTTTGCCGCGATGCTGTTGATTTGCGTAGGTATTGCGATTCGTTCGCTGCCTTCCTCAGGGTTCCTGTTTAGCGGTACCGCCATCATTGGTTGCGGAATCGCGTTGGGAAATGTGCTGTTACCCGGATTGATTAAGCGAGATTTTTCCCAGCATGTGGCGAAACTCACTGGCGCATACTCGCTGACCATGGGCGCGGCGGCGGCACTAGGCTCGGCAATTGTGGTTCCATTGGCACTAAATGGATTTGGCTGGCGCGGTGCGTTGATGGTGCTGATGGCCTTCCCGCTGCTGGCGCTGATTATCTGGTTGCCCCAATGCCGCCAGACTGCTCATGCCAGCCTGAGTAACTCGCGCGCCTTGCATTCCCGCGCGATCTGGCGCTCTGGCCTAGCCTGGCAAGTGACGCTGTTTCTGGGGATCAACTCCCTTGTCTATTACGTCATCATCGGCTGGCTACCCGCCATTTTAATTAGCCATGGCTACAGTGAATCTCAGGCCGGTTCGTTGCATGGTTTACTGCAGCTGGCGACTGCCGCGCCGGGAATATTGATCCCTCTCGTCCTGAACAGATTTAAGGATCAGCGCGCCATCGCCGCTCTGGTTTCGTTAATGTGCGCCGTCGGCGCGGCGGGATTCGCCATAATGCCCGACCAGGCATTGCTATGGACCATCCTGTTTGGCTTTGGCTCAGGCGCGACGATGATCCTTGGCTTAACCTTTATTGGCCTGCGCGCAAGCTCAGCGCATCAGGCTGCCGCTCTCTCCGGCATGGCACAGTCTGTCGGATATTTACTGGCCGCCTGTGGGCCACCGCTGATGGGGAAAATTCACGACCTCAACGGTAGTTGGCTGATTCCATTAACGGGTGTCGCCGTGTTAGCGATGCTGATGGCGGTGTTTGGTTTGTGCGCGGGGCGCAATCGGGAGATCGCGAGCGCATAATGCAGAGGGCAGGTTCGCGGACAACCTGCCCAATATTTATCCGCGCGCGGCGCGCAGCATCGCCTGAACCAGAGGTACGGGTTTTCCCGCCAGCGCTCCGCGTTCATGCTGAAAGAGCGTGCCGACATAAAATGGATGTGTCACCAGCTCAATGGCACGAATATCACCAGCCTCATCCCAACCGGTCACACGGAGATCGCCACGCTCCAGCTCAGCGGCAAAATCTTCCGATACGCCGTAGTTGCAGTGATATCCCTCCGAGATAACATCCCGTCCGTAGGCTTTGGCAATCAGCGTATTGGCCCGAAGCTCAATATCATCCGTTTTTTCTACCAGCGAGCAGGTCAACGGTGCTATCACCATCCGACCCGTGGTGTCCGTCTCCGCGTGGGCGGCGTCGATCCAGCCCAGCACGTTGCGGGCATACTCCAGAATGGCATGTTGAAAGCCGCCACAGGTACCCAGGAATGGGATGCTGTTTTCACGCGCATAGCTTATCGCGATCAGCGCCCCTTCCAGGTGGCGATAAGGACTGCCTGGAACGACCCAAATGGCATCATAACCTACCAGGTCCTCACTGCTGCTGATATCAGATGTGGTTAGCCAGTCATAATCAGCCACTAATTCCAGGACGGCAGCGGCATCATCAATGGCAAGAGGAATAGCCTGATGCGCCACAATATCGGGGTTGTAATCGCCCACCAGCGCAATGCGAAGCGTATCTTTAATCGGGGAAATTTCCATTAAACTTTCCTTATGTCCAGACAATGAGGGACACTATAAGGAGCCTCAGCCTACCGATTTTTTGTTGGTATCACAATCCCTTAAATTGGGAGTCAGGGCTGGCGGAATGCTATAATGGTCACGTTTTACGATCTTATTTAACCGTAATAGCGATAGCTTAATGGAGCGGATGAAGAGATGAATATTCAGTGCAAACGTGTGTATGACCCGGCAGAAAAAAGCGATGGTTACCGCGTGTTGGTCGACCGGTTATGGCCTCGCGGGGTGAAAAAGAGCGATCTTATTTTCAACGAATGGAATAAAGCACTTACCCCGTCATCTGATTTACGTAAGGCATTCCACGCAGAGTTGATTGATTTCTCGCATTTTTCTGAGCAATATCGCGCTGAACTGGCTCAACAGCAGCAAGAAGGAAAGCGCCTCGCAGAGATTGCCCGACAGCAAACCTTAACGCTACTGTATGCGGCGAAAAATACCCAGCAAAACCACGCGCTGGTGCTCGCTGAGTGGCTACGTCAATGCTGACCGCGTATCACTTGCCCGCTGTCGGATGATCTCTACGCCAGAGCGCCCATTCATCAATCACTTCCCCTCCGGGTAGTTTGCAGTCTGACCTTACGCCTTGCGGAGTCTGCACCGCAACCAGCGTACCGCCCTTTTGTTCGCAATACACCGATGCCGGATTCGCCATGCCGATTTTTGGTGGTTTAGGGGCATCAGGCTGCGTTGTACACCCCGCCAGCACCAGCAAGCCGGGCAAAATAATAGACGCTAGTTTCATCTCTACTCCTGTTTAAAAGCATTATTCCGGCAGGTTACCCCGACTTCCCTTCTATCTCCATGTTTTACGTTCTAATTTCAATTTTATGATTACATTTCAGCCAGAAACACGTGTTTCATCTTGCTCCCTGATGTTCTATCATGCGCCCACGCCAGCCTTGTCATCACTCAGGAGTATTTACACCTCATGTCGGACATGATCCTTGCCAGAGTCTCACAATCCTTAGCCACGGAGCAGTCAGTTGAGAGTCTGGTACGCCAACTTCTGGAAATGCTGGAAGTAGTGACTGAGATGGAATCTACATACTTGACCAAGGTCGATCTGGATGCCCGTCTGCAGCATATTCTGTATGCGCGTAATAGCTGCCAAATGCAGATCCCCGAAGGGCTGTCCGTACCGTGGGATGAGACGCTGTGCAAACGCGCTATTGAGGAAAACTGTCTGTACAGCGACAACGTGCCCGTACGATGGCCGGAATGTACCACCGCTCGCGCACTGGACATCACCACTTTTCTGAGTACTCCCGTTCATCTTCCGGACGGAACGTTTTACGGTACGCTCTGCGCCACCAGTCGCCGCCAGCATGCGTTAAGCGAACGTGGTGAACAGGTGTTGCATCTGTTTGCCGGACTAATCGCCCAGTCTATTCAAAAAGAGTCGCTGGTTGCTCAGTTACGTGAAGCGAACGCTGCGCTGATTGCTCACTCCTACACCGATGCCCTGACCGGATTACCGAATCGGCGCGCAATTTTTGAAAATGTAGAGACCCTTTTTTCGCTCGCCCGCCACCTCAGGCAGAAGATAGTTGTCGCCTATATCGATTTGGATGATTTCAAATTGATCAATGACCGCTTTGGCCACGAGGTTGGCGACCAGTTCCTGATCCAGATTGGGCACCGCCTGCTGCGTAAATGTAGTGATAATGACATTCTCGGTCGACTGGGCGGTGACGAATTTTTAGTCGCTCGCCTGTCGCCGGATGATGACAGGGAGCAACGCGTTCGTCTGCAGCAGGTGAAACATCAGTTGCAGCAGCAAATTTGCGGCGACTACCACCTGGGCGATATTCATCTGTTTTATCCTGGCGCCAGTCTGGGCGTGGTGGAAATTGATCCGCTGGAGACTGATGTAAACTGTGCGCTTCACCTCGCAGACAGCGCAATGTACAAGGATAAAAAACGTCAGGATAAAACCGCTTTTGTCGTACATTAACCCCTGCTATGCTGACTCGTCTTTAAATAACTCTGGTAGATAATCGTATGCGACTCGGTATTATTTTCCCTGTCATTATTTTCATTTCCGCTGTCGTTTTCTTATCCTGGTTTTTTATTGGCGGTTACGCTGCGCCTGGAGCATAACGATGAAAAAAACAACGCTTATTATGATTGGCGTGGCTATCATCGTGGTTCTGGGCACGGAACTGGGGTGGTGGTAACCAAAGAAAAAGGCCACTTATCAGTGGCCTCTATTGTCTGCATGTTTACTTAACTTTTGACTTTTCTATAGATAAACAGCACCACAATCGCACCGATAACCGCTACGACAAAACTGCCAAAATTGAAACCATCAACTTTACCAAAACCAAAGAAGGTACTGATCCAGCCACCCACTACCGCACCGACAACCCCTAAGATGATGGTCATAAAGAATCCGCCGCCATCTTTACCCGGCATAATCCATTTTGCCAAAATCCCAGCGATAAGACCGAAAATCACCCATGAAATAATGCCCATAATATCCCTCACTTATGTTTTTAAGTTAACGATTCGCTCGTTGTATAAAAGCATAGCATAGCGCTGAAAAATTAAAATTTGTGATCGGTATCACCTGCTATTTTCATCTTTTTCTGATCTTTCATAAGGTTAAACCATTCGATGCGACATTTTCCCTGACGTAGCTCGTCATTAATGTCGAATCGTCAGTCATTCTGCTTTACTCATTCGCCCTCAGTCCCTGCAATTACTGGGTTTTCACTTCTGGCACGATTTATGCTTAAACAACCGGTCACTATGACAAATCGTAGTCCGCGATGCGTATCGCGCGGCTCCGTTTACAATTCGCGCTATTTCAGCATTTAACAGGTCTGTTATTGATGAAAAAAATCACCAGTGTATGCCCATACTGTGGGGCCGGGTGCAAGCTCAAGCTTGTTGTTGAGAATAACAAAATCATCCGCGCCGAGGCCGCAGAGGGTGTAACGAACCAAAATCAGTTATGCCTGAAAGGCTACTATGGTTGGGATTTTCTTAACGACACTCGCCTTCTGACTCCCCGTCTGACTCGCCCGATGATCCGTTATGAAAAAGGTGGAAAATTCACTCCCGTTAGCTGGGATGAAGCCATTCGTTACACCGCAAAACGCTTATCTGAAATCAAAAATACCTATGGCCCCCGCGCCATTATGACCACCGGGTCTTCACGTGGAACAGGGAATGAAACCAACTACGTGATGCAAAAATTCGCACGTGGCGTTCTCCATACCAATAATGTCGATTGCTGCGCCCGTGTCTGTCACGGCCCTTCCGTTGCCGGGTTACAGGAAACATTAGGCAATGGCGCCATGAGCAATTCCATCAGCGACATTGAAAACTCAAAATGCCTGCTGATCTTTGGCTATAACTGCGCCGACTCGCACCCGATCGTGGCTCGCCGGGTAATTAAAGCTCGCCAGAACGGCGCAAAAATCATTGTCTGCGACCCACGTCGTATTGAAACTGCTCGTATAGCTGACCAACATTTGCAGTTAAAAAACGGTTGTAATATGGCACTGGTTAACGCCTTTGGCCATGTCCTCATCGAAGAGCAACTCTACGATCGCGAGTATGTACAAAAGCATGCGGAAGGACTGGAAACATACTGGGAAACCGTGAAGGACTATGCACCTGAAGCCGTTGAACATTTAACGGGTGTTCCCGCACAGCAGGTTCGTCAGGCGATGCGTACATTTGCCGCAGCGCCATCGGCAACCGTGATGTGGGGAATGGGCGTCACCCAGTTTGGCCAGGCCGTTGACGTGGTTCGTGGTTTGTCGAGCCTGGCGTTGCTGACCGGCAATCTGGGACGTCCTAACGTCGGCGTTGGGCCGGTGCGTGGGCAGAATAACGTGCAAGGCGCGTGCGATATGGGGGTACTGCCTAACCAGTTCCCTGGGTATCAGGACGTGACCGATTTCACCGTCAGGGAGAAATTCGCCAACGCCTGGGGCATTGACGTCAATCAGATGGATGACAAGGTTGGGACGCGCATCACCGAAGTTCCGCATCTGGCTATTGAAGGCAAAATTAAAGCCTACTACATCATGGGGGAGGATCCGTTGCAAACCGAGGCCGATTTAGGTCTGGTCCGCGAAGGGTTTAACGCGCTCGATTTTATTGTCGTGCAGGATATCTTCATGACCAAGACAGCGGAAATGGCCGACGTCCTCCTGCCGGCCACCTCCTGGGGCGAACACGGCGGCGTCTTTACCTGCGCCGATCGTGGATTCCAGCGTTTTGAAAAAGCGATTGAACCCTCAGGTGATGTCAAGCGTGACTGGGAGATCATCAGCCTGCTGGCCAGTGAAATGGGCTATCCCATGCGGTATCAAAGTAACCAGCAAATCTGGGATGAGATGCGCGAGCTGTGCCCGCTGTTCTACGGCGTAACCTATGAGAAAATGGGTGAAATGGGGCATGTTCAGTGGCCATGTCCGGAGCTCGATCACCCCGGCACACCTTACCTTTACGCGAACAGCCAGTTTGATACCGCCAATGGCAAAGGCAAACTGTTTGCCGCACAATGGCGAGCACCCGCAGAGGTTCCTGATGAAAAGTATCCGCTGGTCCTGTGTACCGTGCGTGAAGTTGGGCACTACTCCTGTCGTTCAATGACCGGCAACTGCGCAGCGCTGCAAGCCCTGGCAGATGAGCCTGGGTACGTGCAAATCAATACTCATGATGCAGAAAAACTGGGTATTCGTCATCGTGACCTGGTATGGGTCAGCTCGCGTCGTGGTAAGGTCATCAGCCGCGCCGATGTATCCGAGCGTATCAATGCCGGAACGGTGTATATGACCTACCAATGGTGGATTGGTGCGTGTAACGAGTTAACCCAGGATAACCTCGATCCTATTTCGAAAACGCCGGAAACCAAATATTGCGCCGTAAGTATTGAGCACATTAGCGATCAGGGATGGGCTGAAAAGTATGCCGCACAGACGTATAGCGACATGAAATCACGCTTGTGCGAGGCCATTGCGTAAGTCACCTCGCTAACCGCCTGAGTCTGGTCATCCAGACTCAGGTATTTTCTCGTTACTTCGCCAGCTGTGGTTCACTAAAGCGAATAGCAGCAGATTCTTCCTGCTTATCCCGCTGCATAAAACCGAGGTTCATCAGGAACAATCCTACCATAAACGGGAGTTCATACAGCTCTTCAATGAGATCGCCGTACTGCGCGTTGTGCAAAAAGACAGGGGCCAGCAGACGATGATGCTCTACCGTATCGGAGATCAAAAATGCACAGGTGGTGATCGCTAACAGCCATAGCGGCAGCGGTTCATTGCGTAAGCGACGGGCAATATCCTGGCGTAAGCGTTTTGATATCAGGACAGGCAGAATAATCATTGCAATCAATACCACTGAGATAACTCTGAACAGAAGTTTAGGGTGCTCGGGGAAATAATCACGGCCCCAACTGGTACTGCGACCCAGCAACACCAACCACCACACAGCCGCCCAAAGCCAAAATTGTTTCTCGCCTTCAGGACGTGATAAAGGCCGGATGTAGCTGAGAGTAAAAAGCGCTCCAAACAGCAGCCATAACGCCTGGCCATTCTCAATCCATCTGACGACAGTACCGTTGAGCAAAGGTAGATTC
The DNA here is from genome assembly GCF_011064845.1 of Citrobacter freundii ATCC 8090 = MTCC 1658 = NBRC 12681. NCBI lineage: Bacteria > Pseudomonadati > Pseudomonadota > Gammaproteobacteria > Enterobacterales > Enterobacteriaceae > Citrobacter > Citrobacter freundii. The sequence goes on along the minus strand of NZ_CP049015.1, from coordinate 2,077,524 downwards.
CAGTTCGCAGTGAACGGGATCGCTACGATGATCAGCCCAAGAATGAAAGTGGGTAATGTTAGTCGGGTATTCAGTTTCATAAGCGAGGTTCTGTATTGTGACTGTTTCACGATCATAACCCCTGTGAATGATCCAACATTAGCAATCAATGCGGATTTCTTAAGGTATTCTTAAGAAATCTTTTTCCGGATATTTCCAGGTTTAACACGGATAAAAAAACCGCTCTGCGCCAGAGAAACGCAGTGCGGTTTATAAATCAAAAACGAAAATATGCAATCAGAGGCAGAGGCTAACATCTACCAGCCGCAGACGTCGTGCTCATTCTCGGTATCGTATGAACGTACCGTATTGACCAGGTCTTTAACCACTTCAGCGGCCACATCCGGAATCAACAGCGTCATCGGCGCTTCAGTTTCATAATCGACTGACACGCCGTTGCTGTTATTGGTCACTGTTACGGTATAGGTTGCTTTGCCCATGATTTACTCCTTGCCGGTGCGCACGACTTTTCGTTGATTCGCGCTCTCCATCAGAACTTCCGGGGCAACGAAAAAATCGATATTAAAGTAAGTGTCGTCGGTCATCACTTCGATGTTATGCCATTTTTCCGGTGGAAAAACGCCAAACTGACCGGCTTCAATAACCATCACCTCTACGGGCTCCGGGCTATGTTCATCTGCGTATCCGAGATATTTGACCGCCCCCTGCATAACCGAAAGTCGAGGATAAACCCCGGCACGGGTTCCTTTATCAAGGTGGCGTTCGAAAATTCCGGCAGGTGCCGTTTCTTTGTTCCAGAATGGAGTAGAGCGTGTATGGATATGGTTCTGTGGAATTTGAAGCATTTTTCTTCCCTTTTCCAGTCGACAACCAGCGAGTTCTTACTGAACCGCTGCTGTACACAGGGTACGCCTCATAATATACATTTAAAATACCATTTATTGGTTATAACAATACAATTATAAATGAATTGCAGGGTGTAATATTGAAGGCCCGCCGTAACCAACGGGCCAATGGCGTCACGACTGAAGCGTGGCCAGACGAGCGGCAAAACCAACAAAAATCAGACCAATAAGGGAATTACCCACTTTGGCCAGTTTTTTCTTCGTACGGATATACTGCGTCACGAACGCGCCGGAGAAAATAAGAAAGCTCAGATAGAAAAAGCTCACTATCTCAAGCGTAATAGCCAAAATAAAGAATGACAGCCCTGAGTGCGGCGCATTGACATCAATAAACTGCACGAAGAACGACACATAAAACAAAATAGCTTTAGGATTCGTCAGGCTCAGAATTAACGCACGTTTAAAAATAGCGCCAAACGGGACTTCTTCAGGCGCGGCATCGCCAGCTTTCGATTTCAGTGTTGCATACAGGATCTTCGCACCGAGGTACAGCAGATAAAACGCGCCAAGATAGCGAACGATGTTGAACAAAACGGGCGTTGTTTTGATCAATGCGGCAACTCCGGCATAGGCCAAAAACATTAACACGGCATCGCCAATAAACACACCGCTTGCGGCGAGATAACCGCCCTTCACTCCCCGACCAACGCTGTTCTTCAACACAAATATCGTATTTGGCCCCGGTACCAGCACGATAAAAATAGCCCCCACCAGATACGTCCAGTAATTCAGAACTCCATACTCTGCGAACACGTTAACCTCTTCCTGAAAAAACACATGCACTTGCTGCGAGACAATATGCTAACGAATGCATCGGGTGATGGAAAGAGAAGGTTATGAATTAAAAAACCCGCCACTGGTGACGGGTGTGTACAGATAAGGTTAGCCCGGATTAATGGTGCAGCATCTCATCCACAACCTCTTCTCCCTTCAACTGGTAAGGGTAGTAGGTAGGCCAGTTTTCCATCTCTTCAAGCAAGGCTGCCTGCGAGGTATTTCCCATAAAAATATGGAAGTGGCTCGATTTACGCGGCGCGATAATATGATCGCTGAATTGCACGTATTTAGGTGCTTTGCTGTTAGCGTCTTTACACTCAAACAGATAACGTACACCTTTCTTGCCTGACTTATAGTGCAGAATTTTATAACCGGCGTAGTCGTATTTACATGATGCAACCTGATTACCGGTGTGAAATTCCATTACGTCATTTTCGATGCCGATGGTGTCTACGTTGGTTGCATAACCTTTACGGTAGTAATCTTTAATTTGTTCTGCCGTTTTGCTTTTGTCTTTCTCCGCTTTCTTTTTGAAGACCGGATCAAGCTCGCCGCTGACCAGATACGGATAGACAGATTGCCACATGCCATCCCAGTCGGTCAGCGCCCTATTTTGCACCTGGTTATCATCAAAAACCCCTTCCGACGCCTTTTGTTCTGCTTCGCTCATCGGCGCACCATGGGAATGATGACCGTGCGCCATAACCGAACCACTGACTACAAGCATCCCCAGAGCAATTGTCAGTTTTTTAATACAAATAGCCAAAATTTCACCCTCAAATCATTTGCGAGTGAATGTTATAATATAACATATCAATTTAATCAATAGATCAGCTACAAGCCTTATCTCATTTCACGTTACAAGGAGTTTGCTGGAACAAAGCTGCTCAAGCAGGGCCTGTTGATGGCTGATAATCAGCATAGCCAATGGCCGATGCTGGCATTCTTCAAGCAGCAGCGCCCAGATATCCCGTTGAATGGAAGGATCGAGCTGGGCGGTAATTTCATCAGCAATAAGAAAACGTGTCCGCGGGTCCAGCGCACGAAGTAAAGCAATTCGCGCCAGTTCACCGCCAGAAAGTTGTCCGGGGCGGCGAGTTAACCACTCTGGGTTGATGTGAAGACGGGTAAGCATTTCAGCATCCGGTCGCCAGGCATCATGAACCGCATCACCGGTGCTGCGTCGGGGGTTAAAAGTTAATTCCGGATGCTGTGGCACCAGTTGCACCGGGCAATACTGGTGCATCGGCAACGGTTGTTCATCAACCAGAATGTCACCCGAAGTTGGTTTCTGCCAGCCCGCCAGCACGCGTCCCAGCGTCGTTTTGCCCGTCCCACTTGGCGCACAAATCCCAATACGTTCTCCAGGGTGTAGAGAGAAGGTCAGATTTTGCCACAGAACCTTTTCTCCCTGACGGATTGTTACATCACGACAGCACAACATCGCGCTCTCCAAAAAGTTGATTTCTTTCAGGCAGCGCCCGCCATTGTCGTTGCAGATGTTCGCTAATCTCTCCGCGTAACAGCTGTTCCCGGCTGACGTTATCCGACACCCTTCCCTGATGCAGCGCGACAATACGATCCGCATGGCGGGCCGCCAGCGTGAGGTCATGCGTTACCCATAAAACGCCAGCCCCTTGCTCACATTGCTCACGCAACTGTTCAAGGAGTTGATTAGCCAGAGGTGCATCAAGCCAGGCGGTAATTTCATCCGCCAGAATATAGCGAGCCTGACTCAGAGACGCATGACAGGCCAGGACACGTTTCGCCATACCGCCTGAAAGCTGGCGCGGAAAAGCATCTAATACGCGACTTTCCAGTCGGCTACGCTGGAGCAATCGTTCAATTTTTCCGGCATTCCATTGTTGGCCAGAAAGCTGGCATGCCCTGCGCAGATGCTTTTCAATCGAGAGCAGCGGGTTAAGCGCCTGAACGCCTTGCGGGACATAGCTGAAGGTATTGCCACGACATTTGCGAATATCATCGCTGTTCAGCGTTTTTCCCTCCAGCGTGATAGTGCCCTGGAAGCGCAAATTCTCTGGTAAGAGATCGAGCAGGCATTGCAGCAGCAGGCTCTTACCCTCCCCGCTTCCTCCCACTAACGCCACCATTTGACCCGGTGCCACGTCGAAAGAGATATCCTGCAACAGCGAAGACCAGTTTCTCGCGCCATACCAGCGATAACGCGCCACCTCCAGCGAGACCTGTCTTAAACTCAACATGCGTCACCTCGTAACCATAAACGATGTACCGCCCTTGCGAGCTGATCGAATAACATCACCAGACTGAACAGCATCAGTCCTGGAAACAGCACCAACCACCAATCGCCATGACTGATAAATCTCAGCGCATCCGCCAGCAGCAGTCCCAGTGACGGTTCATGCGGTGCCAGCCCAAAACCGAGGAAGCTTAACGCCGCACTGTGCAACACCGCGTGGGGAAACATCAGTAGTGTTCCCGTTAGCCATTGAGGTAATAAGGCGGGTAGATAGTGATGTCGCCAGCAGTAAAAATGGCCGTGCCCCAGACGCCAGGTCAGCGTCAAGTAGTCACTGTGGGCCACGCGCTGCGCTTCAGCACGCAGGATTAGCGCCAAACGCGGCCAGTGGGTCAGCGCAACCGCCATAATCACGCCGTTTTTCCCACCGCCCAGCGTAAAACAGATCAAAATGAGCAACAGCAGATGCGGCATCGACAGCATGGCATCGGTAATCAGGCGCATAAGCACATCCAGACGCGGATGTATGCGCGAAACCGCCGCCATCACTAACGCGATGAAACCGCTACACAACGCCGCACCAATACCAATTTGCAGACTGGTTAGTGCACCCTGAAAACAACGGATCCACAGGTCGCGACCAAGGTTGTCGGTGCCAAACCAGTACAGCGCATCAGGCGGTAAATGCCGGGCGAGCAGATTAACGCTCAACGGGTTATCCAGCATTGCGGCACCATACACTGCAATGAATAACAGGCAGCTAAAAGAGAGCAAAAGACGAATCAGCGTCGGCGTCGGGTTATAGAGCATCAGGTCGTTCCAGAGCACGGTTCAACATACGGACAAGCCAGGTAGACAGCGAGTTACCAATAAACACCAATACGGTACTGAACAATACAATTCCCATCAGTAACGGCAGATCTCCACGTAATCCGGCATCAATAGTGGCCTGCCCCAGTCCCGGGTAAGCAAAGACTTTTTCGGCCAATAATGCGCCTCCCAACAACTCCCCCAGCGAGGCAAACTGCAAACACAGCGCAGGCGTAATTGCATGACGCAGAACCTGATGGCGTAACAGTGACCAGCCTTTATCTCCCTGAGAACGCGCAAAACGGACAAAATCGCTTTTCATCACGCTGGCGATGCTTTCCCGTGTATGAAGCGTAATTTGTCCCAGTCCCAGCAAACTGAGCGCGCAAACGGGAAGCACCAGATGGCGCAGACGCTCAGACAGCGTCGCCATATCGCCGCTATTGCCCGGCTCCCACGCGCAGCAGACCGGAAATACCGGCCAGCGCACGGCAAATAATGCCAGCAACAGCATGCCAATCCAGAAGGTCGGCAGCGAAGAAAGCAGATAACTGAGGCGACAGATTGCTTTATCCGGCCAGCGATTCAGGTAGCGACCCGCGACAAACCCCATTGCCGTTCCCAATATGCCAGAGAGTAGCCACGCGCCACCAAGCAGCGCAAACGAAGTCGCAAAGCGCTCCTTGATCACGCTGGCAACCGGCGCGTTAAACAACATTGAGTAGCCGAGATCGCCCTGTAATACACGGCCAAACCAGTGACCAAAACGCTCCCATAGCGGTTGGTCCAATCCCCAGCGAGCCGCGATACGCGCATATTGCTCCGGCGGCACATGCAGGAGATCGTTGCCGATATAAGCCCGAATCGGATCGACCGGAGAAAAGCTGAGCAGCACAAAAGTGCCAGCCGCAACCAGCACTAATAACACTATCAGCCGTAGAAAATGGCCCACAACAGACTTCATCAACGGCAGGTCCAGGTCCATTCATCCAGATTATTGAGCAGTGACCAGCTACCGTGAATCTCCGGTGCGCCTTTACCTAAGTCAATACACGGATTTGCCAGGTAGGTATGCTGAATATTCAGCAGCCATGCCCAGGCAGCATCGCCCTGCACGCCAGCCCCTTGCTTGCCATCCCACTCAACTTGCTGCCAGAACGGCAACGCTTTTTGCCAGTCCGGAGCGTCAATTGCCTGTTTAAGATGCTGCTCAACGACAGGATTGCTGTAATAGCCTGGATTGTAATATTCCACGCCCGCAGCCTGATTACTGTAGTGATGGAAAAGCTCCATCGGATCCAGACTTCCCCAGCCAAACAGCGTCGGGTTGGCATGCATATGCCGCTCAACAGTTTCCCAGCTCCCGGATTGCAGAGAAATCTGAATACCCACTGGCTCCAGCATCGCACGTACGGCTTCGGCTAAATCCCGGCGTGTACTGTCACCGCTGGCGTACCACAACGTTAAGCGAGCCTCTTTACCGTCCTTCACACGTACGCCATCTTTACCCACCTTCCAGCCGGCTTCTTCCAGAATCGTTCGCGCTTTTTCGCTATCGCCATCTTTGAACGCAACTGATTGTCCCTGCCATGGCAGACCCTGAACCGCGCTATACGCCGGAATCGCATGACCTTCCATGACCTGATCGGCAAGCTGCTTACGGTCGATGGCGTAGTTGATGGCGCGCCTGATGGCAACATCGGCAGTGATATCGTTCCCAATCGGATAGCCATTGGCGTCTTTTTTACCTGCAGGAACCATCGGGAACACAATGCCCCGGTTTTCCACGCTGTCGCGTACCCAAAGTTTCAAATTTTTCTGCTGAGGAGCGACCGCCATCGACGGCGCGATACGTACGAGTCCCAGTTGGCCGCTGCGCGCTGCGGCATAAGCGTTATCTTCATCAAGGAAGACAAACACCAGCTTACTGAAATCATTTTTCTTACCGGCATACCAGGGGTTAGCCTCAACGATCAACTGCTGCCCCGGCTGAAAACTCACCAGTCGATACGGACCCGCGCCAATCGGATTTTTAGCGAATGTTTTTTCGTCATACCGTTTTTGCGGAACAATTCCTAATGAACCCAGCACGTTCACAAAGGTACTTTGCGGGCTACGCAACGTAATTTCTACCGTGCGGTTATCTTTCAGACTGGCATGGGTGAAGTTTCCCATGTCGATTTTGCCGCCGCTTTTTGCTGCTTTGTTATAGGTGAACACCACATCTTCAGCGGTTAGCGGCGAACCATCAGAGAATTTAAGGTCAGGTTTTAACGTCAACGTCCAGGTTTTGCCGTCTGAGCTGGTCTCTACTTTTTCCGTCAGCAGGTTTCCCCAGCTCATATCTGCATTTTGTTTTAATAATGGTGCATGCAAAAGCAGATAGCTGCCATGACTCCAGCCCAACATCGGGTCAAAACCTTCCGTTGGCTCCGGTCCAATTGCCAGTTTTAACGTCTGCCCTTCGCTCGCATTTTGCGCGGCGAGAAGTGGTGAGGTTAATGCGAGAGTCAATGCGCACGTAAGCAGTGCCAGCTTGCCTTTGATCATTATGTTATCCAGATTTACGTTATTTTTATGCTGCATAACGATTTACAGTCGTTAAGCAGTCTCCTGGGGAAGGGATTATGGCGGACAGAAATGACGAAAAAAATGATGCGGCGCAGAAAAGTATGACGATTTTCTAAAATTATCATACTTTTTTCTGATACTCCGTTATGAGTACGATGTGAATCTCAAAATATAGATTAATCCCTCGCCATTTATTCAAAGGAATATTAATCCCTATCTAATAATTACTCATGCTGACTATTTACCCTTCCTGCCATTTCCTTATCTAAAATTAATGACAATTTATGTATATTTATTCAAAAAAAACACCAGAAGTGACAAGTTATGTAAATTTGTAATGATAATTATTTGTATTATCATTACGATCACTTATCTTACTGCCTTTGATTTTTAACAAAGGAAGTTTGACTATGCGTTTAAAACCCGTTGCCTCTGTCGTTCTGTCCTGTTTAGGATTTTCCAGCCCCCTGGTATTTGCTGAAGATGTCATGGTGGTAACCGCTTCCGGTTACGAAAAGAAAATCACCAATGCCGCCGCCAGCGTCTCTGTTATTTCGCAGCAAGAGTTACAAACCAATAAATATAATGACTTAGGTGAAGCCCTGCGTTCTGTTGAAGGGGTAGATGTTGAAAGCAGCACCGGTAAAACTGGCGGTCTGGAGATCAGCATCCGTGGCATGCCCGCCAGCTATACCTTGATCCTGATTGACGGTATTCGTCAAAACGGCAGCAGCGACGTGACGCCAAACGGCTTCTCTGCCATGAATACCAGCTTTATGCCCCCGCTGGCGGCAATCGATCATATTGAGGTTATCCGCGGCCCGATGTCGACGCTTTATGGCTCCGACGCAATCGGTGGCGTGGTGAATATCATCACCAAAAAAAGCACCGATAAATGGAGCACTTCCATCAATACCGGCGTTAACCTGCAAGAGAGCAATAAATGGGGTAACAGTACGGTCGCCAACTTTTGGTCAAGCGGCCCGTTAATCGCGGGCGTACTGGATATGCAGGTTCGGGGGAGCACAACTCAGCGTCAGGGTTCCAGCGTCACTTCGCTGAGCGATACCTCTTCCACCCGCGTACCTTATCCAACCGAGTCGGAAAACTACAATATTGGTACGCGATTCGACTGGACAGCCAATGAAAGCAATACGCTGTGGCTGGATCTCGACTCCGCCAGACAGCGTTATGATAACGATGACGGTCAGTTGGGTAACCTGACGGGAGGTTATGATAAAACGCTGCGCTATGAGCGTAACAAAGTGACCCTCGGCCACGATACCGCCTTAACGTTCGGCACCTGGAAATCCTCCCTCGGCTGGAATGAAACCGAGAACAAGGGCCGACAACTAGTCTCCTCCGCACTCACGCCAGAGAACGCAGGTCGGGCCGGTGACGCGCGTGAACTGAAGAACACCAACGTCATTCTGGACTCCGTGCTGCTGACACCACTAGGTGATTCGCATCTGTTAACCCTCGGCGGGGAATATTGGGATGCACGGATGAAAGATGGTGTGGTGCTGGCCAATACCGGCGAGACGTTCCACCAAAAAACGTGGGCAGCCTATGCCGAAGATGAATGGCATATTCTCGATTCGCTGGCCTTAACCGCAGGAACACGCTATGAGCATAACGATGTCTTTGGCGGTCATCTCAGCCCACGTGCGTATATGGTCTGGGACGTATCTGATGAATGGACCCTCAAAGGCGGCGTAACGACAGGTTATAAAGCACCATCACTGAGCCAGTTACATAACGGGATCAGCGGTGTAACCGCGCAGGGAACGGTGAATACAGTCGGTAACCCGGACCTCAAACCTGAGGAAAGCATCAGCTACGAAACCGGGCTGTATTACGAGAACAACGCCGGGCTTAACGCCAACATTACCGGCTTCTATACTGAATACAAAAATAAAATTGTCTCGTATTCTATCGATGATAATACCAACAGTTATACCAACAGCGGCAAGGCGAGGACCGATGGCGTTGAATTTGCCAGCACCTTCCCTCTATGGTCGGATGTGCTGACCTTATCTCTCAACTACACCTACACTCAGAGCAAGCAAAAAGATGGTGACAATAAAGGCGCGCCGTTAAGCTATACACCAAAGCATATGGCTAACGCCCGTCTGAACTGGCAGGCAACGGAAGATATGAACGCCTGGCTGAGCGCACGTTATCGCGGTAAGGCCCCACGCTTCACGGAAAATTACGACAATCTCAGCGCAGTACAAAAAGCCGTCTATGACGATAAAGGTGCTAATTTAAAAGCCTGGACCGTCCTGGACATGGGAATGTCTTACAAACTGACCAAAGATCTGACACTTAATACGGCAGTTAATAACGTGCTGGATAAAGACTTTAGCGAGGTTAAACTTTACCAGGTGGGCCGTAATAGCACCTACGCAGGTGATTATTATCAGACTGCACAATCCACTACCGGATACGTAAACCCGGGCCGTAACTACTGGGTATCGTTAAACTATCAGTTCTAATGTTGTTTTCCCTTCCTGACGGACTGGAATTGATAGCCCGTCAGGAATTATGTTACATCAAATAACAGGCGGATGATGTTATAAAATCGCACTCTTTATAAGGATATGATTAAAACACTCTCAGCCACCTGTAACTAAAAGTAACTAATTTTCATGTTAAATTCTTACCAGGCAAGAACACCAGAATCAGATTTATTCACACAACAAATGCCTAGATTTTAAAAACCGAAAAACAAAAGCCAACATCATCATATTTTTCTGAGTTACCAGACCTTACTCTCAAAAAACATTTATCAAAATAATAATAAAAATACATTCACATAATCAATTCTTCAAGTTTAAAAAACAAAAAGAAACATCTTCTTTGATTTGGAACGGATACTCAATGTTATTATTTCAAAAATAACATCCACGGTAACCGCCATGCTCATCACACACGAAATACTTAATGGAATAATGGGTGAAAGAGTTTCCGATGATTGTATTATTTACTTGTCTGGACCTTCATCATTAGATACGCCCCTTGAGATAATGCGTAGTAAAAGCTGCATTTGCGTAAATGGTAGCGCAGGCTATTTAATTAACAACAATATCCCTGTATTTCTTTATGTTGTTTGTGACGGTTCTTTTTATGAAAACAATAAAGACTTATTTTATAAGTATTCCGCCTATGCTCAGCATACCTTTATTAGTGAAGATGTTATTAAAAGAGCTAATTCAACAGAGGCAGAGAGCTTGCTCAACACATGTTTTCTGTTAAAGGACATTTGCAAATCCAGAGGTGGTATCGGTAGAAAGATTCGCTATAAAATAAAAACAATGACTAACAGGAATCTTCGAATTAAATGCTCTGCATTCAGAAAAGTGAAAACAATTGCATTTTCAACTGATGTAGCACATGGTCATTTTGGTAGTGCTACGGTCGCATTTAGCGCGTTACAAATAGCCATTAGTCTAAAATTTGAAAGAATAATTTTTTCAGGTTTAGATTTGAAAGGTAGCTGTAAACGGTTTTACAATGAAGTTAACGCTCAACCCACGACTCTACCCGCTGATCTTAGCTTTATATTAAGATCATTTTCTTATGTAAGTAGCCACTATGACGGTAAGATCTACAATCTTTCTCCACAAACAGCTATTCCCTACGATGTTATTCCGTTCATCAATACAGAAGAAGTAGCTTGTTCCACCTCCTACTAGCAATACACCAACGATAAGAATATTTAAATGATTAATACAGAAACACCCCTTCATGCACCATTAGATACAATGCCAAAACAATAACCCCGACGATACCACCTAAAAACAGTGCTGCGGCAATCACAAGCTGGTTGCGGTTTGTGTACTTCGTATTGTTTCGTACATCCAACTCTTTTTTCGCTGCACTGTGACTTGAATCACGCTCCATCGCGAATGTTATATCTGCCATGCCATTATCCAGTTGCTGTATATGAAAACACAAATAACCACTACATCGATAAGGGTATAGATTTTAAATAACATAATCTGAGATTTGTCTCACAATAAAGATAATCATCGGATTTTTACTCCCGAAGCAGATTTCATGCCCCCTTTTCATCAATAAGGTTATCCTGTATTTATTCGACAAAAACCTTCACTTTAGGCTTTGCCAGCAGAATAATGACAAACTCAGTGAAGGTTACTGGTTTATAGAAATAGTACCCTTGCAGGAAAACAATGTTGTTTTTGTTGAGATAATCGAGCTGGGCCTTCGTTTCAACTCCTTCTGCAACGATGCTTAAAGATAGCTTGCGCGCCAGATCGAGAACACAATCCAAAATTCGGGTTGAATCGGGAAGATCATTAACCCTTCCCACAAAGCTCTGATCGATTTTAATGTAATCAATGTGCAGGTCATGCAAATAAGAAAGCCCGGAATAGCCCGTACCAAAATCATCAAGCGCAATCACAAAGCCAATTTCATGCAGGATATTAAGCCTCTGCACAAGTTCTTCATCTATATGTAATGGCTCACGCTCAGTAACTTCAATCACCAGGTTGAGATCATGGCGGCTGAAGCTATCTTTGAATTTCAGACACTCTTCAACAAATGTAGGGGTAGTGATATGGGATGCGCTGAAGTTAATACCGACATGGAATCCAGATGGCAGTTTGCTGGCAATGGCGTTCATATTCGCCGCAACCTGCCTCATCAGACTTTGAGTTAGTGGCACTATCAGTGCCTGATTTTTCGGCGACGGGAATGAAGGAGGCAGGAGAGATATATCCGGCTGTTGGATGTTTCCATCGGGCCAGCACTTCAACACCACGTAACGTCCCCTCACGACCATTTACGATAGGTTGATAAAAAGGCACGATCTCTCCTTTTACTATCGCTCTGCGCAACGTTTCTTCTGGGGTATCGTTCTTATTTAGATATTTATCAATGGCATAAGCGGCTGCGAAAGATATTAACAGGATAAAAACCAGAATCCCTGAACCTTGTGTAACCAGCCTTTTTGCACTAAACAATGGCGGTTCATTATAAATAATGCTGAACGGATACTTTGCGGAATTCACCTGACCAGACATCTGTGAGCTTGCTGTAACGGTTTTCACATCACCCAATAAACCAAGCACTTCGTCACCTACGAGTAGTGAATATGTCACCCCCTTTAACGGAACATTCAATGCTCCACGGATATGCACCCCGCTAATAGTGACAATGATGTGGTTGGTTTGAAAACGAGTTTGATACAGCAGAACGGGTATCTCATTTTCCGTATTTCTTGCGGGAGTAAGCAGCAAATTTGTATCAGTAATCACCGGAATTTGCTTAAGCAAGATCCGATTACCTGGCAGTGACGTACACCAAAGCTTCCCCTGTCGGATAATGATCAGCGTTCGCAAATGAGGGCGAAGTGCAGCTTCAGTTCCAAGTTGGTATTGACCCTCCAGATCGCATTTTTTTTCGGCGATGTGCATAGCGGTTCGAGTTGCCTGGAAAGCTTCATCCAGTATGTTATCCATATTTTTCGCGGCATATCTGGCTCCTCCAAGGATTTCTGTCGAAGAGGAATACCACAGCTGCATATTAAGAATAAAAACACCTATCAAAAAAAGACACACCGCAGCGGTTACCGGTAAAAGTACTTTGCGCATTCTCATGTCCCGTGGTGAAAACTGATCAGTCGTTGCGATGAGCATTGACGTGTTCTAATTTATCTCTACAGAGCATGGTAGATAGAATCAAAAGTCGCCATGCGCCCAGTCACACTTCCAAAGCTACAACATAAGAAATAAAAAATAATCCCTGGAAAGATCATAACGATAATGACATCCCTCCTTCCAATTTTGCTATCATATGAATGTACTAATAAGAGGTAAGCAAATGAAAATCTTTATCACTGACAATGAAGGGAATCTCATTCCTGTTGACGGAAAAAGCGTCGTGATCGAATTGAATAGCGGCGGAACTATTGAGATCGCCGAGGAGTACAGTCGGGACGATGTTCCTGAAGGTATTAATCTGTGGGGAGGACGAGAACCTTCCCCTTCACTCTCATTCGAGGAAATTAAAGCTCGAACAGAAGGCCTTGGTGTTTACCCCATTGCAGCCAATGCCCTGCACGTATTCCCGTACAAACTTTCATCAAAAGAATGATTGCATACAGCAGGCGAAGCGTTTTTCTCAAACCAAAGTAAGGCCATTGTTATCATAAATACCTCTGGCCTTGGGGGGAGTCAACTCGCCAATATCTGTTACTTCTGATTGCAGTCCATGCTGGCGCTGCATTATTTCATCACTATATACAGAAAAAAATACGCTTTTGAGAGTGATTCCTGAGCATAAGCATTGGAATAATTAATAAATGATTATAATGTTAAGAACATAAGCACTCAAGACAGTATGTACGTGGTCTAAAATATTAATCGTCATCATAATGCTTATGCTTCTTGCGATCACTCATAGACTCTTTAAAAGCATCTGCTTGTGTATTAGCAGCCTGCAGTCGACTCATGTTAGCACTGTAATTATTCCAATATTCTTTTTCTTCGTGATAACAAACATCACGGCTAATTCCCTTCGCTTCGCACTTAGCTAAGCGTTGTTCTTCTGATACGCAACCAGACATCAAAGAAACAGTAGAAAATTCAACCAGTATTATCATTAATTTATTCATATAAATAACCTTAGAATTTCCAGCCGGCGCCGACTACAATACTATTAGCTTGCGCGCCAAAGACCTTAGAACCTTCATAGCCTGCATCAACAGTGAAAGCTGCAATGGGGGTAAATTGAATACCTGCACCATAGGCAAAACCTGTAGAAGTATCAGTTTCACCATTCGCTTTGATCGCACCTCTCCCAATACCCACCATTACATAAGGTTTTATCACATCATTTACTTTATAACTTGCACCGACTAATGCAGAACCATAACCACGATCTATATCATTTTCGTCATTTGCTGAAATAGTTAAGGATGTTATAACGCCTAAATCACTTTCATCTGGGGTATAACCATATTTAGCGTTAAGACCGTTAAGGTTCTGTCCATCTGTCCGGGTATGTACATAACCGCCGGTGACTACGCTTTCTCCTGCATAAACTGTCATAGCAAAGCATAATGTAACAGCCACTAAACCCGTTTTTAAACTTAGCATTTTAATAACCATTTTCATCATCAACTAATAGTAAGCAACACACATAATAAGGAGTCATGCTTTGAATTTCATTTCTCAAGCATGTCGCCAAGATAAAAACAGAAGGTAATAAAAAATAAATCGGGAAAAATGTTCTTTTTTGGACATTATTAGCGCTCAGAATAATAAATTGTCATAACATGCTGATAAAAATGGATTTAAGATTAGAGTAAAATAGCATTAAAACGCCACCACATTTAATATCCCCCCAATATTTTTTGTTTTTAAAACGACTGTTTTACATCTAAAAATCAACAATATACAAACACCACTCAATTATAGTTAGCTCTCATGCCCGAATATATTTAAATAAATATTGAAAGATATGGATAGCTTTTATCAATAAATAGAATTGTAATGACAAAGATAAAAATTAAATCTTTAGTGCTATTAAAATGAGTTTAATAGTCTAAGTTCCAGGAAAGCACTTTGCAGGTAAAAAAACGGGAACCAATCGGCTCCCATTCTTATACAACCCAGAATCTGGATTACATGTTTTCGATGATCGCGTCACCAAACTCTGAACATTTCAGCAACTTAGCGCCGTCCATCAGACGTTCGAAATCATAGGTTACGGTCCTGGCGTTGATCGCACCTTCCATGCCTTTAACAATTAAGTCAGTCGCTTCGGTCCACCCTATGTGGCGCAACATTTCATTGCTACAATCATAGCAACCATTTGATAAAGTTGAAATTATCATCCTCTCTACTTTCAAATCAGCCAGTAGCTACCATTTTAAACTCATTGATTATCTAAACTTTGGTTTTAGTTTTGGGGAAGAGTTTTCGCCAAGAATCCAAGTTTTTCACGCCAGCACATTCAACATGTTGCGACCAATGACAAACCTTAATGGTGAAGCTTTTACAGTCGCTGAAATTCGCTATTAGCTAGAAGCGGAAGTCCGCCAGGCATTAGCGACATCGCTAAGTCTTAATTAATAGGGAGTAGGTTGCACATATCAGCAATGAGCCATCGCAGGCAGTAAGTGAAGCATCCACAACAAACAGCGCCCCCTGAAGTATTCCTTCCCTGAAATGTGAACGCGATGCCCGCATGAAATAAGTCGCTGCGGGCTGGCTGATTAGTTGCTGATCGAGGGAGATTCGTGTTTCAACATAATCTGCCGCAGGTGAAGGAAAGCCCATGTTTATGCCCTCTCTTGAATACCGGATAAAAACACAATATAAGTACTGTATATCCATCCAGCAAAAAGGCGATAAGCAATGTTCGTGGAACTCGTTTATGACAAAAGGAATTTTGATGGTCTACCCGGTGCAAAAGATATCATTCTGGGCGAATTGACCAAGAGGGTTCACCGGATTTTCCCCGACGCTGATGTCCGGGTTAAACCGATGATGACATTGCCGGCGATCAACACTGACGCCAGCAAGCACGAGAAGGAACAGATAAGCCGTACTGTCCAGGAAATGTTTGAAGAGGCTGATATGTGGCTGGTTTCAGATTAAGTGCGTTCGATTCATCTTCCTTTACCCTATCCCGCTCAACTGTATTCTGCTGCTATACGCAGACAGCTGTCACAGCCGGGATTAAGTGCAGCAGTCAGTAATTCATCTGTGTTGAGGCCTGATTAAGCCGTATCGCGGTTAAATAGCCAAGGAACCTTAACTGGAGAAGCATTGATGGAGTGGGTAAACGCGTTGATGAGCCATTTCGCGCTTCATCCTTTCAGCCTGTGGGGCCTGCTTTTTGGAATAGCATTCGCAAAATCTACGTTCCTCATTTCAGCTGTATTACCGCCAGCATCTGTTATGTTGGTTGCTGTAATTTCCGTCGGCAAGGCGACTATTGCGCCATGGGAAGCGGGAATTGCTGTAATGATTGGCGCATGGTGCGGGACAATTGTTAATTATCACCTTGGAATGATGATGGGACATCTACCCTGGCTGGCACGCATCATGTCGCGTCATGCCGATACAGTAGTACGGGTTCGACGCCGGTTGCAAAACAGTTCTGTACCGATACTTTTTACTTCGCGCTTTATTGCCGTGCTGCGTTACATTGTGCCATTAGTTGCTGGAATGTTGCATCTTCATCCAGTGAAAGTGTATGCAGTCAGTCTGATCTCTGCGGCGACCTGGTCAGCGCTTTATGTCGGAGGCTTTAGTCTCGTTTTGCCTTTTTTTAGCTAAACCAAACAGAAATAGACCACAACAAGCCCTGATCCCCCCTGGTACTGGGCGGATAAAAAGACAGGGAAAGAATTTATCAGGCACAAAAAAACGGGAACCAATCGGCTCCCGTTCTCATACAACCCAGAATGTGGATTACATATTTTCGATAATCGCGTCACCAAACTCTGAACATTTCAGCAGTTTAGCGCCATCCATCAGACGTTCGAAGTCATAGGTTACGGTTTTCGCGTTGATCGCGCCTTCCATACCTTTAACAATCAGGTCAGCCGCTTCAGTCCACCCCATGTGGCGCAGCATTACATTGCTAAAATCATAGCAACCATTTGATAAAATTGAAATTATCATGCTTTCTACTTTCAAAAACAGTCAATAACTACCTTATACAACTCATTGATTATCTGTACTTTGATTTTGGTTTTGGGGAAGAGTATTTGCATACCACAAGGGATTTTAAATCATGCGTTTTATCATGCTTTATCAATACGTTACATCATCTTTTCGCCAATAACTTAATGTTGTCACCCATTAATATTCAAAAGGTTATAACTAATGGACCATCTCAATGGTGAAGAATTTACAGGTGCGAATGTCCGCTATGAGCGAGGAGCGGACGTTTACACCTCACGAACGAACTCAAACATAAAATTTTTCCAGTTATGCAGTGGCTATAAGGTATGTATTGACATGATATCTATGCCAAAATGAATTAAATTTAATCATTTACGGAGTATTGCAAATCATGGCTATTGTGTTTATTCCTGCCCTTGTTGTGCTGCTTGAAGCCAAAGAGAAGGACTTAGGACGAGAATTGACACGAGAGGATGTTGAGTCAATCCGTGATGATGCTACTGCTATTGAGTTACCTGCTGAGATTGCCAAGGACATGATCGAAAGCCGAGGCTATCCCGATATTGATGCGAAAAATGCCTGGGATGAGTGGTTACTATATAAAAAGACCATAAATTCTTAAGAGCATTGATGTGCTTCGAACAGAACTTCTCTAAATCGATCAACTATTCGGTAAAGGAATATTATGATTTTTGGTGATCCCTATCGCTTTGCAATCTGGATTGAATACGTTCCGCAGTGGGGCGATTCTATAAAGAATGGTTTTTTTTATTTCTTTTTGAACGGGAGTATGTATCCTAATGATATCCGCACATCGACCTTATTCGTTGATTATGATGATGTTATTGATTCTGAAAATGCTCTTATAGCTATGCCATGTGATGATGAAATATTTAATGCATCTACGGATAAAGCTTTTGAATATCTGTATAAAATGGCTTACCCACAGCCCACGTCAGAGGATGAATATCCTGATGGAATTTGTAAGTTCAATGCTTCACCCACGATCATTTTAGAATCTGGAGCATGTTTTTTTGCCGTTTCGAACAAAAATTTCGTTAGAATCTTAGGTGGTAAGGTATCTGAATTAGTCTCACATGGTGAGAGACGCGTTTGGCAAGATATAAAGCACCCTGTTATAGAAGATATAACTATAGAAAAAATCGAAATTAATAAAATAATTTCAAGCTTTAAGGAATATACCACTTCTTTATTACAAATAGATCGTTAATGACATTCAAGGGCTAGGGATTTTGCATTTAAACCACTTATATCCTCATCTGAGAAAATCACAGCGAGGGTGTTTGTAACGCCCAGTATTCAGCTTAAATATGCGCGAAATTCCTCTACTCAATGGGCACAAACCATGTTGCAAACTTCCGCTCCTGGCACGAATCGGACCGCCTGAAGCGCCGCGAGATCCGCTACGAGCGACGGTCAAAAGTAATAAATGCGATGGCCGAAAAATAAGCACATCAGTATGTATGTATGTATGTATGTATGTATGTATGTATGTATGTATGCTGAATTTAACCAAAAACATGCATAGCTTCCAATTGCTCTTTTTTCATTTCATTACAAGAGGATAAAAACTTATCTTTAAAATCTGGTGGGGGAGTTCTTAGTTGCTGAACTGCCGCTTTATTTACTTCTAACTCCCGTAATTGTGCAATTGTGCTTCTACGAATCGAGGAGAGAAAAAAATCCCCTGCATTTTCTTTATGACTCTCCAAATAATTAGTCAATATTTTAGACGATTCCTGAATTGCTTTTTCCTCAGAAAAACCCAAAGTAAAGCGAGAGTAGATGACATTGTATTGGTATAGGCATGCTGCTTCAGCCATTTGTTTAGCTTGCTCCCCTGGGGAGGGTTGATTTGCCCACGATTGGGAAGTGATGAGCAATATAAGCAGTAACAATTGTTTTTTCATGTGTAGAATCCCTACCATTGTGAATGCAATATTTAAACCTATCAAGCCTGGCTTTGACAACAACCGCTAACCTGCTCCTCGTTGACCAACTAAGACTGTTGTTCTCCACGTCCGCTCCTGGCACATAGCTGCCATTGAAATGGTTGCGCACCGTAATGGGGTGTCGGGGGTCGGAGGTTCAAATCCTCTCGTGCGACCAAAAATCCTCTAAAAACCAGCCTGTTACGGCTGGTTTTTTTATGCCTGTTTTCTGAATGGGGAAGCTACGGGGAATAATAGGGGAAAAACCCCGACACAAAACATCAACTCTACCGTAAAGTTTCAACTATTCACATCACCGGGCAGTCATCAAACTCCGCATTCCTGGCATCATTGATGATGTACGTAATCACCCCGAATATAGCGGGTGCAGAACTGTAAGCATCATCATCCACTGGCAGCGCCTCTCTTCTTCCGTTTTCCAGATTTATCAGGTGAGGCTGAGGGTGAGCTCTGTATCGCTTGATCCTGAATTCTCCGTCTATCGCACATATCAGCAGTGAGCCATCACAGGCTGAAAGCGAAGCATCCACAACAAGCAGCGCCCCCTGAATTATCCCTTCCCTGAAATGTGAACGCGAAGCGCGCATAAAGTAAGTCGCTGATGGCTGGCTGATCAGCTGCTGATCAAGCGAAATCCTTTTTTCAACGTAATCACTGGCAGGTGAAGGGAAGCCCATGGCTACAGTCCTCCGTTTGGATTGAACAACTGAAAAGTACGGTTCTCTCCTTCCAGCATTGATACATCGCGGAATGTTGTCACATACCACTCGATCCATTCGTTGGCCTGCTTCATCGTCCAGTTCCAGTTAACCTTGCTCAGTTCCTGTACAAATCGCTGTGTGGTGACAGTCTTCCGGCCATTCGGTTCTTGCTGTATCGAAGCATACCAGGCTATTTCAATATCGCTACGTCGTGGCATCATTTAACCCCTCTTGAACACCGGATAAAAACACAGTATAAATACTGTATATCCATCCAGTAAAGGAGCAATATTCAATGTTCGTGGAACTCGTTTATGACAAAAGGAATTTTGATGGTCTGCCCGGTGCAAAAGATATCATTCTGGGCGAATTGACCAAGAGGGTTCACCGGATCTTCCCCGATGCTGATGTTCGGGTTAAACCGATGATGACACTGCCGGCGATCAACACTGACGCCAGCAAGCATGAGAAAGAACAGATAAGCCGTACTGTTCAGGAAATGTTTGAAGAGGCGGAGTTCTGGTTAGTCAGGGAATAAAGTTATGCCCGTTATGACATGATTTTCAAAAAGTGCTGTAGATAAGTCATTATTCATCTGCTTGAAATTACTTTCACTGCCTTGAAGCCCCAACATCGTATATGTTCGCTGTCTGCTTATAGTTCATACCACTTTTTATCAATCGACACATCTCCCCCGTTCCTCAAGTGTTCTCAATCAATTCTCCCTAGATCTGCCCCTCGTGGCCCTCTTATGATAGTGGACATCAGTCAGGCCACTGAAGTTAAGTAAACACTGCTGACTGGTCTACGGGGAACGTAAGGTTTATACTAAAATTCTGTATTTATGAACAAGTAACTGCTTATCTCTGCTACCATACCATGATTCTAGCTAGTTTTTTAAGTTTACAATCTACTCTATAATTGCTTTCTGAATTTAATTTTTATGGGTATAAGATGAAATTTATTTCTGATGTTTTGAAAAGGAACAATAATAACTTTGATCTATTGCGCATTTTATGCGCAATTATGGTTATATTTTCTCATAGCTACCTCCTTTCTAATTCTAATGGATTAAAAGACCCATTGGAAACACTTCTTCCATTCACAAACATGGGTTCGGTTGCAGTAAAAATATTCTTTTTTATAAGTGGATTGTTAGTGACAAATAGTTTAATTACAAATAAAAGCACCCTGCATTTTTTAATATCAAGATTTTTTAGAATATACCCTGCATTTATTTTTGTTGTCGTATTCGCAGCAATTGTTGTCGGCCCAATCGTCACCAAACTAGATCCTTCAAGTTATTTTTCTGATAAAGCAACGATTCATTACATTAAAGATAATGCTTTACTTCAAATAGCTTTCTTATTACCTGATGTGTTTGAAAACAACATATATAAATATTCCGTTAATGGTTCCCTGTGGACAATTTATTATGAGGCTGCGTCTTACTTATTTTTGCTTTCATGTTTTATGATTTTTGGATCTGGAAATAAAAAAACATCATCTATACTGTGTATTTTTATAATAGTAACTCCATTAATGGGGTGGAATAAGATTTTATTTATTAATTCAGATAACCCTGATATTTTTTTAATGGCTCCATGTTTCGCTCTCGGTGCATTACTCGCAATTAATAAAGATACAATAAGAGTATCGCCTCATCTCCCACTTGGCATGATTTCTCTATATTTCTTCATTTCAAATGAGCTTGCCAGGCTGATGCTTTTTTATTTTTCCATATGTATTACTATGTTATACTTGGCATCACTGACTTTTATCTGCAAATTAAACATAAAATATGATATCTCTTATGGCGTTTACTTATGGGGTTTCTTAATACAACAAGTTGTATATTTTTACATGCCAAACTTGGGATTACACATGAATCAATTTCTCTGTATATCAATAAGCATCGTTGTTGGTTTTATTTCTTGTATCTTTATTGAAAGACCAAGCATGAAGATCGGAAAGTCTCTTTCTCATAAATCTCTAAAAGTAAGATACCAGTAACATAACAAGATTATACCTATAAATTTGTCATGGTTATGCAATGTAATCATGACATTACTAAGTAATCTCAGCCTCTGTAAGTAGAAATTTACAGAACAACGACTATCATTGGAAAACAAGCATATTTAAATTATAATTCTATTAGCTTAATTCAACATTTTAATTTAATGTTACTAGTGTTGTCATTCAACAACATCTGGTTCACTTAAGGTATCGAATTCCGCTAAAGTACAGGATAAAAAAGAGATTAAACACACTTTTCACTCAAAATCTGTCAATCTTTCTGTCATTGTTTTATCGGTTCACTGCTTATTATTCATGTAATCATTATCCTTTCAATCCTGAGTAATTTTTTGTTCTTTTCCTCTCTGGCTACCAACTTTTCCATCGACTGCGGAGTCTCCTTCTGTTTCTCGTGCTAGATGTTGTGTTCCAGCATATCCACACGTACGGAAACGAACTGGTCGGAAGGAATATCTATAGGGTCACCACTGGCGTATCTGCCCCTCTCGTTACGTTGTAGTGGCACACTGAATTTGGCCAGCTGAACAACGTTCTTTATCGGAGCGACTATATCGTGAACAAGGTCTGGATACTCAGAAACTGCTGGGGCACAAGTCCAGAAAAATGACTGATAAATACAATGACGATCGAGGAAAAGACTGGGTCGTTGTTGGAGTGAAAACAGGGTAAAACGAGGGAGGTTTTGGGGAAGAGTTTTGGGGAAGAATTTTCGAGGGCATAAAAAACGGGAACCACCTGTAAATAGACCCGTTTTAGTTCCATGCATTTTTTGAGATCCCGGCCAAATGATTGTGTTGCCGATATTCCTCCGGCGTCATATTGTTCAGTGATTCATGAGGGCGTTCACAGTTATATTCTGACACCCATCTTTCCGTGATTTCCCGCACTTCATTCAGCGTTCTGAACAGATAAAAATCGAGTATTTCTGTACGGTATGTTCGGTTAAAGCGCTCAATAAAAGCGTTCTGCGTCGGCTTACCCGGCTGGATAAACTCCAGTTTTACTGCATGTTTCTCTGCCCATTCAGCCAGTGCCAGTGAGATAAATTCCGGACCGTTATCCATACGTAGCATGACCGGATAGCCGCGATTTGCCGCAATCCTGTCGAGTACACGGACCACGCGCAGAGCTGGCAGATTCAGATCGATTTCAATCGACAACGCCTCACGGTTAAAGTCATCAACGACATTGAACGTGCGAAAACGACGGCCACAGACCAGGGCATCATGCATAAAATCAACAGACCAGCTCTGGTTCAGTGCTTCCGGCGTGGCCAGTGGCGAAGGATTACGCACCGGCAACCGCTGTTTGCCCTTTCGGCGAAAATTCAGCTTCAGCAGACAATAAATACGATGGATCCTTTTGTGATTCCACGGGTGTCCCTGCCGCCGCAACACCTGGAAAAGTTTTGGAAAACCGTATCGTGGGTATCGCTCTGCCACTGCCTGTAACGCGACAATAACGGGTTCGTCACGCGTGGGATCCGGGCGGTAATGGTAAACCGTTCTGCTCAGGTTCAGACTCCGGCAGGCCTGACGGATACTGAGTCCGAATGTCGTTACCAGATGAGTGACCAGCTCACGCTTAAAGGCTGGTTTTAAAGCTTTTTTTCGATAACGTCTTTCAGCGCCCGGTTCTCAAGGCTCAGGTCGGCAAACATCTGTTTGAGACGTCGGTTCTCGTCCTCAAGATCTTTGATCTTTTTAATATCAGAAGCCTCCATGCCGCCGTATCTGGACTTCCAGTTGTAGTAGGTGGCTTCAGAAATACCGGCCTCCCGGCAGACATCTTTAACAGTTCGTCCGGTTTCAACCGACTTAATCACAGCGATAATCTGATGCTCAGTAAAACGGGCTTTACGCATAGCGATCTCCTTCGTTGGCAGATTGATTATGCCGGATGATCTCTAAATGTGAATGGCACGATTATGCGGGCTACTTACAGCAGGACGCCCACGAAGTAGCCGTCGGTGGCATATGAATAACCGGATGATTCGCTAACAGGTGTCTTCGGGAGGGGTTACGGGCTGGAGTGACTACCAGCATCGGCAGCTCTATCCGACGAAACGGAACCGTCTAACCCGCGGTTGTCGGTGAAAAGTACCGTAGGGATGCCAGCTAGTCACTGGCCCCCGCCCAAAGATACCTGAGGTAACAAAAAAGCGCCCCGTAGGATGCTTCGCTCTTTAACAATCTGGATATCTTCAGTAATAGGTAAACTACACTAACTTACCTTACTTCTTAGTAATTACTCTGCAGAAAATTTCTTAATCGACACAGATGAAAAACAGACTAGCAATAACCAATAGACTATTAGAGAAATATAACTATAGATAAGCGTGTCAAAAGCTAAGTAAGGGTTAGACATAGCATCAAATATAAGCGAGCACATAACACCTATTAAGATGTACATAAGCACCAATATTATTTTAGCAATTTTTGGAAAATAAATGATTGGACCAATCGACCAAAACACCATATTTGGCCTTCTATATGAACTCCACCATAAAATCAAACACACCGCGGGAAGAGTATGAATCAGAACCAAAGGAAACTGTATAAAATCAACAAGACTAATTTTGTTAGTCATCAGTGCAGTAACATATGTACCTAGCATAGAGTAAACGGTGCCGCTAAGAATTGAGCGGAGACCGGCATAGTAAATTTCATTTCCTTCATGCGGAATATTTTTAGTTTTATCCTTTTTCACTGTTTGCACCATATCTATTTTTTAGAAGATATCCAGATTAACCGAATCCTTGTTGTTGGGGAATAGCAGGATCCACCGCGCCTGATGTGGTTAAAAGCAGGCCAAAGCAATAAGAATTACATCCCTGTTCTGGCGGTCCGGTGTTTTCCCGTTTGTCCGGTAACCGCCAGCCTTTTTAAGGGCTCAACATGAAAGCGCGTTCTGTCCCTTAACCTTTATGGTCAGTCGTTAATCCAAAACTACCGGAGCGCGCTTCCAGTTGCGATGTTAGCTTAAAGAGAGCAACGGACTTCTAAGCCGTGGGTCGTAGGAAAAGTTAACTGATTTAATCTGCTGAAAGTAGCGGTATACACGGCAGCGGAGAACCGTACGAATCTTTGATGTTAAAACCCGGGTGCAGCTGGGTTCTATGGAGAATAACGCATGATTCAGATGTTAACTCTTGAAGAGTGGGCAACCGATAAATACAGAAGTAATCCACCTAGCGTCTCGACATTGCGCCGTTACGCTAAGCAAAATCTCTTTTCTCCACCTGCAATGAAACAAGGTAGGCTCTGGAGAGTTAGGGAGGATGCTGAATTGGTTGGTGAACTTGCTGCGCCGGTTATCAAGAAATCTGATTCACTAAAATTGCAAAGGATCCTCAGCGATGGCTGCGAGACCACGTAAAAATAATGTATCAATACCTAACCTCTATCCTCTTTACAGTCGTAAGGTCAATAAAGTTTATTGGCGGTACAAGCACCCTGTGACTGGGAAATTTCATAGCCTGGGTACTGATGAAGCTGAGGCTAGAGCAATTGCTACTGAGGCAAACGCAAGGCTTGCTGAGCAGCGTTCAAGACAGGTACTGGCTATTAGCGATCGAATCGCTACCAGCAAGGGTAAAGCAATTACGACTATTACCTGGCTTGAGCGATACTGGAAAATTCAGGAGGAAAGATTCGCTTCAGGTGATATCAAGGAGAATACATATAAACAAAAAGCCAAGCCTATTGCACTTCTCAAAGAACGTGCGGGAATGAAGCTAATATCTTCCGTTGATGTCAGGGATATTGCTCAAATTCTTGAAGAGTATCTATCTGCAGGCCAACCAAGAATGGCACAAGTTGTTCGCTCAGTTCTGATCGATGTATTCAAAGAGGCCCAGCACTACGGCGAAGTTCCGCCAGGTCACAACCCTGCCCTTGCGACTAAACAGCCCAGACGAAAAATTACCCGGCAACGCCTTAGTCTCGAAGAGTGGCAGAAGATTTTCGATATCGCAGATAAGAAACATCAGTATATGGGGAATGCGATGCTGCTTGCCCTTGTGACCGGGCAACGTCTTGGGGACATATCCAAAATGAAATTTAGCGATATCTGGGATGATCATCTGCATATCGAACAGGAAAAAACCGGCAGCAAAATAGCTATTCCTCTTTCCCTGCGTTTGATTGAAATCAACTGGAGCCTGCGCGATGTTGTTGCTCGTTGTCGTGACTATGCAGTCAGCCCATACCTTGTACATTTTTTTCGTACGACTTCACAGGCTGAACGTGGAGCACAGGTTAAATCCAATACGTTGACGATGAATTTCAGTAAAGCAAGGGATTTAGCAGGGATTGACTGGGGGGATGGCTCACCCGCAACATTCCATGAACAACGATCTTTATCTGAACGTCTTTATAAAAAGCAAGGATTAGATACGCAAAAACTGCTTGGTCATAAAACACAACAGCAAACTGATCGTTATCATGATGATCGCGGAAAAAATTGGATTAAAGTGGTTTGAGTAATAATCAAACTTGATAGCTTATTTATAAGCGTAACGCAAATAGAATAAAACCCGCTAAAGCGGGTTAATCTAAAATAAGTTTCTCGCTTCTCTTTAATAAACGAGCATTCATCAAACGTGTTTTCCTGCCTGAAATTATCAACATACCAGTAAGATGAATCGATAGGGATCTGCTATGAGCATCGATTGCTTTATTATATGAAACTTCATCAAGAGAACACTCAACAGTTCGCCTTTTAAAATTACGCCCATTTCTACGCTCATATATAGTTGCGATACCATGACCAAAATCATTATCCCTAGCTAACTTAATAACTTTCCCGATTAAAGTATAATTCGGGATTGAGTATTGATTTGAATAATACCCCCTAGCTCTCTCAATAAACGGAATGTCAGACGCACATATTTTTATGGATTTAGTGCGCAAATTTTCCATATTTGCAAAGGGAGAAGGCTGAATAGATATCTCAATAGAACGATTGTGATTAGAACCGCTCAGACCAATAATTGCAGCGCATAATGATGCATTTACTCCATATTTAACAACCTCTTCAAAGTGTCTGTAATTATTATTATCCTTGAACAAATTAACGGCTTGTTCTAACTTAGAAACGCTATGTACTACACGTTCTGACACACTCCGACCAAAGGGTATTGAACAGTGGTCTTCCTGATCACTCGTGGTGAAAAAAATTGGCGATTCAATTTTTAACACATAACTACCAATTTCAGTCTGTGATAGTTTTAAACTATCAAAATACTCACTAACTATTTTGGGTGCTTTACCACCATAAATACCTTTCTGAGCTTTAATTAGTGATCTGGCAGATGAAATTAAAAGTTCCTTAGTTTTAATGAATAATTCCACACCATCATTGAATGGTATGGAACCGTCTACCACATCCTCATGTATAACCCTAATCCGAATTATGTCATCACTGGCTTCGTTTAACTCAGAAATTATACTATCCGTACTTTTACTTTGTGTTATAGATAACACATCAATCAAATCAAGGACTCTTCTCTTGAAATCTGAGGCTATCGGATTGAGTGGTTGTAATACCTCATAATCTGGATGGTCATCTGACTCCCATATGTTAAAAACACTATCCCTACTACTTGTCAAAGACCAACCATTGATAGATAAATATTTCCCAAAATGAGCCGTAGCAATGAATTTCTCGTTTTCAATCTTCATGCTTTAAGCCCCATAATACTTGCTTGTTCCATCAAATACTGAAGTAATGAAACTGTAACCTTTTGATCTTTAGGTATTTTAACTCTTACAGTAGCTGAATTCGAAGACTCTGGTAATCCCCTTAATGATAACCAGTAGCATTTATTATTAAGAGTAATTCCACTTCCTGCTTCATTAATCCAGTCACTGACCAACTCAGGCAGGTGCAAAACCATAAGGTATTGGGGAGAAGACACACACTCATCACGTAAGTGATCATAGTTCCTGACGTTTAGATCATAGAGATAAAAATCTCCTTGCTCCTCAAAACGCTGTGTAGCCTTCATTTGGATATCGATGCAAGGGTTTCGTCTACCTGGTTTTGGATATCCGACACCTTTTAATGTTACATCTATACAGTCATTATCAACATCCCATCTTCCAGTATCAAACCCAGCACATGAAGCTAACGCTTTTAAATATCCAACCTGGAACTGCTCTTTTTTATGAGATATGTACATTATTAAATGTTCTACTTTCGTTAGAGAAAGAATAAAACTTATTACTTCTCTGAGATTTTTATCCATTATCTCAATATCATATCAATGTAGAGTCAGAATAGTTATATGTAAATTTGATCAGCAACAATATCTGTATGCATGAACAGTATAATGCTATTCCATCATTTTAAACAGTCTATTTACAAACTTGAATGCATGCTTCGTCAGCTTCTTTTTTACTTAGATCGCATTGCGCGAAGGTTACATATGTAGAAATCGTCATAACAAAGTTGTAGTGCTGATTAAAAGTTATCCACTGTTTTTGAAAACGACTATTGACCATTTCCTTGGTTAGACAGGAACACCTTATGCTGCAACACGCTTACTAAAACATCAGGCACCGGGATTTCGTTTTGATAACTTGTTTTGATAAAATTTTGATAACCGTTCGGATACTCATAATAAAAAACGGGAACCACTCGGCTCCCGTTCTCATACAACCCAGAATGTGGATTACATATTTTCGATGATCGCGTCACCAAACTCTGAACATTTCAGCAGCTTAGCGCCGTCCATCAGACGTTCGAAGTCATAGGTTACGGTTTTCGCGTTGATAGCGCCTTCCATACCTTTAACAATTAAATCAGCCGCTTCGGTCCAACCCATGTGGCGCAGCATCATTTCTGCAGACAGAATGATAGAACCTGGGTTCACTTTATCCTGACCTGCATACTTCGGTGCAGTACCGTGGGTTGCTTCGAACAGTGCGCATTCGTCACCAATGTTTGCACCCGGCGCGATACCAATACCTCCAACCTGTGCGGCCAGCGCATCGGAGATGTAGTCACCGTTCAGGTTCATACAGGCAATCACGTCATACTCAGCCGGGCGCAGCAGGATCTGTTGCAGGAACGCATCGGCGATAACATCCTTAACTACGATCTCTTTACCGGTTTTCGGGTTCTTGATTTTCACCCATGGACCGCCATCGATCAGTTCGCCACCAAATTCTTCACGCGCTAACTGATAACCCCAGTCTTTGAACGCGCCTTCGGTGAACTTCATGATGTTGCCTTTGTGTACCAGGGTAACTGAATCACGATCGTTGGCGATGGCGTATTCAATCGCTGCACGTACCAGACGTTTAGTCCCTTCTTCAGAACACGGTTTGATACCAATACCGCAATGTTCCGGGAAGCGTATTTTCTTCACACCCATCTCTTCGCGCAGGAATTTAATCACTTTCTCAGCATCGGCAGAGTCAGCTTTCCACTCGATACCCGCGTAGATATCTTCGGAGTTTTCACGGAAGATGACCATATCGGTCAGTTCAGGGTGTTTAACCGGGCTTGGTGTACCCTGATAATAACGCACCGGACGCAGGCAGACATACAGGTCAAGTTCCTGACGCAGAGCTACGTTCAGAGAGCGAATACCGCCGCCAACAGGAGTGGTCAGAGGGCCTTTAATGGCAACACGATATTCACGAATCAGATCTAAGGTTTCAGCAGGCAGCCAGACGTCCTGGCCATAAACCTGAGTGGATTTCTCACCGGTGTAGATTTCCATCCAGGAGATTTTACGCTCGCCTTTATAGGCTTTCTCGACAGCAGCATCGACAACTTTGATCATCGGTGGGGTTACATCAACGCCGATACCGTCGCCTTCAATGAACGGGATAATCGGATTTTCAGGAACGTTGAGTTTGCCGTTTTGCAGGGTGATCTTCTTACCTTCCGCCGGAACAACTACTTTGCTTTCCATTCACCTCTCCTTCGAGCGCTTCTGGTTCTGCTCGTCTGTCATCGCGCTGCATGTGCGTTTGCGTCCTGCTGCACGAATGCGTTAGAGCAATTTTTTGTTAATGTTTTGTAATGAGCATGTCAATACTACCCTAATGTTCGCCGCCATGAAAGACACTCGTTCTTAGGCTATAATGCGGCAATTGATATAATCTGAAAATACCATGCAAAAAACTTCTTTTAGAAATCACCGGGTTGAGCGATTCAGCTCACGACAAGTCACTAAGCAGCGTAAAGAAAACCAGCCAAAACGCGTGGTTTTGTTCAATAAACCCTACGATGTTTTGCCACAATTTACTGACGAGGCTGGCAGAAGCACGTTAAAAGATTTTATTCCCTTGCCGGGAATTTATGCGGCGGGCCGACTCGACCGGGACAGCGAAGGGCTTTTGGTGCTGACCAATGACGGCGCACTGCAGGCGCGGTTAACGCAACCCGGTAAGCGTACCGGGAAAATTTATTACGTCCAGGTTGAAGGCGAGCCGACAGCAGAAGCGCTGGACGCCCTGCGTACCGGAGTAACGCTCAATGATGGCCCCACGCTACCCGCAGGCATTGAGGTAGTAGAGGAACCCGTATGGCTGTGGCCGAGAAATCCGCCGATTCGGGAGCGGAAAAATATCCCCACCACCTGGCTGAAAGTCACCTTATATGAAGGCCGCAACCGCCAGGTTCGCCGTATGACAGCACATGTTGGATATCCTACGCTGCGTCTCATTCGCTATGCTATGGGGGATTACACGCTGGATAATCTCGCCAACGGCGAGTGGCGGGAGCTCTAGCATCAGGCCTTTACAGCGCCATTAACAAGGAAGAATGAAAGAAATGGACAAACGACTCATCGCGCCACTCATTCTGTGTGCCGTATCGCCATTGGGTTATGCCGCGCAGAATTGTGAAGCGACAGCAGGTATCGCGGCAGGCGCGGCTGATTATCTCTATGAAACCGCTAAGGTAAAAACAACCTCCCGACTACACTTCAACTCCGCACCAGATGTTGAATGTCAGCTCCCTGCTTTCCTGGTCAACGGCAATACGGTAGAGGTGTTAAGAGAAGCGCGATCGGCCCAATCAGCAGACGCTCCCGTTCATACTTTTCGCTATGTTCGATACCGTGATGCCAAAGGCATGTTCGCCACAGGCTGGGTCGCGGCTGAAGGTCTGGTACCTCTGACGACTCCCTTATCCGTAAATCCGGCCTGTAAGAAATGGGCGCACAAAGAGATGCCGCAACGCGAAAGAATGCCCCCCGTTGCTGATAATCATTATCAGGTTACAGGCAACGATCGCGCCTGGTTTTATACCATGCCAACGGAACAGTGCCGCAGCCAGTCCGTTTTTTTGGTTCCCGGCGACATTATTTCCACACAAGAGCAGTCAAAAGATGACTTTATTGAAGCGGTTTATTACACCGCCGATCGCCATATCGTACGCGGCTGGTTGAAAAAGTCACAACTCCAGTCTTTAAACAGCGGTGATAACTACCGCTATGATATCAATCCATTATCGACAGACGAAGCTACACGAGTCGCGACCCTCAGCCTACGCCCGGACTATCAATGTATTTTTTATGAAAGCTGGAATGCTAAAAAGGCCATTGAGATTATCGTACGCGAGGATCATCAAACTGCATTGTGTCGCGGAGGAGCCGACCCACAAACATCGCCTCCTGTGGCTTATATCAGTATCGACAAGACCAGCGGTGAAATTAGTTGGCCAGATGTTGCCGAAGGTTTTGCTGAGGAATAAGGGGGAAACATGTTTAAACCGCACGTCACCGTTGCCTGCATTGTGCATGCAGAAGATAAATTCTTAGTCGTTGAAGAAACGATCAATGGCAAGGCCTTGTGGAATCAACCCGCAGGACACCTGGAAGCCGACGAAACGCTGGTGCAAGCCGCAGCACGCGAACTATGGGAAGAAACGGGCATTAAAGCACAGCCACAGCATTTTGTTCGTATGCATCAATGGATTGCACCGGACAGAACGCCCTTCTTGCGTTTTCTTTTCTCTATCGAACTTGCCAATATGTGCGCTACTGAACCCCATGACAGCGATATTGATTGCTGTCGTTGGGTCAGCGCAGAAGAGATTTTCTCTGCGCCAAACCTGCGTTCGCCGTTGGTTGCAGAGAGTATTCGCTGTTATCAGAGCGGCCAGCGCTACCCGCTGGCCATGATCGGTGAATTTAACTGGCCGTTTACAGAGGGTGTCAAGTAAAGGGCTGCGTGCTAGAATATGCCGCCTTGAAGTTCAATGTTGTGAGTATTCCTATGTCTGAAAGCCCAAAAAAAGTGATCGTCGGCATGTCCGGCGGTGTCGATTCCTCCGTTTCTGCCTGGCTGTTACAACAACAGGGCTATCAGGTAGAAGGCCTGTTCATGAAGAACTGGGAAGAGGACGATGGCGAGGAATACTGCACAGCGGCAGCCGACCTTGCGGATGCACAGGCTGTCTGTGACAAACTCGGCATTGAACTGCATACCGTCAACTTTGCCGCAGAATACTGGGACAACGTCTTTGAACTGTTCCTTGAAGAGTACAAAGCGGGCCGTACGCCGAACCCGGATATTCTGTGTAATAAAGAAATTAAGTTTAAAGCCTTCCTTGAGTTTGCCGCCGAAGATTTAGGTGCCGATTACATCGCCACCGGTCACTATGTGCGTCGCGCAGATGTCGACGGCAAAAGTCGCCTGCTGCGTGGGCTCGATGGTAATAAAGACCAAAGTTATTTCCTCTATACGCTCGGCCATGAGCAAATCGCGCAAAGCCTGTTCCCGGTCGGTGAACTGGAAAAACCGCAGGTGCGTAAAATTGCCGAAGACCTTGGTCTGATTACGGCCAAGAAAAAAGACTCCACCGGCATCTGCTTCATTGGCGAACGTAAGTTCCGCGAATTTCTTGGTCGCTACCTGCCGGCTCAGCCAGGCAAAATCATCACCGTTGATGGTGAAGAGATTGGCCAGCATCAGGGGCTGATGTACCACACTCTGGGTCAGCGTAAAGGTCTGGGTATTGGCGGAACGAAAGAAGGGACAGAAGATCCATGGTATGTAGTGGATAAAGACGTAGAGAACAACATTCTGGTTGTCGCTCAGGGTCATGAACATCCACGTCTGATGTCTGTTGGCCTGGTGGCGCAACAGCTGCATTGGGTCGATCGCGAACCGTTCACTGGTACCATGCGCTGTACGGTGAAAACCCGCTATCGTCAGACCGACATTCCGTGCACCGTTAAGGCACTGGATGCTGAGCGTATAGAAGTCATTTTCGACGAGCCAGTCGCGGCGGTTACGCCGGGTCAGTCGGCTGTCTTTTACAATGGCGAAGTGTGCCTCGGCGGCGGCATTATCGAACAACGATTGCCTCTGCCGGTATAATTACTTACACATTTGATACAAGGAAGCAGTGAACGTGGCAAAGAATTATTATGACATCACCCTCGCCCTGGCAGGCATTTGCCAGTCGGCACGCCTGGTGCAGGAACTGGCGCACCAGGGGCATTGTGATGCCGATGCATTACACGTTTCACTGAACAGTGTCATCGACATGAATCCCAGCTCTACGCTGGGCGTGTTTGGCGGCAGCGAGGCCAACCTGCGTTTGGGGCTGGAAACAATGCTCGGCGTACTGAACGCCAGCAGTCGCCAGGGACTGAACGCTGAACTCACTCGTTACACGCTAAGCCTGATGGTGCTGGAGCGTAAGCTGTCAGCGGCCAAGGGCGCTATGGACACGCTGGGAGACCGTATCAGCGGCTTGCAGCGCCAGCTGGACCATTTTGATTTGCAGTCAGAAACGTTGATGAGTGCGATGGCTGGCATTTATGTTGACGTCATCAGCCCACTCGGCCCGCGTATTCAGGTCACGGGTTCCCCGGCCATCCTTCAGAGCCCACAGGTACAGGCTAAAGTACGCGCTTCGCTGCTGGCTGGCATCCGTGCTGCCGTGCTCTGGCATCAGGTTGGTGGAGGCCGTCTGCAACTCATGTTTTCTCGTAATCGCCTGACGACTCAGGCAAAACAAATTCTTGCTCATTTAACCCCGGAGTTGTGATCTATGGAATTATCCTCACTGACCGCCGTTTCCCCTGTCGATGGACGCTACGGCGATAAAGTCAGCGCGCTGCGCGGGATTTTCAGCGAATACGGTTTGCTGAAATTCCGCGTACAGGTTGAAGTACGCTGGCTGCAAAAACTGGCCGCGCACGCAGCGATCAAGGAAGTTCCTGCTTTTGCTGCCGACGCAATCGGTTTCCTTGATGCGATTGTCGCTAACTTCAATGAAGAAGATGCTGCGCGCATCAAAACCATTGAACGTACGACCAACCATGATGTGAAGGCAGTTGAGTATTTCCTGAAAGAGAAAGTAGCGGATATCCCGGAACTGCACGCCGTTTCCGAATTTATCCACTTTGCGTGTACCTCAGAAGACATCAACAACCTGTCTCACGCGCTGATGCTGAAAACCGCACGCGACGAAGTGGTTCTGCCGTACTGGCGCCAGCTTATCGACGCGGTGAAAGATCTGTCTGTACAGTATCGCGATATTCCTCTGCTCTCCCGTACCCACGGTCAGCCAGCCACTCCGTCTACGCTGGGCAAAGAAATGGCTAACGTGGCCTACCGTATGGAGCGTCAGTATCGCCAACTCAATCAGGTTGAAATTCTTGGTAAGATCAACGGTGCAGTCGGTAACTATAACGCCCATATCGCCGCTTACCCGGAAGTTGACTGGCATCAGTTCAGCGAAGAATTTGTCACCTCGCTGGGCATCCAGTGGAACCCGTACACCACGCAGATTGAGCCGCACGACTACATTGCCGAGCTGTTCGACTGCATCGCCCGTTTCAACACCATCCTGATCGACTTTGACCGTGATGTCTGGGGCTACGTGGCACTGAACCATTTCAAACAGAAAACTATCGCGGGTGAAATCGGCTCTTCCACCATGCCGCATAAAGTTAACCCCATCGATTTCGAAAACTCCGAGGGTAACCTGGGCCTATCTAACGCGGTTCTGCAGCACCTGGCGAGCAAACTGCCGGTCTCCCGCTGGCAGCGTGACCTGACTGATTCTACCGTTCTGCGTAACCTGGGCGTAGGTATTGGCTATGCGTTGATCGCCTATCAGTCCACGCTGAAGGGCGTGAGCAAACTGGAAGTGAACCGCGATCATCTGCTGGATGAACTGGATCATAACTGGGAAGTTCTGGCAGAGCCGATTCAGACCGTGATGCGTCGCTACGGTATTGAGAAGCCGTACGAGAAGTTGAAAGAACTGACCCGCGGCAAGCGCGTTGACGCCGAAGGTATGAAACAGTTTATCGATGGTCTGGCACTGCCGGAAGAAGAGAAAACTCGCCTGAAAGCAATGACGCCTGCCAATTATATTGGTCGCGCCATCACTATGGTTGATGAACTGAAGTAATCAGCAACTCCCCAGATGCTGAACAGAAGCCGGATAAGCGTAAGCGATTCCGGCTTTTTATCACCCGCTACATTATCCCTTCCCCCCCCCCAAATTTGCCCCAAAAAAGTAACAATCTATGGTGGTCTAAGCTGCTACTAATTTATGCACGATCTGAAACTGTAGCCACCCGCAGAATGTTTAAACCACTCTGGCAGCATGGCCGCGCAATTTTCTTTGCTGATGGTTGCTACGAATGGAAAAATGAAGGCAACAAGAAACAGCCCGGACTGCCGGAAAGGACCCGTAAGTGATAATAATTATCAAAACATTCACGTGCGGTCATTGGAATAACAATTTCTTAATCTCTCAACGAAAATAAGGATTTGTTAAGCTTCATACTTTATGGTCGATGCAACACACCCTTTGAGGAAACAATAATGATGAAATTCTCAAAACTTCAGATTCGCTTACACTGGCTGGCTCTGATGTTAATAGCGATAACCTATGCAGCTATGGAGCTACGCGGCTGGTTTCCTAAAGGCAGCAACACCTACCTGCTCATGAAAGAAACACATTACAATGCCGGGGTATTTGTCTGGTTTTTAATGATAATACGATTAATTATTAAACATAAGTTTCATGACCCAGCCATCACTCCGCCCCCACCGACCTGGCAGATGATGGCTGCTAAAATAATGCATATCCTGCTATACATTTCTTTTTTGGCTCTGCCATTATTAGGTATTGCAATTATGGCTTACGGTGGGAAGGACTGGAGCTTCTTAAGTTTTAACATTTCACCTTTCGTTACTCCTGACGGGGAAACAAAATCACTTATTAAAGATATTCACGAAACACTGGCAAACGTCGGATACTTTTTAATCGCAGCGCATGCAGGTGCAGCGTTATTTCATCACTACGTCCAGAAAGATAATACTCTTTTGAGAATGATCCCTGACTGTAACGATAAGAAATAAATACAAATTTTAATGTTTAACATTACAGCAGGCACTCAGTGAATGCCTGCTGTAATCCTGGAGAATTGGTATCGCGCCTTTTGGTAGTTCTTTAGTGCGATCAATGGCTAATTCAACTCTCATAATTACCTCCGATGTATACACTGTTTTTTATACAGCACCCCTGTAAGCAGAAATGATCAACGATTTAAGAGCGCAACTTATTAATTTTTTTACGTAATGTATTTACACATCAGATATTCCGTTTTTTCGGGTCCTACACATTTTGTCGCGACATTGGATTTAAATTACCTGGCTCATGCTCAACTTAATGTTGACATAATGTTGACTCGCCATACTGATAAGACGCTAAAAGAGGTCTTACTATGCGAATCTTATCTCCTTATACGTTGCGCTGGCTTCCAGGTGAACGTGAGCAAAATGATATTTCAGAGTTTATTCGTGAAAGTTATTCTCAGTTTTATCATGCTTCTCTTCCTCGCTGCATGCCATGGTTACTTGGAATGTTCGATGCCAACGGAGAATTAAAAGCAGCCTGTGGCGTCCAGCCGGCCTCAATGGGCAAGATATACCTCGAACACTATCTTGATGTCCCGGTTGAAGTCGTGCTGTCTGCACGATTGTCACATCCCGTTTCACGCGACTCGATTGTTGAAATTGGTAATTTTGCCGCGAGCGATGGGGCAAGCGCCCGAATAATGTATGCGGCTCTATGCCTGCTTCTCAATCAATACTGCTATTCGTGGATTGTCTTTACCGGAACTAAAAAAATACGCAATACCTTTTTCCGCCTGAATCTGCAACCAGTCACATTGATGCCCGCTGACTCGACAAGGCTTGGCGAAGCTGCGCGTGAATGGGGGAGCTATTACGAACATGACCCGCAAATTATGGCGGGGGAGTTACATGGTGGGCAAACCACACTGAGTCAGACCAGCCTGTTGCTGGGAATGTTTGCTGATCCGCCTTCTGCTCCCTGGATAACCCCTTCCGGAGGATCTTATGCTTCTGAACACGCTTGAGAAACAGGCTGCGCTTCAGCCAAATGCCATCGCCCTGCAGGGCGATTCTCGCTCGTGGAGCTGGCAGCAATACCATGATGCCGTTAAAGCAGTGGCCGAACAATTATCTGCCCTCAAGGTAAAACGGCTGGCACTTGAAATGGATAACAGCCCTGAATGGGCCATCATCGATCTCGCATGCCTGATAAGGGGAGTGGTGATCATCCCTGTCCCCTCCTTTTTCAGCAGGCAACAGAAAGCCTGGGTACGATCATCAGCCTCTGTGGATGCACAAATCGGTGGAGAAATCCTGGCGGATTGGCAGGAACACGATTTTGTACTGGGGAGACTGCAAATCCGTGCAGTAGAGGACCCCGTGACTCTGCCGGCAGGAACGGCAAAGATAACGTATACCTCCGGTACAACCGGAGAGCCAAAAGGCGTCTGTCTGAGTCTGGATGGTATGGTATGGATGGCTCAAACGTTAGCGGCCGCATTGCACCCCCTGAAACTGGAAAAACACCTGGTGACACTGCCCCTCAGTATTCTGCTGGAAAATCTGTGCGGCGTTTACATCCCTCTGCTACTTGGCGCTGAGACGGTGATTCTCCCACCCTCCCGGATTGGGTTTGAAGGTTCCAGCCGCTTTAATCCAGCCCAGTTTCTTCAGGCGCTGACCACCTGGTGCCCACAAAGTCTGGTGCTGGTACCAGAGTTGCTACGTGTGTTACTGCATCTACACAAGCAGGTACCAGGCAGTACGCAATCTTTACGGTTTGTCGCCGCAGGCGGTGGCAAGGTTCCGGCTTCATTGCTGACAATGGCGATAACGAGTGGCTTACCTGTATATGAAGGATACGGTCTCTCAGAATGTGGCTCTGTCGTTGCCCTCAATCTGCCCGACGCTATAAAAGAGAACAGCGTCGGTCGGCCATTGCCAGGTATCCAGATCAATGTTGATGACCAGCAACAATTGTGTGTCACCAGCCCGGCTAACGCTTTGGGATATCTGGGATCCGCACCAGCCTCCCCAACAGTTGCCACCGGCGATCTTGGCAGTGTTGATGAACACGGGTTTGTTCGTATTCAGGGGCGCCTGAAGAATGTCCAGATAAACGCTTTTGGTCGTAATTTTTCACCTGAATGGCCTGAGGCAGAGGCCATGACCTGTCCAGCTGTACGCCGGATAGTGATTTTTGGAGAAGGCTTAAGGCATAACGTTGCACTCGTCGATGTCTTCGACGGGCAACAGATGCAGGCCCGCGAGCAGCTGCTGGCCCTTTCAGCTCGCCTGCCTGATTATGCGCAGTTCCATCGCCTGTTATTCACTTCAGCTATATCAGAGCCTGGCATGCTCACTGCAAATGGCCGCCCACGCCGGGAACTCATCCGGCAATCCCTCTGGCAACACATTCTCACCTGTAGTGAAGAGGAGTCATCATGAGCTTTTATAACAAATTACAACAACAGACTGAGGCCGAACGCCGGAGTTTACTCTCCTCGCCTGTCATCGCGCGCTGCCAGACTGGTGACATCTCGCGCGACCTGTATATCGCTTTTCTGACACAGGCTTACTATCACGTCAGCCATACCGTCCCCCTGTTGATGAGTGCTGGCAGCCGTTTGCCAGCCTCACATGAAGCCATTCGGGGCGCAATTGCTGAATATATTGACGAAGAGTACGGGCATCAGGAATGGATCCTGAACGATATTCAGGCTTGCGGCGGTGATGCGGAAAGCGTTCGCAATGGCACCCCAGGGATACCGATAGAAATGATGGTGGCCTGGCTCTACTACCGCATTGAACGGGTCAACCCTATGAGTATTTTTGGCATGGTACAGGTTCTGGAGGGAACCAGCGTATCTATTGCTACCGCGATTGCAGCCCAGGTGGAACGGACACTGGGGTTGCCAGAACAGGCGACAACCTACCTGCGTTCACACGGTGAACTTGATCAAGGACATCTTAAATTTTTCGCCTCACTTATGGATACCGTGACTGACGAGGCCGATCAGGCAGCCATTATCTATGCCGCTCGTCGCGTCTATCACCTGTACACAGAGATGCTTAACCAACTGGGGCAGACCACGTATGAACCTGCATGATAAAACCGTTCTGCTGACTGGCGCCAGCGGTGGTATCGGACAAGAGCTGGCGCAAAGGCTGGCGCACAAAGGAGCCAGACTCTGCCTGGTTGGACGAAATGCACAGGCGATGACGCTTCTGAAAGAGATGCTTCCCTATCCGGAACGGCATCATATTGTGCTAATGAGCAGTTATACCGATGACGAAATCGTCGCGCTGGCCAGCAGATTCAAAGATGAGAACAAACTGGATATCCTGATCAACAATGCCGGAACCAGCCGTTTTGCACTGTTTGAACAACAGTCTTTTGACGATATTCGGGAACAGATTAGAACCAATATCGAAATCCCCACTCTGTTGACCCGCGCCATGCTGGATAAGTTTAATCCACAGGGCATCATCCTAAACATTGGTTCGATATTTGGTGAGATTGGCCACCCTGCCTGGAGCGTGTATAGCGCCACCAAAGCGGCCACGCACCGTTTGTCGGAAGCGCTGGGGCGCGAATTAAAGGGGAATGGTATCAGCGTACTGTATGCCGCGCCGCGTGCTACCGAAACGGCGCTCAACAGTGACGAGGTTTACGCGCTTAACCGCAAACTGGGCAACAGCAGTGACTCCCCACAATTTGTCGCCGTACGTCTGGTACATCTCCTTGAGACAGAGCAGAAACGCTACCGCTTCGGCGCGATGGAACGTTTGTTCGTTAAAATCAATGCCTGGTTTCCCGGTATGGTAGACAAAGCGCTGGGTAAAAAATTAGCAGTGATCCAGTCCTATACCCAGGGCACATTCAAAGGTGAAGACAAATGAAAATTATGAAAACGTTGCTCCTGACAGCAGCTTTTCCCGCCTCTGCCATGGCGACTACCACGCTGGAAAACCTCCAGCACGACTGGTCCGTTTGTCAGTATCAGACCCTTGAAGCAAAAAAAGAGAGCTGCTTTACCACACTAAGTCAGCGGGCCCATAGTGCGAGTCAGGCAAAAAATAATGCTGACGCAGCATTGCTTATTTGGTCGGCGATTATCGACAGTAGCTGGGCGGGGGCTAAAGGAGGGCTGGGTGCATTGAGTCTGGTCAAACAGGCCCGTAGCGATCTGGAAAAAGCGATCAGCATCGACCCCAATGCTTTACAAGGATCAGCCTGGACCAGCCTTGGGGCGCTATATTATCAGGTTCCCGGCTGGCCGATTGGGTTTGGTGATAAAAACAAAGCCGAAGAAATGCTGAAAAAAGCACTGGCGATCAATCCTGATGGCATCGATCCAAACTATTTTTATGGTGACTTTTTGCTGAAAGAGAAAAAGACTGGCGAAGGGAAACGCTATCTGGAAAAGGCTCTTAAAGCGCCGGCTCGCCAGGGGCGTGAGATTGCCGACCAGGGACGCCATCGCGATATAGCAAAAGACCTGGAAAGTATGCAGTAAAATATTCAACCCCTGCGTTGTTATAACGCCAGGGGTTGTTGATCTGTAAATCCGTGTCACCTTTCCTCAATTGGCGAACTCTCCGTGATGATTTACTCGGTAATGATCATAAGGGCATTCCAGTCCACCCATACCCATCCCATATGGTTTTAGGTGTATTCAGGCAATCTTCGCGCGCTCATAACAAGCGAAATACAGCTCGGTAAGTTCGACTATGCGGAACGTTTCCCGGAATCCAAAGCGCTTAAGAAGTTCATCACAACCAAAAAAATCACCACGTTTAAAGAGCTAAGTAATTTTTTTACAGACGCCAAAGCCTTAGAGGTATCTGGTGCAACACTGCTATCGCTTACTTTGGTCGTAAATACGTTACTGCGTGTAATCGGAGAAAATACCCGTCTGGTAGATATTGAGCATGCCGACATTTTGCATTACCGAAAGGAGTTATTAACCGGGACAATTATTAACCCGGCAATGCCGAATCTGGCCAGGCAGGGCCGCGCGCCCTCAACAGTCAATAAACAGATGGCAGTTTTATCAGAAATGCTTAAGCTCGCAAACCGAAGCCAGTTTATATTGCATGCTCCTTATGAAGGAGTGTCGCGACTCAAGTTATCTAAAAATGATCCCGACCCACTTTTACTTCATGAGTACCAGGCACTGATAGCCGCCCTTCCCCGTAGCCAGGCATTAATCATCATTGTTGCCGTTCATACGGGGATGAGGCCGGGCGAGATATGCGCCCTGGCATGGGAAGACATTGATTTGGTAAAAGGTGAAATCCACGTATCCAGAAGTTTGACGAATAAGCGAGTATTTGTATCCCCTAAGACAGATGCCGGAATAAGGACGATAACGTTGCTTAAACCTGCTCTGGATGCACTGAAGGAACAATACGAAGTCACCGGCGCTAATCCGAAGCAAGAAATTCGATTTCACTATCGGGAGATCGGAAAAACTGAGCAGCAATCTCTTCGCTACGTTTTTTCACCGACAGCATATTCGTCAAAAAAAGGCAGTTACTTCTCCAAGAACTCGATTGCCTATGGCTGGAAGCGAGGCACTAAACTTGCAAATATCCGCGAAAGGAATCCTTATCAGTCACGGCATACCTACGCATGCTGGACGTTGATGGCCGGAGCGAACCCGTCATTCATAGCGAGTCAGATGGGACATGAAGATGCACGCATGGTGTACGAGGTTTACTCCAAGTGGATTGGCGACATGAACCAGGATCAGGTCAACATGCTGAACAATCAGATGCCAACAGCACTGCCCCCAGGACGCCCCCACGGGCAGGGGAGCATGAGAAAAGTTATTTAATTTCATAGCGCTGCTTTCAATCCACATAATCAGCGTTAAACTATTCATACCATTATTTTAGGGAGAAACGATGATGCGCGTACTGGTTGTCGAGGATAATGCTTTATTACGCCACCACCTCAAGGTTCAGTTACAGGATTTAGGGCATCAGGTGGATGATGCAGAAGATGCGAAGGAAGCGGACTATTATCTGAATGAGCATCTGCCGGATATCGCGATCGTTGATTTAGGGCTCCCCGATGAAGATGGTTTGTCGCTAATCCGCCGCTGGCGCAGTAATGAGGTTTCGCTGCCAATTCTGGTATTAACCGCGCGCGAAGGCTGGCAGGACAAAGTGGAAGTCCTCAGTGCAGGCGCTGACGATTATGTCACCAAACCATTTCACATCGAAGAAGTGGCTGCACGCATGCAGGCACTGATGCGTCGAAACAGCGGTCTGGCATCGCAAATTATCTCCCTTCCGCCTTTTCAGGTGGACCTCTCCCGACGCGAGTTATCCGTCAATGATGAGGTTATCAAGCTCACGGCGTTTGAATATACCATTATGGAAACTCTCATCCGTAATAATGGCAAAGTGGTCAGTAAAGATTCGCTCATGTTGCAGCTTTATCCGGATGCCGAGCTGCGCGAAAGTCACACTATTGATGTCCTGATGGGGCGTCTACGTAAAAAAATTCAGGCGCAATATCCGCATGAGGTGATCACTACCGTACGTGGACAAGGCTATCTTTTCGAACTGCGCTAATGAATAAACTATTGCGTCATTTTTTCCCGTTATCGCTGCGGTTACGCTTTTTACTGGCCACCGCGGGCGTGGTGTTGGT
This sequence comes from Citrobacter freundii ATCC 8090 = MTCC 1658 = NBRC 12681, assembly GCF_011064845.1. NCBI lineage: Bacteria > Pseudomonadati > Pseudomonadota > Gammaproteobacteria > Enterobacterales > Enterobacteriaceae > Citrobacter > Citrobacter freundii. Next base: position 2,034,846 of record NZ_CP049015.1, on the reverse strand, counting down.
GCTGTCGCTGGCCTACGGCATGGTTGCCCTGGTGGGCTACAGCGTCAGTTTTGATAAGACAACGTTCCGCCTGCTGCGGGGCGAAAGTAATCTGTTTTATACCCTGGCGAAATGGGAAAACGGCAAGATTAACATCGAGCTGCCCGAGAACCTCGACATGCAAAGCCCAACAATGTCGCTGATTTACAATGAAGCGGGTGAACTTCTGTGGGCGCAGCGCAATGTTCCCTGGCTGACGAAAAGTATCCAACCGGACTGGCTAAAAACCAACGGATTTCATGAGATTGAAGCCAACGTAGACGCTACCAGCACCCTACTGGGCGAAGATCACTCCGCGCAGCAGCAGTTAAAAGAAGTCAGAGAAGATGACGACGACGCCGAAATGACCCACTCCGTGGCGGTAAACGTCTACCCTGCTACTGCCAGAATGCCGCAACTGACCATTGTGGTTGTCGATACCATTCCAATAGAGCTAAAGCGCTCGTATATGGTCTGGAGCTGGTTTATTTATGTGCTGGTCGCCAATCTGTTGCTGGTCATTCCGCTGTTATGGGTGGCCGCGTGGTGGAGCCTGCGGCCGATTGAATCGCTGGCGCGTGAAGTCCGTGAGCTTGAGGAACATCATCGTGAGATGCTAAACCCCGCCACCACACGCGAATTGACCAGCCTGGTTCGTAATCTCAATCGGCTGTTAAAAAGCGAACGTGAGCGTTATGACAAATACCGCACCACGTTAACAGACCTCACCCATAGTCTGAAAACACCACTGGCGGTATTGCAGAGTACTCTGCGCTCAATGCGTAATGAAAAGATGAGCGTCAGCGACGCAGAGCCTATCATGCTGGAACAAATCAGCCGTATTTCCCAACAGATAGGCTATTACCTGCATCGCGCCAGCATGCGTGGCAGCAGTGCCCTGCTCAGCCGCGAACTGCACCCGATCGCGCCGTTGCTGGATAAACTGACCTCGGCACTGAATAAGGTGTATCAGCGTAAAGGCGTCAACATTAATCTCGATATCTCACCTGAAATCAGCTTTGTGGGCGAACAGAATGATTTTGTCGAGGTGTTGGGCAACGTACTGGATAACGCCTGTAAATATTGTCTGGAGTTTGTCGAGATTTCAGCGCAACTGTCTGAGGATCAGCTGCATATTCTGGTTGAAGATGATGGTCCTGGTATTCCGCAAAGCAAACGGGAAGTAGTGTTTGACCGTGGACAGCGCGTAGATACGCTACGTCCAGGACAAGGCGTCGGTCTGGCGGTGGCGCGAGAAATCACCGAACAGTATGACGGGCAGATTATTGCCGGTGATAGCCTGCTGGGTGGCGCGCGCATGGAAGTTATTTTTGGCCGCCAGCAGCCGGGCCAGAAAGACGAGTAATCGTCGCATGTAATAAATATGTACTGACTTCACGCTTGAGGTTAAGTATCCGTTATAATCGGTTGCAGATACCAGCCTGCGGGATGCTCATTATGGAATACCAACTCACACTTAACTGGCCCGATTTTCTTGAACGCCACTGGCAGAAACGCCCGGTGGTCTTAAAACGCGGGTTTAACAATTTTATTGATCCTCTCTCTCCTGACGAACTGGCTGGACTGGCAATGGAAAGCGAAGTCGACAGCCGACTCGTCAGCCACCAGGACGGAAAATGGCAGGTTAGCCACGGTCCCTTCGAAAGCTACGACCATCTTGGCGAGAACAACTGGTCTTTGCTGGTGCAGGCGGTCAACCACTGGCACGAGCCAACTGCCGCGCTGATGCGCCCGTTCCGTGAATTACCGGACTGGCGCATCGACGACCTGATGATTTCTTTCTCTGTCCCCGGCGGCGGCGTTGGCCCGCACCTGGATCAGTACGATGTATTTATCATTCAGGGAACAGGTCGTCGTCGCTGGCGCGTAGGTGAAAAACTGCAGTTGAAACAACACTGCCCTCACCCGGATCTCCTTCAGGTCGACCCGTTCGAAGCTATTATCGATGAAGAGCTGGAACCCGGCGATATCCTGTACATTCCACCGGGATTCCCGCACGAAGGTTATGCGCTGGAAAACGCGATGAACTATTCGGTCGGTTTCCGTGCGCCAAACACTCGCGAGCTGATCAGCGGGTTCGCCGATTACGTTTTGCAACGCGAACTGGGTAGCACCTATTACAGCGATCCGGACCTGCCGCCGCGCGATCATCCGGCCGACGTTCTGCCGCAGGAGATGGATAAGCTGCGCGAAATGATGCTCGGGCTGATTAATCAACCAGAACATTTCCAGCAGTGGTTTGGCGAGTTTATTTCTCAGTCTCGTCATGAACTGGATATTGCCCCGCCGGAGCCACCGTATCAGCCAGACGAAATTTACGATGCCCTGAAGCAAGGTGACGTGTTAGTGCGTCTGGGCGGATTGCGTGTATTGCGTATTGGCGACGACGTCTACGCTAACGGTGAGAAAATTGATTCACCGCATCGTCCTGCCCTGGAAGCGCTGGCCAGTCATATTGTGTTGACGGCTGAGAACTTTGAGGATGCGCTGGAAGATCCTTCTTTCCTTGCCATGCTTGCCGCGCTGGTCAACAGCGGGTACTGGTTCTTCGAAGGATAATGCGAAGTGTGCCTGATGCGACGCTACGCGTCTTATCAGGCCTACTGGAGTGTAATAATGTAGGCCGGATAAGCGAAGCGCCATCCGGCAACTACACATACTTCATTTTTGTTGCGCGGCCAGTTCAGCAATACGCACAATCACTTGTACCGCTTTTTCCATTCCTTCCAGGGTTACAAACTCATGTTTACCATGATAGTTGTAGCCGCCGGTGAACAGATTCGGACACGGTAATCCCATAAACGACAGCTGCGCGCCGTCAGTGCCGCCACGGATCGGTTTCAGCACCGGCTCAATATCGCAATCGCGCATCGCCTGCTGGGCGATATCCAGTACGTGCGGATGCTCAATCACTTTTTCGCGCATATTGTAGTAACTGTCTTCAATCACCAGTTCGATATAGCAGTCGGGGTGTAACCCTTTACCGACCTTCTTGGCGATATCCATGATCTTGCGTTTACGCGCTTCAAACTGCTTACGGTCAAAATCACGAATAATGTAGTGCATATCCGCCCGATCGACCGTCCCTTTCATGCTCGCCAGATGATAAAAGCCTTCGTAGCCTTCCGTCTTTTCCGGGCTTTCATCTGCCGGAACCTCTGCATGAATACGCGCCGCCAGCGACAGCGCATTCACCATCACTCCTTTTGCGGTGCCGGGATGCACATTGTTGCCAACAATTTTAATATTAACCGACGCGGCGTTGAAGTTTTCAAACTCCAACTCACCTACGCCACCACCGTCAACGGTATAGGCCCACTGCGCATTGAATGCCGCAACGTCAAAATGCTTCGCCCCTTTACCCACCTCTTCGTCCGGCGTAAAGGCCACGCGGATATCACCGTGCGGAATATCTTTTTGGATAAGCACAGCCAGTGCGGTCATGATTTCCGCCACGCCTGCTTTATCATCCGCGCCCAGCAACGTTTTACCGTCTGTGGTGATCAGCGTCTGACCCAGAAGTTGATGCAGCACCGGGAACATCACTGGCGATAAAACTTCATCACCAATGCCTAACGCAATATCGCCACCGCGATAGTTTTCAACAATTTGCGGATTGACATTTTTACCACTGAAATCCGGTGAGGTATCCACATGGGAAATAAAGCCGATCGCAGGAATATTGCCAGCAACGTTAGCGGGTAACGTTGCCATCAGCGTGCCTTTATCGCTCAGTGAAATATTAACCAGCCCCATCTCTTCGAGCTGTTGTTTGAGCAGTTGTAATAATTTCCACTGTCCTTCGGTGCTGGGTACCTGCCGCACGCCCGATTTTGATTGGGTGTCCAGCGACACGTAGTGTAAAAAACGCTCAAGTAGTTTATCCATGCAGTCACCCTCACTTTTTGTGACAACATTATCAATAAGCAACAAAAGACAAATATTGCGTCAGGTCACTTTTATCCCCGCAAGTGAGAATATTTCGCCCTGACATCCCCTCTGACTATAGGGCTAAGTCAGTAATTCGCAACAAGGATTGGCGATTACAATGGTTTGCCGTAGAATAACGGCCCTCATTAAGAGTCATCAAGGTGGTTAACCACAAACCCCGCATCGGTCAGCCATCCGTTGCGTTTACATGGGACAGAGTAAAAAATTGAATAAACAACCGCGTTCGCTTTCTCCACTGGTGCAATTAGCGGGAATTCGCAAAAGTTTCGATGGCAAAGAGGTGATTTCCAGCCTGGATTTGACCATCAATAATGGCGAGTTTCTTACGCTGCTTGGCCCCTCTGGCTGCGGTAAAACAACCGTTCTTCGCCTGATTGCCGGTCTGGAAACGGTTGATTCCGGTCATATTATGTTGGACAACGAGGACATTACTCACGTTCCAGCGGAAAACCGCTACGTGAATACCGTCTTCCAAAGCTATGCGTTATTCCCCCACATGACCGTATTTGAGAATGTGGCCTTTGGTTTACGCATGCAAAAAACTCCCGCAGCCGACATTTCTCCCCGCGTTACCGAAGCCCTGCGCATGGTGCAACTGGAAGAGTTCGCCCAGCGAAAACCGCATCAACTTTCCGGCGGCCAGCAGCAGCGCGTAGCGATTGCCCGAGCTGTGGTCAACAAACCCCGCTTACTCTTGTTAGATGAATCCCTCTCTGCGCTGGACTACAAACTGCGTAAGCAGATGCAGAATGAACTGAAAGCTCTGCAGCGTAAGCTTGGTATCACTTTTGTCTTTGTCACACACGATCAGGAAGAAGCGCTGACAATGTCTGACCGCATCGTGGTGATGCGCGATGGTAAGATTGAGCAGGACGGTACACCGCGCGAAATCTACGAAGAGCCCAAGAATCTGTTCGTCGCCGGGTTTATCGGCGAGATCAATATGTTTAACGCCACAGTGATTGAACGTCTGGATGAACAGCGTGTTCGTGCTAACGTTGAAGGCCGCGAGTGCAATATTTATGTCAACTTCGCGGTGGTTCCCGGACAAAAGCTGCACGTCCTGTTACGTCCTGAAGATTTGCGCGTAGATGAAATCAACGATGATAATCATATCGAAGGCCTGATCGGCTACGTGCGCGAACGCAACTACAAAGGCATGACGCTGGAGTCGGTTGTGGAACTGGAAAATGGCAAGATGGTGATGGTCAGCGAATTCTTCAATGAAGACGATCCTGACTTTGACCACTCTCTCGACCAGAAAATGGCGATTAACTGGGTAGAAAGCTGGGAGGTCGTACTGGCTGATGAAGAACACAAGTAAATTCCAGAGTGTGGTGATCGTCACCATTGTCGGTTGGCTTGTGTTATTTGTCTTTCTGCCCAACCTGATGATCATCGGTACCAGCTTTTTGACCCGCGACGATGCCAATTTCGTCAAAATGGTCTTTACGCTGGAGAACTATACGCGCCTGCTCGATCCGCTCTATTTTGAGGTGCTAGTTCACTCCCTCAATATGGCGCTGATTGCCACGCTCGCCTGTCTGGTACTCGGCTACCCGTTTGCCTGGTTTTTGGTGAAACTGCCGGAAAAAGTGCGCCCGCTGCTGCTGTTCCTGCTGATTGTTCCGTTCTGGACCAATTCACTTATTCGCATCTACGGACTCAAAATTTTCCTCAGTACCAAAGGCTATCTCAACGAGTTTCTGTTATGGCTCGGGGTTATCGATACACCCATTCGCATCATGTTTACCCCCAGCGCGGTGATTATCGGCCTCGTTTACATCCTGCTACCGTTTATGGTGATGCCGCTCTATTCCAGCATTGAAAAGCTCGATAAACCGCTGCTGGAAGCCGCACGCGATTTAGGTGCCAGTAAACTTCAGACCTTCACCCGCATCATTATTCCGTTGACGATGCCGGGGATTATCGCCGGATGCCTGCTGGTCATGCTGCCCGCAATGGGGCTGTTTTACGTTTCCGACTTAATGGGCGGCGCGAAAAACCTGCTGATTGGCAACGTGATTAAAGTTCAGTTCCTGAACATCCGTGACTGGCCGTTTGGTGCAGCCACCAGCATTACGCTGACCATCGTGATGGGTCTGATGCTGCTGATCTACTGGCGTGCCTCGCGCTTGCTGAACAAGAAGGTGGAACTCGAATGATCGGTCGACTGCTCCGCGGCGGTTTTATGACCGCTATCTACGCGTATCTGTATATTCCAATCATCATTCTGATTGTGAACTCCTTTAACAGCTCGCGCTTCGGCATCAACTGGCAGGGTTTTACTACCAAATGGTACGGCCTGCTGATGAATAACGACAGCCTGTTGCAGGCGGCGCAGCACTCGCTGACGATGGCGGTGCTATCCGCCACGTTTGCCACCTTGATCGGCTCACTCACTGCGGTTGCGCTGTACCGCTACCGTTTTCGCGGTAAACCGTTCGTCAGTGGCATGCTGTTCGTGGTGATGATGTCGCCAGATATTGTGATGGCAATATCTCTGCTGGTGCTGTTTATGCTGATCGGCATTCAACTGGGTTTCTGGTCGCTGTTGTTCTCACATATCACTTTTTGTCTGCCTTTTGTGGTGGTGACAGTTTACTCACGCCTGAAAGGTTTTGATGTACGCATGCTTGAGGCTGCTAAAGATTTGGGTGCCAGCGAAGTAACTATTCTGCGCAAGATTATACTGCCACTGGCTATGCCTGCGGTGGCTGCGGGTTGGTTGCTGAGCTTTACGCTGTCGATGGATGATGTCGTCGTTTCGTCCTTCGTTACCGGACCGGGTTATGAAATTTTGCCATTAAAAATCTACTCAATGGTCAAAGTCGGCGTATCACCAGAGGTGAACGCGCTGGCGACCATTTTGTTGGTTCTGTCGCTGGTTATGGTGATCGCCAGCCAGCTTATTGCACGTGATAAAACCAAGGGCCGCTGAGGCCCTTAATTCAGGGGACGTTAAATGATGAAAAAATGGTCACGCCACCTGCTCGCGGCGGGTGCTCTGGCACTGGGCATGAGCGCCGCTCACGCGAATGACAACAACACGCTCTATTTCTATAACTGGACCGAGTATGTCCCGCCAGGACTGCTGGAACAGTTCACCAAAGAGACCGGCATTAAGGTTATCTATTCGACCTACGAGTCGAACGAAACCATGTACGCCAAGCTCAAAACCTATAAAGACGGCGCATATGATCTGGTGGTTCCGTCCACCTATTACGTCGATAAAATGCGTAAAGAAGGCATGATCCAGAAGATCGACAAGTCGACGTTGACCAACTTCCACAACCTCGATCCGGAAATGCTCAACAAGCCGTTTGACCCGAACAATGACTACTCCATCCCGTATATCTGGGGTGCGACGGCCATTGGCGTAAACAGCGATGCTATCGATCCGAAAACCGTCACCAGTTGGGCCGATCTATGGAAACCGGAGTACAAAGGCAGTCTGCTGTTAACGGATGATGCGCGTGAAGTGTTCCAGATGGCGCTGCGCAAGCTGGGATACTCCGGCAATACTACCGACCCGAAAGAGATTGAAGCCGCCTATAACGAGCTGAAGAAGCTGATGCCTAACGTCGCGGCGTTTAACTCTGACAACCCGGCCAACCCGTATATGGAAGGTGAAGTCAATCTGGGGATGGTATGGAACGGCTCCGCGTATGTTGCGCGTCAGGCAGGTACACCGCTGGAAGTGGTATGGCCTAAAGAAGGTGGCATTTTCTGGATGGATAGCCTGTCTATTCCGGCTAACGCGAAAAACAAAGAAGGTGCGCTGAAGCTGATTAACTTCCTGCTGCGCCCGGACGTGGCGAAAGAAGTTGCGGAAACTATTGGTTATCCGACGCCAAACCTGGCAGCACGTAAGCTGTTAAGCCCTGAAGTCGCAAATGATAAAACCCTGTACCCTGACGCAGAAACCATCAACAAAGGGGAATGGCAGAACGACGTCGGTTCCGCCAGCGCTATCTATGAAGAGTATTATCAGAAGCTGAAAGCAGGACGCTAATTGCCCTCCTCTTAGGCCGGATAAGACGCGCCAGCGTCGCATCCGGCGCATCATCACTGCCCGATGGCGCTGCGCTTATCGGGCCTACGCCATCCGTGTTCACAGACCTTTCAATAACTTCTCAACAAACTCTGGCACCACCTGGCTTGCCGGACCGTAATACTTCTCTTCAAACTCGCTGCCAACCTGGCTCGGTTCGAGATTTAGTTCTACCGTATGTGCCCCATGCAGTCGCGCCTCATGCACAAAACCCGCAGCCGGATAAACATGTCCCGATGTGCCAATCGCAATGAATACATCCGCCATTGCCAGCGCCATGTAAATTTCATCCATGCCCAGCGGCATTTCACCAAACCACACCACGTGTGGTCGCAGCGGTGCCGGAAATTGACAGCAGTGACATTTATCTTCCGGGGTCACATCGTCCTTCCATTCCAGAATCTGCCCGCTTTGCGAGCAGCGAACCTTGAGCAGTTCGCCGTGCATATGGATAACGTTCTGGCTGCCCGCACGCTCATGCAGGTTATCAATGTTCTGCGTCACCAGTAAAAAACGGTCGCCCAGTTCGGCTTCGAGTTTTGCCAGTGCGATATGCGCCGCGTTGGGCTGGATTTCTGGCTGTTGCAATTGATGGCGACGGGCGTTATAAAACGACTGAACCAGTTCCGGGTTTCGACTAAATCCTTCCGGAGTCGCAACGTCCTCAACCCGATGTTCTTCCCAGAGACCATCCGCCGCGCGGAAGGTTCGAATTCCTGACTCAGCGGAGATTCCCGCTCCCGTCAGTACCAGCACTCTTGGTTTTTCCATCAATTCCGGCACCACTCTGTCTCTGAAAAAGATTCGTTGACGCAGGCGATCGCGCAAATGGCGTTTATTTTTACGAAAGCGGCTTAACCGATGACCCCGACGCGACAGCATAACAACCTCTTTGTATTAATCGGTAAGATGTAGGAAAGCAGCCCCGCGCATCCCGCCGGCATCACCGTGCCGTGCCTGCTCAATACGCGGTACCCGGGCAACCGGCAACAGATGACGTGGCAGTCGGTCCGTCAGTTGCGTCGTAATAGCGGTAAAATTCGATAAGCCTCCGCCAATCACCACCAAATCAGGATCGACGATAGTCAGGATATTCCCAAGACACACCGCCAGCAAATCCAGATAGCGTTCTACGTGTGCACGCGCATGTTCATCGCCCTGCTCCCACAACGCGATAATTTCACGGGCATCCAGCGGTTGATGGTAGTAATGCTGATACAACCACGCAAATCCACCGCCGGAAAGATAGCTTTCGATGCATCCCAGTTGGCCGCATCCGCAGCGGCGCAGCGGGAAATCAAAGCCCATCAGCGTCAGCGCATCAACCGGCAAACGAATATGACCAAACTCGCCGGTGATATAGCTGCGTCCGGTGATGGATTTCCCGTTAAGCACCAGGCCGCCGCCAACGCCCGTACCGAGGATCAACCCCATCACCAGCGGATATTGGGTAAACTCGTCATCCCAGGCTTCGGAGAGAGCAAAACAGTTCGCATCGTTATCCAGACGAACATCGCGGTCAAGGCGAGCGCTAAGATCTGCGCGGAGCGGTTTGCCACTAGCGGCAGGAACGTTGGCCGCGTACAACGTGCCGTCTTCCGTTTCCGGCATGCCAGGAATCCCGATACCGACCGAACCTTTGATACCAAAACGCTGGTCAGCTTCCGTCACCAGATTGCAGACCGCATCAAGGAAAGCGTCGTAGCTGTCGCGAGGTGTAGGGACGCGAGTTTCCCATTGCAGACGACGTTGCTTATCAAACACGCCCAGCGCAATTTTGGTCCCGCCGATGTCAAATCCGTAATACATCACCGCTCCTTGATACACGTCATCCTTCAAGATGCCTCTGCGTTGGCTACGCCTTGATGCAGCATGAATGCTGTCGTGTATTATTGTTGTTATTGGCCGCTAAGTACTCTCGCAGGATCAATATTGCTGGCGCGACGCGCCGGATACCAACTTGCCAAAAGACTCAGCACGAGTGCTGTCACCAGCACGTAAATCACATCCAGCCAGTGTAATTCCGATGGCAGGAAGTCAATGAAATAGATATCGCCGGACAGGAACTGATGACCGATAAGCGCCTCGATTCCGTTGATGATCGGCGTCAGTTGCAACGAGACAACCACCCCGATGACGACGCCTATCAGGCTACCGAACAGACCCGCCAGCAGGCCGTACCAGACAAAAATGGCACGGATCAACCCATCTTTCGCCCCGAGGGTTCTTAATACCGCAATATCGCCGCTTTTGTCTTTTACCGCCATCACTAACGTGGAAACGATATTAAAGCAGGCCACACCAATCACCAGCACCATCGCCAGATACATAATGGCGCGAATCATCTGGATATCGCGATACATATAGCCGTAAGTACCGATCCAGCTCTTAATATAAACATAGTTATTGGTGACTTCACCCGCGTCCCGCACCAGCTTATTGGCGTTAAACACGTCGTTAACCTTCAGCGCAATCCCGGAAACGCTGGTTCCCATATCCAGATATTGCTGCGCATCTTCCATTGGGATCATGGCAAAGCTGTGATCGAGCTGACCGCTCAGCTGCAGAATTCCCGTTACGTGCAAACGCACGCGTTTAGGCTGCTGTAATTTATGATCCGCGCTGGCGTTAGGGATCATAATCGACACCCAGTCGCCCTGCTTCACCTTCAGCGCATCGGCAATCCCCTTACCAATGATGATTTGTTGTTCACCGGCTTTAAAATTATCCCAGGCGTGGTTTTGCACGAAGGATGGCAGTGCGCTTAAACGCTGTTCCTGTTTCGGGTCAACGCCCTTCACCTGCACCGCGCGTAAGTTCGCCCCGCTCTCTACCAGTCCGGTAAAGTTGATATAAGGCGCCGCGGCGACAATACCCGGCACTTTTTGTACTTTGTCGAGCGCTTCCTGCCAGTTATTCCACGGCTGATTTACGGCTTCAATCTCTCCGTGTGGGACTACGGCCAGAATACGGTTGTTCAGCTCACGCTCAAATCCGTTCATGGCACTTAAACCAACGATCAACACCGCCACACCCAACGCGATGCCAACGGTGGAAATCACAGATATCAGCGAAACCATACCGCCGCGCCGCCGACCACGGCTAAAGCGCAGACCAATCAATAACGATAAAGGCGAAGCCATTACTCAGCTCCCATCAGGCTCAGTTCAGCCGTCAGGCGACCATCGCGCATTTCAAGCTGGCGGCTCATCCGCTTCGCCAGTTGCAGATCGTGCGTCACCACCAGAAATGCCGTGCCCTGAGAGCGGTTCAGCTCGCCCAGAAGCTCGAAAATGCTATCCGCGTTACGCGCATCCAGGTTACCCGTTGGCTCATCCGCCAGGACCAGACGCGGGTTATTCACCAGCGCACGAGCGATGGCCACACGCTGGCGTTCGCCGCCAGACAGTTCAGACGGGCGATGACTGGCACGATGATCCAGTCCTACGGCTTTCAGCATATCCCGTGCACGCTCGGTTATTTCAGCCGGTTTTTTCTTGCCTATCAGCAGCGGCATCGCTACGTTTTCCAGCGCGGTAAAGTCCGGCAGTAAATGGTGGAACTGGTAAATAAAGCCCAGCTTCTGATTACGCAGTTCCGCTTTCGCCGCCGACGAGAGCTTGCTCATTGGCTGACCGCTAAAAATGACGTCGCCGGAAGTCGGGGTATCCAACCCGCCTAACAGATGCAGCAGCGTACTCTTGCCGGAGCCAGAGCTGCCGACAATCGCCATCATCTCACCTTCGCCGACGCTAAAACTGACATCGTGCAGGACATCGGTCTGCACAGTGCCTTCCTGATAGCGTTTGCACAGGTTGTCGCATTGCAACAGGATCTTATTCATAACGTAAAGCCTCAGCGGGTTGAGTGGCGGCAGCGCGCCAGGAAGGATAAAGCGTAGACAGCAACGCGATGGCCATCGCCACCAGCGCAATGACGATAACCTGCAGCGGCTCAATAGCGACCGGCAGCGCCGCACCATCCAGCAGCACACCAATAATTGGCATCAAATTGTTCAGTTGGCTGGCGAGCAATGCGCCCAGCACCGCGCCAAGCAGCGCGCCGATAATCCCGGCACTGGCCCCCTGAACCATAAACACCATCATTATCTGCCGCGGCGTTAGCCCCTGCGTTTGTAGAATCGCCACTTCCCCTTGCTTCTCCATTACCATCAGACCCAGCGAGGTAATAATATTAAAAGCCGCCACAGCCACGATCAGGCTAAGCAGTAGCCCCATCATGTTCTTCTCCATGCGCACGGCCTGGAACAGTTCCCCTTTGCGCTCGCGCCAGTCCTGCCATTTGGTGCCCTGCGGCAGCGTTTGCTGGCTCAGCGTATCAACTTTTAACGGTTCGTTCAGCCACAGACGCCAGCCGGTAATATTGCCCACCGGATAGCGCATCAGGCGGGAAGCATCCTGAATGTTGGTTAGCATCTGGTAGCCGTCTACTTCGCTGTTGGCGGCGAAGGTGCCAATCACCGTAAACAGACGCTGGCTCGGCAAACGTCCCATCGGCGTAAACTGGCTGGCCGAAGGCACCATCACGCGAATTTGATCGCCACGGTTCACGCCCAACTGCCCGGCAAGCTGCTCGCCGAGGATGACATTATACTTACCCGGTTGCAGATCTGTTTGCTTCACATTGACCAGATACGGCGTTAACGGATCTTTTTGCGCCGGATCGATACCGAGCATCACGCCGACCGCCACGCTACGCGCGCTTTGCAGCACCACATCTCCCGTAGTTATGGGTGCAACTCGGTTGACGCCGTTCAACACCACCGCTTTTTCCGGCAGTTGTTGCGGGTTGAGGGAACCCTGTTCAGACGAGAGGACGGCCTGAGGCATCAGGCCAAGAATATTGTTTTGCAGCTCGCGCTCAAAACCGTTCATCACCGACAACACCGTGACCAGCGCCATCACCCCGAGGGTAATGCCAATGGTGGAGAGCCAGGAAACGAAGCGACCGAAGCGATCTGCTGCACGCCCACGCATATAACGCAGGCCGATGAATAGAGCGACAGGTTGGTACATGAAATCCGTCTGGTTGCTGTTAGCAAAGTCACGAGTATATAAGCGAAAGCGGAATGGGTAAATGACTGAACCGTAAGTGTTCGTCAGCACTATTCCTAAAAGTATAAATAAATCAATTCGCTAAAGCTGTCCCTCTTCCCTTCCATCCTGGACCCTGATCTTTATCTTAAAAAATCAAAATGCAGACAGTTACGCATTACAGCGCACAGCAGGTTGCGCAGGATGGCAGGCTATAACCAACAATATGGATACGCCGTCTCGATGAATAAAAAAGAACCATGGATTAATCAAATCAAAGGGTTATGTATCTGCCTGGTGGTGATTTACCACTCGGTAATCACATTTTACCCGCACCTCACTACTTTTCAGCATCCGCTTTCAGAGCTGCTGAGCAAATGCTGGATTTACCTCAATTTGTACCTGGCGCCGTTTCGCATGCCGGTCTTTTTCTTTATTTCGGGATATCTGATCCGTCGCTACATTGATAGCGTCCCGTGGACCACCTGCGTGGATAAACGGATCTGGAGTATTGCCTGGGTGCTGATACTCTGGGGTGTGGTGCAATGGCTGGCGTTAGTGACGCTCAATAACTGGCTGGCCCCACAGCGCGATCTGAGCCATGCTGCCAACGCCGCTTATGCTGGTTCGATCGCAGATTTTACCCACGGGATGCTGACCGCCAGTACCAGCTTGTGGTATCTGTACGCGCTGATTGTCTATTTTGTTCTGTGTAAAATTTTCAGCCGTTGGGCAGTGCCGCTGTTGGCGTTATTTGTGGCGCTGAGCGTGACGATCAACTTTGTCCCGACGCCGTGGTGGGGAATGAACAGCGTGATTCGCAATCTGCCCTGGTACAGCCTCGGTGCATGGTTTGGCGCAACGCTGATGGTATGGATTAAGGAGGTGCCCCTGCGCCGCCATGCGCTCATTGTTCTGGTTAGCGCAATCGCCGCCATCGTCGCGTGGCTGGCAAATGTCTCACTATTACTTTCTCTTCTTTCCATTGTGCTGATCATGAAGCTGTTTTATCAATTTGAGCTGCGCTTTGGTATGCGCGAGTCCGGCCCGTTAAGCGTGATTGGTGCCAATACCATCGCCATCTACACCACCCACCGAATTCTGGTTGAGCTATTCAGCCTAACGCTAATCCCCAACATTAATCATGCCGCCTGGCCTGCATATGCAGAGCTGGCCCTGCTGCTGGTGTATCCATTCGCCTGCCTGCTGCTGTGCACCTTGTTTGGCCTGTTGGTGCGTAAAATTTCACAAAAAACAGTGGCCGACCTGCTTTTTTCCCCGCCTTCATTATCGGTCGTTTCGCGCTAACCCCAACGCGCTTTTTGCCCCCATCAGGGGGCGAATCAATTTGCTTATGAGAAACGATCACGGATAATAAAGAACATTGCTTATCAGATGTATATCTAAACGAGAACCTGACAACCGAATGCCTGAACAACATCGTTACACGCTCCCAGCGAAAGCTGGCGATCAGCGCCAGTTGGGTGAGCTTACCGGTGCCGCCTGCGCAACGCTGGTCGCCGAAATCGCCGAACATCACGCCGGTCCAGTGGTGCTGATCGCGCCGGACATGCAAAATGCTTTGCGCCTGCATGATGAAATTCGTCAGTTTACCGACCAGATGGTGATGAACCTGGCCGACTGGGAAACGCTGCCCTATGACAGTTTTTCTCCCCATCAGGAGATTATCTCTTCGCGTCTCTCTACGCTGTATCAACTGCCTGCCATGCAGCGAGGCGTGCTGATCGTTCCGGTAAATACCCTGATGCAGCGTGTCTGTCCGCACAGCTATCTGCACGGGCATGCGCTGGTCATGAAAAAAGGTCAGCGGCTTTCGCGCGACGCCCTGCGCGAACAGCTGGATAGCGCTGGCTATCGCCATGTTGATCAGGTCATGGAACACGGCGAATACGCCACGCGCGGCGCGTTGTTGGATCTGTTCCCGATGGGCAGCGAGTTGCCTTATCGTCTGGATTTCTTTGATGACGAAATCGACAGCCTGCGTCTGTTTGATACCGACACCCAGCGCACGCTGGAAGAAGTCGATGCCATTAATTTGC
This sequence comes from Citrobacter freundii ATCC 8090 = MTCC 1658 = NBRC 12681, assembly GCF_011064845.1. Taxonomy (NCBI): domain Bacteria; kingdom Pseudomonadati; phylum Pseudomonadota; class Gammaproteobacteria; order Enterobacterales; family Enterobacteriaceae; genus Citrobacter; species Citrobacter freundii. Next base: position 2,019,688 of record NZ_CP049015.1, on the reverse strand, counting down.
TTCCCGCGCACGAATTCCCGACTGACAAAACGGCCATCGAGCTATTCCGTAGTCAGTGGCGCGATACCTTTGAGGTTAAACGCGACGCCGAACATATTTATCAGCAGGTCAGCAAAGGCACGTTACCTGCGGGTATTGAATACTGGCAACCGCTGTTTTTCAGCGAGCCGCTGCCGCCGCTGTTCAGCTACTTCCCTGCCAATACGTTATTGGTCAATACCGGTGATATCGAGACCAGCGCAGAACGCTTCCAGGCCGATACCCTGTCACGCTTTGAAAATCGCGGTGTTGATCCAATGCGCCCGCTTCTGCCGCCGGAATCGCTGTGGCTGCGGGTTGATGAGCTGTTTTCTGAACTTAAACGCTGGCCGCGCGTTCAACTGAAAACCGAGAGTCTGGCGAACAAAGCTGCGAATACCAACCTCGGGTTCCAGAAGCTGCCGGACATCGCCGTGCAGGCACAGCAAAAATCACCGTTAGATGCGTTACGTAAATTCCTTGAGGGCTTTACCGGCCCGGTGATTTTCTCGGTCGAAAGTGAAGGCCGACGTGAAGCGCTTGGCGAGTTGCTCGCTCGTATCAAAGTGGCACCGAAGCGGATATTGCGACTCGATGAAGCCGTAGATAACGGTCGTTATCTGATGATTGGCGCAGCTGAGCACGGCTTCATCGATAGCAACCGCAATCTGGCACTGATTTGTGAAAGCGATCTGCTTGGGGAACGCGTGGCGCGTCGCCGCCAGGATTCGCGTCGCACCATCAACCCGGATACATTAATTCGTAACCTTGCAGAGCTGCATCCCGGTCAGCCGGTAGTGCATCTGGAACACGGCGTGGGTCGCTATGCCGGGATGACCACGCTGGAAGCGGGCGGTATCACCGGTGAATATCTGATGCTCACCTATGCCAACGATGCCAAACTGTACGTGCCGGTGTCGTCACTGCATCTGATCAGCCGCTATGCAGGCGGTGCAGAAGAGAATGCACCGCTGCATAAACTGGGCGGCGATGCCTGGTCACGCGCCCGACAGAAAGCCGCTGAGAAGGTGCGCGATGTCGCGGCAGAGCTGCTGGATATTTATGCCCAGCGCGCGGCGAAAGAAGGCTTTGCCTTTAAGCATGACCGTGAACAGTATCAGCTGTTTTGCGACAGCTTCCCGTTTGAAACCACGCCTGACCAGGCGCAGGCGATCAACGCTGTACTCAGCGATATGTGCCAACCTCTGGCCATGGACCGCCTGGTGTGCGGTGACGTCGGTTTTGGTAAAACCGAAGTCGCGATGCGCGCCGCTTTCCTTGCCGTAGAGAACCACAAACAGGTTGCCGTGCTGGTTCCGACTACCCTGCTCGCACAGCAGCACTTCGACAACTTCCGCGATCGTTTTGCCAACTGGCCGGTACGCATTGAGATGTTGTCCCGTTTCCGTAGCGCCAAAGAGCAAGCGCAGATTCTGGAACAGGTTGCCGAGGGGAAAATTGATATTCTCATCGGTACGCACAAACTGCTGCAAGCGGATGTGAAGCTAAAAGATCTGGGTCTGCTAATTGTCGATGAAGAGCACCGTTTCGGCGTTCGCCACAAAGAACGCATTAAGGCGATGCGCGCGGATGTCGATATTCTGACCCTGACGGCAACGCCTATTCCGCGTACGCTCAATATGGCGATGAGCGGCATGCGCGATCTGTCGATCATCGCCACGCCGCCCGCTCGTCGTCTGGCGGTCAAAACCTTCGTGCGCGAATACGACAGCCTGGTGGTACGCGAGGCGATCCTGCGTGAAGTTCTGCGCGGGGGACAAGTTTATTATCTGTTTAACGACGTCGAAAATATCCAGAAAACCGCTAACAGATTAGCGGAACTGGTGCCGGAAGCGCGTATTGGCATCGGCCACGGGCAAATGCGCGAGCGCGAGCTGGAACGCGTGATGAACGATTTCCACCATCAGCGTTTTAACGTGCTGGTGTGTACCACCATTATCGAAACCGGGATCGACATTCCGACCGCCAACACCATTATCATCGAACGTGCCGATCACTTTGGTTTAGCGCAATTGCACCAGCTACGCGGTCGTGTGGGACGCTCACACCATCAGGCGTACGCCTGGCTGCTGACGCCGCATCCAAAAGCAATGACCACCGACGCGCAAAAGCGTCTGGAAGCCATCGCTTCGCTGGAAGATTTGGGTGCAGGATTTGCGCTGGCGACCCACGACCTTGAAATTCGCGGCGCCGGGGAACTGCTGGGTGAAGATCAAAGTGGTTCCATGGAAAGCATCGGCTTCTCGTTGTATATGGAGCTGCTGGAAAATGCTGTCGATGCGCTCAAGGAGGGACGCGAACCGTCACTGGAAGATCTCACCAGCCAGCAAACCGAAGTTGAATTGCGTATGCCGTCTCTGCTGCCGGATAACTATATACCGGATGTTAACACCCGACTATCGTTCTACAAGCGCATTGCCAGCGCGAAAGGCGAAAACGAACTGGAAGAGATTAAGGTCGAGCTGATAGATCGTTTTGGCCTGCTGCCCGACCCGGCCCGTACGTTGCTGGATATCGCTCGTTTACGCCAGCAGGCGCAGAAACTGGGGATCAGAAAGCTCGAAGGTCATGACAAAGGCGGTACCATCGAATTTGCCGAGAAAAACCACGTCAACCCGGTCTGGCTGATTGGTTTACTGCAAAAACAACCGCAACACTTCCGTCTGGACGGCCCAACCCGACTGAAATTTATGCAGGATCTGGGCGAGCGTAAAACGCGGATCGACTGGGTCCGCCAGTTTATGCGTCAGCTTGAAGAAAACGCCGTAGCATAGTGAACAGGCCGGGTGAGCACACCACTCACCCGGCCTGATGAATTTACAAACTCTTTGCACTTCCCTGCACTTCCAGACACAGCAAACCGCCATAATTCGCGTTTACTTTTACATAATAAAAACCACGTAAAAACAATGGATTTATGGTGATGTTAAACAATAAACGACTCTCTCGCTGGCTCGCGTTTTTTACGCTGGCAGCGACCTTCGCGTTAGCACTTCCGGCTCAGGCAAACACCTGGCCGCTGCCACCGCCGGGAAGCCGTCTGGTGGGCCAGAATACCGTTCACGTTGTTGAAGACAATGGCGGTTCTCTGGAGGCGATTGCGAAAAAATATAATGTCGGCTTTTTAGCGCTGCTGCAGGCCAACCCCGGCGTTGACCCTTACGTACCACGTCCGGGCAGCGTGCTGACTATACCGTTACAAACTCTGCTACCTGACGCCCCGCGCGAAGGTATTGTTATCAACCTCGCCGAACTGCGTCTTTATTATTACCAGCCGGGGACCAATTCGGTGACCGTTTATCCTATTGGTATTGGCCAGTTAGGTGGTGACACGCTGACGCCTACGATGGTAACCACCATTTCTGATAAACGCGCCAACCCCACCTGGACGCCGACGGCAAATATCCGCGCGCGATACAAAGCAAACGGAATTGACCTGCCTGCCGTTGTACCTGCCGGTCCGGATAACCCGATGGGCCATCATGCAATTCGCTTAGCGGCATACGGCGGCGTTTATCTGCTGCACGGCACCAATGCTGACTTTGGCATCGGCATGCGCGTCAGTTCCGGCTGTATTCGTCTGCGCGACGGTGATATCGAAACCCTGTTCCGTCAGGTAACGCCCGGAACTAAGGTCAATATTATCAATACGCCGATCAAAGCATCCGTTGAGCCTAACGGCGTGCGGCTAGTAGAAGTACATCAGCCGCTGTCCGAAAAAATCAATGACGATCCGCAACTGTTGCCAATCGTGTTGAACGCGTCCATGCAGACATTTAAAAATGCGGCGCAAACAGATACCGCCGTCATGGATCATGCGATGGAGATTCGCTCAGGCATGCCGGTCGATGTGACCCGTCATCACGACGTTGCTCAACAACCGCTGTAAACGTAGCGTATTAAAAAACCCCCGCTGGATTTTATTCCGCGGGGGTTTTTTATTTAACTCGCAGTGGCATTGCGATGGGTTAAATCTTATTTGTAGATAACAGCAGTCCCATGAAGGGTGTTAGGACCGGTAACGGAAGTAATACGGAAAGACTTCGCACCCATCTCATCGGCTTTCTGCGCCAGTTGGTCTTCCAGTGAACCTAAGTTAGTCCCCGCATTCGCAGAAATAGTACCGACTTTCTCTTGACCCGCAGGTGTGGACTGAACTTCAACAGCGGCGAAGCTTGCAAATGACAGTGAGCTAAGAACAGCAGCAACAAACAGGGTTTTTACGTTTTTCATGATAGTGACCTTTAGCAGATGAATGGGTGTCGGAAAGATTAACTTAACGATCGATAGGTAAATCATAGATGTGATCCAGGTCACACGTCAATACTTTTTTATAATGATCGTTATATAAAATATAAAGGTCTTATTTTTCATGACAATAGATATAATTTATTTTTATCGTGAATCCGCTGGAGTGTGCAGTCGAATATTTTTATAATGGTTGTTCAATAAACCCAACAAAGGTACATCGGCGCCATGACAACTGAAACGACAGGTTGTGCAAAAAAAAGCCGTGGCCGACCAAAAGTGTTCGACAGGGAAGCCGCGCTTGATAAGGCCATGACACTCTTCTGGCAGCACGGATATGAAGCGACCTCGCTCGCCGATCTCGTAGAAGCTACCGGCGCAAAAGCGCCCACGCTGTATGCGGAGTTCACCAATAAAGAAGGGTTGTTCCGTGCCGTACTGGACCGCTACATCACCCGCTTTGCGGCGAAACACGAAGCCCAACTGTTTTGTGAAGAAAAAAGCCTTGAGTCCGCACTGGAAGACTATTTCACCGCCATAGCGACCTGCTTTACCAGCAAGGACACCCCGGCGGGATGTTTCATGATTAACACTTCTGCGACGCTGGCAGCCTCTTCCCGTGATATTGCGCACACGGTGAAATCCCGCCATGCAATGCAGGAACAGACGCTTACTCAGTTTCTTCATCAACGTCAGCAACGAGGTGAAATCCCCGCCTACTGTGACGTGCAAAAACTGGCTGAATACCTGAACTGTATTTTACAAGGTATGTCGATCAGCGCCCGTGAAGGTGCAACGTTTGAAAAACTGATGCAGATCGCACGTACCACCCTGCGGCTGTGGCCCGAACTCGTCAAAGCTTAACCCTTTCCCGCAATTCCCCCGCTGTACTAACACCCCCGGGAGCTGATAAAGCCCCCGGTTAGATTCCCGTTCCATTGTCCCTACATTTCTCATTGTTTTCATCGTGTTATCCGATCATTTTTTGTAAAGGGTATTGATAACGACAATTGTTATCAGCAATATTCGCATTTGTTTTAATGCCTGTTTCACAATGTAACCATCGGTTTCTCTACCGCCATAACAAAAACAGATCGACTCTTTTTAAAAGGAATACAAATGAATAAGCGTCTCTGGGTGCTCAATCCTCTCCTGTTGTCTTTAACCCTCCCGGCCATTGCGGCTGAGGAAGAGAACCTCATCGTCAGCGCCAACCGTAGCCAACGCACCGTGGCAGAAATGCCGCAAACGACCTGGGTTATTGAAGGAAGCGAGATTGAACAACAGGTTCAGGGGGGGAAAGAGTTCAAGGATGTTCTTGCTCAGTTAATCCCAGGAATCGATGTCAGTAGCCAGGGGCGTACAAACTACGGCATGAACATGCGTGGTCGCGCCATTGTCGTGCTCATTGACGGTGTCCGTCTGAACTCCTCGCGAACCGACAGCCGTCAGCTTGACTCCATTGACCCGTTTAACATTGCGCACATTGAAGTCATTTCAGGCGCAACCTCACTTTATGGCGGTGGCAGTACCGGCGGATTAATCAACATCGTCACCAAAAAAGGCCAGCCGGAGCGTGAAGTAGAACTCGAACTGGGGAGCAAAAGTGGCTTCAACAACAGTAACGATCATGATGAACGCGTTGCCGCGGCGGTGAGTGGAGGAACAGATCGCGCTTCCGGGCGTATGTCCGTCGCGTATCAACGATTTGGCGGCTGGTATGACGGTAATCACGATGCCCTGCTGCTGGATAACACCCAAACCGGGCTACAGCACTCCGATCGTCTGGACGTGATGGGCACCGGGACGATTGAACTTGACGACGACCGTCAGTTGCAACTGGTTACACAGTATTACAAGAGCCAGGGGGATGATGATTACGGGCTGGATCTCGGCGAGAACATGTCCGCCGTAACCGGAAACGGTAAAGCTTATACCAGCAGCGGACTGAATTCCGATCGTATTCCCGGAACCGAACGTCATCTGATCAGCCTGCAATATTCAGATGCGGATTTTTTCGGCCAGAACCTGGTCAGCCAAATCTATTACCGCGACGAATCGCTGAAATTCTATCCTTTCCCGACGCTCAGCAAAGGTAAGGTCACCAGTTTCTCCGCATCACAGCAGGACACAGACCAGTTTGGCGCCAAAATTACCCTCAACAGCCAGTTGATGGATAACTGGGAGCTGACGTGGGGTATCGATGCCGATCACGAGACCTTCGATTCCAATCAGAAATTCTTCGATCTGGCCTGGTCCCTGCCCTCCGGCGGCATGGATAACCGCACCGCTTATACCACCGGGCGTTACCCCGGTTACAGCATCACGAACTTTGCGCCTTTCCTGCAAAACAGCTATGACATTAACGACATCTTTACCCTCAGCGGCGGCGTGCGCTATCAATGGACCGAAAACAAGGTTGATGATTTCGTTGGCTATGCTCAACAGCAGGGAATCGCGACCGGGCTTGCGAACTCTGCCGATACCATTCCGGGCGGCAAAACCGATTACGATAATTTCCTGTTCAACGCCGGTATCCTCGCCCATCTGACTGACCGTCAGCAAACGTGGTTTAATTTCTCTCAGGGCGTGGAGCTTCCGGATCCAGGGAAATATTACGGTAACGGCACCTATTCGCTGGTTGGCGATCATTACCAGCTCCAGCGCAGCGTCAACGTGGCGGATTCACGTCTGGAAGGGATTAAAGTTAACTCGTACGAACTGGGATGGCGCTACACCGGCGATAGTCTGCGCACGCAACTGGCCGCTTACTACTCGACTTCGGATAAATCGATCGTTATCAACCGCAGCGATATGACCATTAACGTTCAACCCGACGATCGCCGCATTTATGGCCTTGAAGGCGCGGTGGATTATTTCATTGCGGATACGGACTGGAGCCTGGGCGGCAACTTCAATGTTATTAAATCGGAAGTGAAACAGAACGGTAAATGGCAAAAATGGGATGTGACTCTGGCCTCACCGTCGAAAGCAACCGCATGGGTCGGCTGGGCACCAGAACCGTGGACCTTACGCGTACAGAGCCAGCAAACATTTGATCTGACCGACGCCAGCGGCAATAAGCTGGATGGCTATAACACCATGGACTTTATCGGCAGCTATCAGCTCCCGTTGGGTAAGCTGACCTTTAGCGTGGAAAACCTGCTGAATGAAGAGTACACCACGCTGTGGGGACAACGTGCGCCACTGCTGTACAGCCCAACCTACGGCAGTCCGTCACTGTATGAGTACAAGGGCCGGGGCCGCACCTTTGGTCTGAACTATGCCTTAACCTTCTGATAAAAAAAGCCCCCCAGCCTGAGCGAATGGGGGGCTAATGTTCAGGATAATGCTATTTTACGCTTTGTTATTCAGTACCAACTGTCCGTTGTTATCCAACGGAATTTGCGCGCCGGGGTCCTTATCCATACGGATTTTCCCCTGCTGATCGCCAATTTTGTACGTCACGTCGTAGCCCAGCATCTTTTCAGATTTGTCATACACCGTTTTACAACGCTGCTGCGTGGTGGTGTAAGTATCGTTTTCCTGCATCGACCCCTGAATCTGATTACCTGCATAGCCGCCGCCTAAAGCCCCGGCCACGGTGGCAATATCTTTACCACGTCCGCCGCCAAACTGATGGCCAATAACGCCACCCGCAACCGCCCCCAATACGGAACCCGCAATACGGTTTTCATCTTGTACCGGCTTACGGTGCGTGACAGTTACGTTCCGGCACTCCTGACGCGGTGTTTTTACCGACTCTTTAATCGGTGTTGCAGAGACAACTTGCGCATACTGTGGGCCACGCTCGAAAACGTTCAGACTGGCCACTGCTGCAACACCCAGCGCAGCAGCTACGCCAATCCCTATACCCGCCAACATTGATTTATTCACGGGACTTCCTCCTTTTTTGCTATTAGCAACAACTTTGCAACAGAAGGTAAGGAATGCCAATCAGATTACGGATGAAAATAGCAGGATGAGGCACGAACGCAGGATGATTCGGAGAACTCTGAAGGAAGACGCCGGATGCGTAAAATCATCCGGCGCCACAAGTCGATATTAATGCAGTTTCAGACGCGGGCGAATCACCCGGTTGATACTGCCGACCAGCATCATCAGGCCGGTTTTGAAGTAGCCGTGTAAAGCAATCTGGTGCATGCGGTACAGTGAGATGTATACAAAGCGCGCAATACGCCCTTCCACCATCATCGAACCACGAGTCAGGTTGCCCATCAGGCTACCCACGGTAGAAAAGTTAGAGAGCGAGACCAGAGAGCCGTGATCTTTGTACTGATACGCTTTCAGTGGCTTGCCGTTCATCTGTGCCAGAATATTGTTCATCGCACAGGTCGCCATCTGGTGTGCTGCCTGAGCGCGCGGAGGCACAAAACCCCCTTCCGGGCGAGCGCAGGAAGCGCAGTCACCAATCGCGTACACGTCAGGATCGCGCGTGCTCTGCAGAGTTGGCTCAACCACCAGTTGGTTAATACGGTTCGTTTCCAGACCGCCAATGTCTTTCATAAAGTCTGGCGCTTTGATACCCGCCGCCCACACCATCAGGTCGGCTTTAATGTATTCGCCATCTTTGGTGTGCAGTCCGCCTTCGTCAGCGCTGGTAACCATCGTCTGGGTCAGTACGCGTACGCCCAGTTTGGTTAACTCATTATGCGCAGCACCGGAAATACGCGGCGGCAACGCAGGCAGAATGCGCTCGCCAGCTTCCACCAGCGTAACGTTCAGCGCATCGTTGGTCAGCCCTTTGTAACCATAGCTGTGCAGCTGTTTTACCGCATTGTGCAGCTCAGCGGAGAGCTCAACCCCCGTCGCACCACCGCCCACAATGGCGATATTCACTTTTCCGTTAGCGCCCAGATTCGCGGAATACTTCAGGAACAGATTCAGCATCTCCTGGTGGAAACGACGCGCCTGATGCGGGTTATCGAGGAAAATGCAGTTTTCTTTCACGCCAGGAGTGTTGAAATCGTTGGAGGTACTTCCCAACGCCATCACCAGCGTGTCATACGGCACTTTACGCTCAGGAACCAGCAGATCCCCCTTCTCATCGCGCAGCTCAGCGAGAGTAATGGTCTTCGCTTCACGATCGATATCTATCACCGAACCTAACTGAAACTGGAAGCCATGGTTACGGGCATGTGCCAGATAGCTCAGCGCATCCACGCCTTCATCCAGTGAACCCGTCGCCACTTCATGCAGTAACGGTTTCCACAAGTGACTGTGGTTTCTGTCTACCAGTGTGATTTTGGCCTTTTTCTTACGCCCGAGTTTTTTACCCAACTGCGTCGCCATTTCCAGTCCGCCAGCACCGCCGCCGACAATCACGATCCTTTTCAATGGTGTAGTCAACGTGACCCCCTCAAATTTATTAACCAATTGTTAATTAAAAGTTATTGATATAGCTCTTAATTAACAACAAGTTACAGTAATGAAAATGTTCTTCGAGAGTGAGAATAACACGAACGGTGCATTGGTCATACCAAAATTGATGTGTATCAAGTTTTGATGCTGAAAAGATAGACAACCGGAACTTTAAGAACAAAAAAACCAGCCCGATGGCTGGTTTTTTACGCACTCAATAAGGATTAACCTAACGTCTTGAACGCTTTGATGCGCTGCAAATGCGGAGAGATATTCTTAAACTTATGCGTCTGCTCTTCGTCCCAGACTATCTCGTAAAAGTGATGCAGTTCTTCCGACGAACGCTGGCTATTGAGCGCTTCATCATGACGCGACAGGATAACCAGACAGCGATCGCGATTCTTTTCGCGGAAATTGGTCACGCATTTTGTTGCGATGTCTGCATACTCCTCAGGTCTGTCAATTTTGCCTTCCATGTTCTCATACGGAAACAGGTTAGGATTAAACACTACCTGACGAATATCACACAGAAAACCAATCCGTTCAGCCCAATATCCCCCGAGCCCCACACCACAAATCAGCGGACGGTCATCCACATTCAGCTGTAGCATTTTGTCCACTTCTTTTAGCAGATGCTGCATATCATGTTTGGGATGCCGCGTACTGTAGCTAATCAGCCTGACATCCGGGTCGATGAATTGCAGCTGCAACACCTTCTCATGGTTGCCCGGGCTGTTAGAGTCAAAACCGTGTAAATAGATAATCATCGCATCCTCGCCAAACTTGCGTTAATGACCTGCTTTCTCTTCCTGCCAGCGCTCATGAAGCTGGTTTAGCTGAGCGCTTACCGTCTTCCAGCGTGCCGAATCCATCAGTTCCTGACGTGAAAATGAACCTTTATGATACAAACGTGTAACACGTTCTGCATTGATCGGCGACAGATTATCTAACACACTGACCGCTCCCTTACGATTATTGCAGACCAGGATCATATCGCAACCTGCATCCAGCGATGCCTGTCCACGCTGGGCATAGCTTCCCATAATCGCCGCCCCTTCCATCGACAAATCGTCGGAGAAAATGACACCATCGAAGCCAAGCTCCTGGCGCAGCACCGTTTTCAGCCAGTGAGGTGAGCCACTCGCCGGACGCGGATCTACATCACTGTAGATAACGTGCGCAGGCATAATGGCATCCAGTTTGTTCTCAGTAATCAACGTCTGGAACACGGACATATCTTTCGCACGAATCTCGGCTTCTGAGCGAGGATCGGTTGGGGTTTCTTTGTGTGAATCCGCCGTCACGGCCCCATGACCAGGGAAATGTTTACCGGTCGTTTTCATACCTGCAGCATGCATACCATCAATGAAGCGGGTCGCCATCGCCAATGCTTTTAGCGGATCGGCGTGGTAAGAACGCTCGCCGATTGCGGCGCTGATATGGCCCACATCCAGTACCGGTGCAAAGCTGATATCAATGTCCATCGCGATCATTTCGCTGGCCATCAACCATCCGGCGTCCTGAGCCAGTTTGCCGCCCTCTTCCAGACCGTGCAGCGCAGCAAACGATTGAGCCGCAGGCAGGCGAGTAAAGCCTTCTCGAAAACGCTGTACGCGTCCGCCTTCCTGATCTACCGCCACCACCAGATGGTTACGTGACGCAGTCCGGATTTGTCGCACTAATTCACGCAGCTGTTCCGGGTCATGATAATTTCGGGTAAAGAGGATCAACCCACCTACCAGCGGATGCGCCAGAATCTCACGCTCTTCTGCGTCCAGCTCATACCCTTCGACATCCAACATTACTGGGCCCACACTGCTCTCCTTATCCTTTCATTGTTAGCTGCCGCCAGGTTTCATCGGCCAGCCTGATAAATTGTCTATCACCGGTTTGCCGCCAGCGATACTCAAACCACCCCGCCTTCAACATCATTATCCAGGGTTGCCATTGTCTGACTTGTCGCCACAAAACGTCTGGCTCAATGTGCGCTCGTTGAGCGTAGGTGCTAACCAGCTGTTGGTGCTGGGATTCATCGCTGACCCATACCGCCGCCAGCTCCAGGGCAATATCACCGTCTCCGGCGTATTCCCAGTCAATCAGCCGCAGCCCTGAGGCTGTGCGTACGATGTTGTCACCGTGAACATCCATATGCAGCGGCCCCAGACGCAAAGGTCGAGGCTCACCTCGTTTCCTCAGCCGCTTCAGCGCGCGCAGCCAGCATGGTGTACGACGCGCCGGATCGCCACACTGCCAGTACTGTTCAAGTAGCGGCAGCAGGCTGATTCGCCAGCCCAATCGGGGTTGCTGGTGCAGATGATACAGTAAGCCTGCGAGTTCGTCGGCGTCCGGTAATCTGGATTCTACCTTACCGTGAAAAAACTCGACGGCCATCCACCCACGCGTATAAAAATGAGGACGTGGCGCAAGGTTTTCTGGCAGGTGTTTTAACGCATGATATTGGCGTAAGAAATGCGATTCCGGCGCATCAGGGTCGTGATGACAACGCAGTACCAGCCGGTGAGAATGATGCTCAATGATGCAGCTCCCGCCGCTCAGGCCAGTTTGGCTGGCTGCGACGGGATGATACTGCGGGAAATAGCGCGACAACACTTCGCCGCGCGTGAGTCTGTTATTGTTGCTGAACGGCACCTTTACCTGACCAGATTATCTCGCCAGTTTGTACCAGCATTAATTGCATTTGCAGCGCAGGCGAATTGACGTTGCCGGATGCACTGGAATAAAGCACATACTGCGCGCCAACGTTACGGGCGATACCAATCGCTTTACTGCGCGTTCCCAGGCTATCGTTCGGCGACAGACCTAACTGCTGCTTGGCGACTGCCAGTTGCTGAGCGGAAACCAGAGTAAACTTACCGTTATTCGCCAGAGCATTACGTAAGGTTTCGGTGGCTTCACCCGCGTTTAACGAGCCGTTGGTGCGGTTATTCACGCTATCAACCAGCAGAACGCCGCCCGCTTTTACGCCGTCAGCCTGCAGCATTTTTCCGACCATCGGCTGCATAGCCCCGTTCCAGTCATAATGACGTTGACGTGGCGTCGGCTGCGCCGTTTGGTCCTCGTGCTCAATCGGACCCGGCTGCTGCGGTATGGTTGGCACCGTTGGCACTACCGGCACCGGCTGTTGCGGCTGCACAGGCTGTTCCGGCACTGGCTTGACTTCCTCTACCGGTGCGGGCTCTCGTTGCACCACACAGCCAGAGAGAAACATCGCCAGCGCGGCAACCAGTGCGTAGCGATTCATTTTGATCATCAAGATTCACCCCTTACAAATAAAGATAAAGTCTAACCTTGTGCGCCCCCAGAAAATTGGCGCTGCCGTACAGCGTCACCGACGAATGCGCCGGAATAGTCACGCTGCGCGGCGCTTCCAGAGGATGCATTTCCAGTCCTCTGGCGTCATACCAGTAAAACCGATAATGAACGGTGACGGATTCTTGTCTTTCGTTATAGAGTCGCGAGGATGCCGAGGCCTGAATATCAGACGTGGTTAACGTGGGCTGTTCTGCTGTTATACCTGCCGCCAGAATCGTTGACTCCATCACCAGCGACTGTTCATCACTTACCGGAATTTCTGGGTGTGTTCGACAACCCGCCAGTAGCAGCAAGCCCAGTGAAAGTGCAATGCATCCTCTGATCATGCCTACAGACCTTTATGCGCGAGCATTGGGCCAAGCGCACGGCCACCCAGCAGATGCATATGAATGTGATACACCTCCTGACCCCCGTGGCGGTTGGTGTTCATGATTAAGCGGTACCCATCTGCAGCAATGCCTTCCTGCTCAGCAATTTTCGCTGCAACGGTGATCATGCGGCCCAATGCCTGTTCATGTTCAGCCGTCACATCGTTGACGGTTGGGATCAGGATGTTAGGAATGATCAGAATATGCGTAGGTGCCTGAGGGGAAATATCACGAAACGCAGTGACCAGTTCATCCTGGTATACGATATCCGACGGAATTTCACGACGGATAATTTTGCTGAATATAGTTTCTTCTGCCACGACGTTTTCCTTTTTCATTAACAGCCCAAGCGTTTTGCCATGCTACGCCGGGTAACTCTGCGAGTATAGAGTATGAGCGAGTTACTCACGCTCTTTCAACTTTAACCCTCGATTTTTTAAGCGAAAACCCCAGTCAGTGCTGCTCTTATAACCATTTCCCTGCGCTATTGCTTAAGCATAGTACTGAAATCCTATTTCATTTATGCCCAAAGCGGTTTACACGTCAGGCATCAATGCGTGGCCGTTACCTTCTCGTCAGGGCGTATAACGGCTACATGACGATATCGGCCTCCCCGGCCACCACCAGGCGCAAGAAATCGTCCCGCCGATGGTTTTTAATTTTGGGGTTCCATGCCACACCAATGTTCCAGCGAATTTGTTTTTCAGCGAGCATCAATAGTCTCGCTTCGGCAGGCAAAAAATGCCGGACACTTGTGGGTAAAAAGGCGACTCCGTTCCCCCCGGCAACCAATGCCAATAGCGTAGTCATGTCATTTGTTACAGAGACCGGTTCAGCGCTAAGTTGGATGCTTTGTAGAAAGAGTGAGGTTTGTTCCGCAAGACATGGGCTGGTTGATGGATCCAACTGGAGTAAGGGATATGCCGATAGCGCACTCTGAATAGTCATGCTTTCCATATAACCCTCCATCGGAACAGCAAGAGCCAGCGTTTCCTCATAAAAAATATATGAAGCCAGGCCTTTACTGACCGGCATCCGGACAAAACCGATATGCAAGCGTCCTTCCAACAACATTTTCATCTGAGCGCTGGAGGGAAGATGATTAATAACCACTTCACACTCGGAAAATTGCTGATGGAATTGATTTATCCACTTGGGTACTTGCTGAAAAGAGGAAAGACCAAATCCCATAAATAACTTTTCACGATTTCTGGTATTTATTTCTTTCGCATAGTTTAGAAATTCAATATGGGATTGTAAAAGTTCATTGGCTTTTGAAAAAATCTGTTGACCAAATACTGTCAAACTCGCGCCATGGCGTCCGCGCAAAAAAAGCTCACCACCGGTCAAATGCTCCAGCGTTTGTATCTGCTTTGACAGTGCTGGCTGAGTCAGGAAAAGTTCCTTTGCAGCATTGCTATAACTTCCTTTTATCGCCAACGTAACAAAGGCACGCAGCAATTTCATATCTATTCCTTTCATTTATCGAACCTTGAAAAAAATGGAATTATACAAATACCTATAATAAGCACATGATAGCAAAGCATGGCAATAAATAAACATAACTCTCCATAGAGAAATCGCAAAAAAAATTACGCCCATTATTTTAATGATAAAAGAATATAAATATGCCAAATGTAGCTGTGTTAACAAATGATCTGCAATATGAATTTACATATAAAATAACCTATTCGACTCAGGAATTAGAACAAAAATTGACTGCATTTAATCAGTTTCTTGACGGCATCAGAAATCAAAACCAGGCAGTCATCCATTTGCAGTTAATAAATGATCCTGCCGATCCCGCAGTACAACGGCGCTATAAAAATCGCGATGCAGGTATTCCCGCCCTCGCAGGACGACCTGAAAATCGAATAATCGACAGTATTTGCGCCCCCTCCGATCTCATCGTAGTAAAAGGCAGAGATAGCGGTTTCTTTAATAATAATCTTGATGAAACACTGCAAAAACTGGGTGTAAAAACGGTCATCGTGACCGGCTTACAAACGCATGTTTGCGTACAAACCACGGCCGCAGATGCATTTTTCCGCGGATACAATGTTTGGGTGCCGGAAGATTGCGTATTTGCCCCTTCTGCCGATGATACCACTCGCGCCTTAGAGTGGCTTGCCAGCTATTGCGCAACCGTTGCCCCCTCGGCTGAGATTTTATCGCTGCTAGCAAAACATGACGATCTTCCTGAGCGCAACGAAAGGAAAACCGCATGAAAAGTCCATTAACACAAGCAATGAAACCAACAGATACCGTCGTTCTGGACCATGGCACGGGCGCTCGCCTGAGCAGGGAACTGGTCGAATTAATTGCGGAAATTTTGGGCGATACTTATCTGGGAACCATGGAAGACAGCGCGTTACTGGAGTTACCGTCCCGACAAATTGCATTTACTACAGATTCTTTTGTTGTCACTCCGCTGATCTTTGGCAATGGGGATATCGGTAAAATTGCCGTATGCGGTACCGTTAACGATCTTGCGGTAAGTGGCGCACGTCCGCTGTATCTGACGCTGAGTCTCATTATTGAAGACGGTATGCCCATATCTGAACTGAGCGCCATTATTGAGTCAGTTCGCGATACAGCCATTGCTGCAGACGTCAAAATTGTTGCCGGAGACACGAAAGTTGTCGGCAAGGGTGAGGCAGATCGCTTGTTCATCAATACAGCAGGCGTCGGCGTTATTGAGCGCGCCCCCGTTTCAATCAAAAACGTGCGCCCAGGACAAAAAATCATCCTCAGTGGTTTTATTGGGAATCACTCCATTCATTTGTTATCTCTGCGTGAAGGTCTGGGGTTTGAACGAAATATTCTCAGCGACTGCGCCCCTCTCAACGCGATGATTCACCAGCTTATCGATGCCGTTCCTGCCGGGAAAATTGCCTCGATGAGAGATGTCACTCGCGGTGGACTTTCCGCGGTACTCCATGAACATGCCCGTGCAGCAAAGCATGAAATGCGCTGCGAACGGCAATCTTTACCCATCCAGCCTGAAACGGCGATGGCGGCAAATATGCTGGGCGTCGATGTCATCAATCTTGCAAACGAGGGATGCCTTTGCCTGTTTGTCGAACCAGACAGCGCAGAAGACGTGCTCAGACTATTAAAGACGCACCCACTTGGCCAAAAAGCCGCCATTATTGGCGAGGTATTAGCAACGCCAGAAGTGAGAGTCAGCATGCTTGAGCAGGATGGAACCGTATCGACAATAATAGAGGAGCTCTATGGTGCAGAATTGCCACGACTCTGCTGAGCAAGGCGGCGCTCTGGAAACCCGACGTTACCGCATTTGCGGAATTGTCCAGGGAGTCGGGTTTCGTCCTTTCGTCCATCGACTGGCTCGCACCTTTGCCGCGACCGGCTGGGTTCTCAATGATTCCGAAGGCGTGTTACTGGAACTACAGGCTACATCAGACAATATCGCGCAGCTTATTGATGAGCTGGCATCTAACCCGCCGCCAATGGCCCGCATCAATGGTATTGTGGAGGTACCGCGAGAAAATTCGGATCAACGTTACGCAGAGTTTAGTATCCGTAAAAGCCGTCAGCTTGCGAAGATGGATACCATTATCCCGCCAGACTCAAACGTCTGTCAGGATTGTCTGAACGAAATGTTTGATCCGCAGAACCCGCGCTATCGGTACGCTTTTATTAATTGCACAAACTGCGGGCCGCGATATTCAATTATCCAGGCAATGCCCTATGACCGTTCACAAACAACAATGCAAGCCTTTGCAATGTGCCCGGCCTGTCAGCATGAGTATGACGATCTCGATAATCGTCGTTATCACGCGCAACCCAATGCCTGCCCCGCATGCGGACCAAAACTGGATCTGAGGTCACGTAATGGCGAGACCGTAATAACAGATGATATCGTCAAATTTGCCATAGCAAGACTACACGAAGGGGCGATTATTGCGATTAAAAGCCTTGGCGGTTTTCATCTGGTTGTTGATGCGAGTAATGAAGATGCGGTTTCGCAACTGAGGCAACGCAAACGTAGAGATGCAAAACCTTTTGCCATTATGGTAAGGGACGCGGACAACGCGGCACAAATAGTCCACGTCAACGCTCAGGAAAGAAAACACCTGGAAAGTGTAGAGCGCCCCATCGTACTGCTGCGTAAACGCCGCAGTACGATGCCGGAAATCATCGCACCGCATAATCCGAATATTGGCGTCATGCTGCCATCAACGCCGCTTCAGTATTTAATGCTAGAAGATGCCACAATGCCAGCGCTGGTGATGACCAGCGGCAATCTTTCAGGCCACCCTATCGTATTTGATAATGTGAGTGCAATTGCGCAGTTGGGCGAAATCGCGGACTATTTTATTCTTAACGATCGTGATATTCACACGCGTATCGATGATTCAGTGGTCCGCGTTATGGCTCATCGTAACCACCTTTCATTCCTGCGACGTTCACGAGGTTATGCCCCCTACCCTGTCCACCTTCCTTTCAACGTTGATCCGATCATCGCTCTCGGGGCGGAACTGAAAACCACCGTTAGCATTGCTAAAGGTAATAAGGTGTTTGTAGTGGTTTACTGAATTTGGCCACCTGAACAGAGGTGATATGCTCACCTCAGAACATTACAGGTGCCTCAATGAAAAAAAGAAATTTCAGCGCAGAGTTTAAACGTGAATCCGCTCAACTGGTCCTTGATCAGAACTACACCGTTGCAGCTGCGGCCAGTGCTATGGATGTGGGTCTTTCTACCATGACGCGATGGGTAAAGCAGTTGCGGGATGAACGACAGGGCAAAATACCTAAAGCCTCCCCTATAACCCCGGAACAGATTGAAATACGTGAGCTGAAGAAAAAGCTACAACGCATTGAAATGGAAAACGACATATTAAAAAAGGCTACCGCGCTCTTGATGTCAGACTCCCTGAACAATTCTCGTTAATCGGGAAACTCAGAGCGCAGTATCCTGTGGTCACACTCTGCCACGTGTTCGGGGTTCATCGCAGTAGCTACAAATACTGGGAGAAAAGCGCCGAAAAGCCAGACGGCTGGCGAGCTGTGTTACGCAGCCAGGTTCGGGAGCTGCATAACATCAGCCATGGCTCTGCTGGCGCAAGAAGTATCGCCATTATGGCAACCCTGAGAGGCTTCAGAATGGGACGCTGGCTTGCTGGCAGGCTCATGAAAGAACTGGGGCTGGTGAGTTGTCAGCAGCCTACCCACCGGTATAAACGTGTTGGTCATGAACACATCGCTATCCCGAATCGCCTTGAGCGACAGTTCGCAGTGACAGAACCTAACCAGGTGTGGTGCGGCGATGTGACGTACATCTGGACAGGCAAGCGTTGGGCTTACCTTGCAGTTGTTCTCGATCTGTTCGCAAGGAAACCAGTGGGCTGGGCAATGTCATTCTCGCCGGATAGCAAGCTGACCATCAGAGCGCTGGAAATGGCGTGGGAAGCTCGCGGTAAACCAGTCGGAGTGATGTTCCACAGTGACCAGGGTAGCCACTATACAAGCAGGCAGTTCCGGCAGTTACTGTGGCGTTGCCAGATCAGGCAGAGTATGAGCCGACGTGGAAACTGTTGGGACAACAGCCCGATGGAACGCTTCTTCCGTAGTCTGAAAAACGAGTGGGTGCCAGTGACAGGTTATATAAACTTTAGCGATGCTGCTCATGCGATCACAGACTATATCGTCGGGTATTACAGCTCGCTAAGGCCGCATGACTATAACGGTGGGTTGCCCCCAAACGAATCGGAAAACCGATACTGGAAAAACTCTAAAGCCGTGGCCAGTTTTAGTTGACCACTACAGTTTATGAGTCAACACATTGGCGATCTCAAAAATGACCTTACGTTTAAATCACACCTTGCGTGCGTCAATCACCTGCAAAAGCTCCTCGATATTGAGCCAACGATTGTGGCCTGTGACCTTCATCCGGCGTTTCGCTCAACGCGCAATGCGCTGGAGCAATCGCAGCTGCGGGTTATTCAGGTACAGCATCATCATGCGCATATGGCTGCGTGTATGGCCGAGAACGGACTCAGAGGAAAAACGATTGGCGTAGTATTCGACGGTACGGGTTACGGCACTGATGGCGCAATCTGGGGTGGCGAATTTCTTGTGGGGGATACCAGAAGCGTTGAACGTGCAGCACATCTGCGCCACATCGCTTTACCAGGCGGTGACAGCGCGGTTAAAGAACCCATCCGGATCGCTATTTCGCTATTAACAGAAATTTTCGGCGAGCATATTCCTGAATCCTCAATTCCAGGTCTAAGCACGTTGCCGGCTCAACAGCGTGACGTCTTCGCCAAAATGGCTATGCGCAGGATCAACACGCCTGTAACCAGCAGCATCGGTCGACTTTTCGATGGCATCTCCGCATTAATGGGTATTTGTACGCATATTGAATACGAAGCGCAGGCCGCCATTGAATTAGAAGCGTTGTTGCAATGCGCTCTTCATATGGCGCAACCTTTTGCCTTCTCGATTGTGGAATCAGAAGGCCATCTCGAAGTGGATTATCGCCCGTTGGTCCACGAATTGATTTCAGCACTGACAACACGGCCTCTCGATTTACCTGAGTTAAGCCGACGCTTTCATTCGACCATCGTAGAGATTATTACCGCGGTCTGCATCCGTTTGTCTGTGCACGCAAAAACACGGCAAGTGGTATTAAGCGGCGGGGTTTTTTGTAATGAGTTTCTTCTCATCAATGCTCTTGACCGATTACACGCGGCAGGATTTGAAGCTTACTGCCATCAACTTGTACCCACTAATGATGGAGGGATCTCTTTAGGACAAATTGCCGTCGCGTCCAGACTAAGTCAAACGAGTCAAACTAATAATAAGGAAACCGAGTATGCATAATATCACCAACACAGCTGCCGCCGTGTTATTTGACATGGACGGTGTGCTTATTGATTCAAATGAGGTTATAGAAAGAGCCTGGCGCGAAGCAGCAGATATGTATGGTAAGACAATATCTGAAGACGAGATTATCAAACATATCCACGGGCAACCTGGTCCACATACTATTCGGGCACTGTTCAGTGACCTACCGCTCGTGGATCAGCAAAAAGTTCAGGCTCATATTATTCATGTCGAAAACACGGCTTCCTACAACCCTATTCCCGGTGTCTCTGAGCTTATCACTGCGCTGGATGCAGCAGGCGTCCGGGTTGGTATTGTAACCAGTGGCTGGCGCGAGAAAATCGACCGTGTGACGGCGATGCTTCAGGTTCAGTCTTGCATTTCCGTTATTGTTGAACGCGATGACGTCTCCCGGGGAAAACCCTTCCCTGACCCGTATCTTCTCGCAGCCGAACGTCTTGATCTTCCTGCGGAGAAAACAATCGTCTTTGAAGATTCTAAAAGTGGCGTAACGTCCGCAGTTGCCGCTGGCGCGTTTTGCGTTGGCATCGGTGGCGTTGAATTGATTCCATGTGGTGCCAGACTTGCTATTTCAGACTTTACCGGTGTTGAGGTCATATCACGACTGGACGGAAACACCGCGATTTCATTTTGTCCGGACCACATTTTGATCATCGATAAAAAAGATATGTCTCAGGCATCAGAGTAGAATTAAAAGGATCACTAATGGAAGTCGCGCAAAAAGGGCGCTGGGCTGTTACAACATTATTTTTAGTGAATGGGTTTGTAACCGGTGCCTGGGCAGTACAAATTGCCCAACTGGTTTCACGCTTTCACATTACTGATAAAGTAATTGGCCACCTGATATTGATTTTCGGGCTTGGCGCATTATTTATGATGCCGATGTCCGGCATGGCCATGGAAAAATACGGCTCACAGCGTGTCGTGCGCATTTTTTCCATTGCGGCATCCGTCGCCCTTATTCCTGTTGGATTCGCACCTGATATCTACTGGTTAGCACCAGTGCTATTTTTGCTGGGTGCTATGATTGGAGCAATGAACGTCGCAATGAACTCGAATGCCGTGGCAGTCGAAAAAGCACTGTCACGCACGGTGTTATCTTCATGTCACTGTTTCTGGAGCATTGGGCTTTTCATTTCAGGTCTTATTGGGGGGTATCTGGTTAAGCAATTCGGCTTTCTCATGCACCTGTTTTTAATTAGTGCTATTTCCTTAGCGATCACGCTGTCGGTATATCCACATATCATCAAAGATAAATCGATAAAAATAAAACGGTTAATCAAAGGAAAGCAGCCACATCGCTCATGCACGATCTACTTTATAGGCGTTATTGCCCTGCTCGCCATGATCCCGGAATGTGCTGTTGTGGACTGGTCGTCACGTTATTTATTGAAAAATCTCAATGCGACTACAGAAACGGCAAGCCTTTCCTTTGCCTGCTTTGCGGGAACAATGGCAATCTTTCGCTTCATGGGAGACTTCATTCGTAACCGCTTTAATGCCATTCTCGTGATGCGCTCATCCAGTCTGTTAGCTGGGATTGGGCTGCTGGCAGCCGCAATGGCTAGTCATCCCTGGCAAGCCACCGTTGCCTTCGCTATTGCCGGTATTGGCATAGCCAATCTGGTACCGATTGCTTTTTCCGCTGCGGGAAACCAGCCTGATATCTCGACCAACACGGGAATGAGCATCGTCACCACGATCGGTTATCTGGGTACGCTACTGGCCCCTGCACCTATAGGCCTGGTGGCTGAAATCACAGGTTTTCCTGCTGTATATACCGGGATGGCCGCCATGTTGGGCATGATTATGCTGCTTGCTCCCCTGATTAGGGTAAAGGCCAGCGTCAAATTTGATGCCAATTTGACGCGTTGAGAACAAAAAGCCTGCTTAGTTTCCTAAGCAGGCTTCTTAAATATGGCTCCTCTGACTGGACTCGAACCAGTGACATACGGATTAACAGTCCGCCGTTCTACCGACTGAACTACAGAGGAATCGTTTTAACGAGGCAAATATTAGCGATGCCGCTCAGCGTTGTCAAAGCCTGAATGGATAAATGCGATCGTTTGCTGAAATATTCCCCATTTCGCCGATTATTCAGACGAAACCGGTTGTTTTATGCACTTTTCGCGTTCGGGACGTGGGTATTTCCACAACCAGCGGCCTGTGACCATACGCCAGTAAAATAACGCGGCGCGCACGGCCCAGTCGAAGAACATACCTAACCAAACGCCGACAACTCCCCATCCTAATACGATACCCAGAGTGTAGCCCGCGACTACGCGGCAGCCCCACATGCCCAGCATCGATACCCACATAGCAAAACGTGCATCTCGCGCACCTTTAAAGCCCGCTGGTAACACCCAGGAGGCTGCCCATATCGGCATAAATGCTGCGTTGAGCCAAATCAGGATGACTATGACCTCTTTTACATCCTGATCGTGGGTATAAAATGAGGCCATCACCCCGGCGAAAGGTGCGGTTAGCCAGGCAATTGCCGTTAGGCCAATCGTCGACAGCCAGAACACATGCCGTAGCTGGATTTCAGCCTGGGCAATCTGGCCATTTCCCAGACGCCTGCCGGTAATGATTGTCGACGCGGAACCTAAAGCATTCCCCGGTAAATTGATAAGCGCGGCGATAGAAAATGCAATAAAGTTCCCGGCGATAACGCTGGTTCCCATGCCTGAAACAAACATCTGCGTCAAAAGTTTACCGCCATTGAACAGCACTGACTCGATACTTGCCGGAATGCCGATCCCCATCACCTCCCATATAATGGCGAGATTGAGTGGCTTAAAATAGCTTTTGAAGGGAATTCGCAGCGCGGGGTTAAAACCAATCATCAGTACCCAGATGATGGCAATCGCCCCGATGTAGCGCGAAATGGTCAGTCCCAGGCCTGCTCCCACAAATCCCAGACCTTGCCAGGAAAAGATTCCGTAAATCAGGATGCTACTGATGATGATATTCAGGATGTTCATACCGCCGTTTATCAACAACGGTATTTTAGTATTTCCGGCTCCACGTAGTGCGCCACTGCCGATCAGCGCAATGGCTGCCGCCGGGTAGCTGAGCACCGTCAGCTCCAGATAGGTAAGTGCCAAAGCTTTAACGTCTGGCGTTGCTTCACCTGCAACAACGTCAATAATCTGTTGACCAAAATAGTGAATGACCGCTGCCAGCACGGTAGCAAAAATTGTCATGATCACCAGCGATTGTCTGGCTGCGGCTCTGGCCCGTCGACGATCTCGTTTCCCGAGGCTAAATGCTACAACTACGGTGGTACCCAGATCGATGGCGGCGAAAAATGCCATGATGACCATATTAAAACTGTCGGCGAGTCCGACACCGGCCATTGCTTCTTTTCCCAACCAACTTACCAGGAAGGTACTCAGAACACCCATCAATAGCACACAGGTGTTTTCCAGGAAAATGGGGACAGCCAGCGGAGTGATTTCGCGCCAAAAGAGAACCTTATAACTCTTGCGTTTGGCATACCAGGGCGTGCGGGAAGCGACCTGGCGTAAGGCAGCGGAGACGTTCAAAGTGGACCTTAACGAAGAAAGTTGAAACCTCATTTCAAATGATGAGGGAGAATCAAAAAAGCTGCAAAGTTTTTTCTATTTAAAATGTCTGTAAATGCAACAAACTGTCGAGAGAAGCATCAATTGATTCGCATTCGAAGAAATGAGGTTTGACAAAAATTTTTTCGCCGCTAAGATAAGCCTCCACAACGATTCCTCTGTAGTTCAGTCGGTAGAACGGCGGACTGTTAATCCGTATGTCACTGGTTCGAGTCCAGTCAGAGGAGCCAAATTCCGATTCTTACACTTCCCTATAGGTCTTTATTTAATTTAGATTCAATAGGTTAGAGTAAAAATCTTTCCCGATGCGTATCTGGTTTTCCCTCCGCATCCGGTTAATTTGGTGGTCAGATTTGGGGTCAGATTGGTTCGATTCTGGAGTGACCCCCAAATGTCTTTAAACGATTCTAAAATCCGCAACTTAAAACCCTCTTCCCGTCCTGTAAAACTCTCCGATTCACACGGTCTGTATCTGCTGGTTAATACCGGCGGCTCGCGCATCTGGTATCTCAAGTATCGTTTCAGTGGCAAAGAATCCCGCGTCAGTCTCGGTGCTTATCCCCTCGTTTCGCTCTCTGAGGCAAGACAGAAACGTGACGATATCCGCAAACTGCTGGCGCAGAATATCAACCCTGCCCAACAGCGCATGGCTGGCAAAGCAGCCTCTTCACCAGAAAAGTGCTTTAAAGCGGTGGCGCTGGCATGGCACAAAACCAACAAAAAGTGGTCGGCTGATTATGCCGCGCGTATCCTCGCCAGTATGGAAAATCATATCTTTCCTGCCATCGGCCATCAGCCCGTCACCACGCTGAAAACACAGCATTTCACCGCATTACTGCGGGTTATCGAGGATAAAGGCTTTCTCGAAGTCGCGTCCCGAACCCGGCAGCAGCTTTGCAACATCATGCGTTACGCCATACAGCAGGGACTCACCGAAAACAACCCGGCGCAGCATCTGGAAGGCGTCACCGCGCCGCCGGTTAAAAATCACTATCCCGCCCTGCCACTGGAGCGGTTGCCCGAATTGTTTGAGCGTATTGGGGATTATCAGCAGGGACGGCAGTTAACAAGGCTGGCGGTGGTGCTGACTCTCCATCTGTTTATTCGCTCCAGTGAACTGCGCTTCGCCCGCTGGAGCGAGATTGATTTCAGAAACAAACTCTGGACCATTCCCGCCACACGGGAAACGATTGAGAAAGTCCGCTTCTCCGGTCGTGGCGCAAAAATGCGTACCCCACATATTGTCCCACTATCCCGGCAGGCCATTGCCATTCTGAAACAAATACACGAAATTTCCGGCCATCTGGAACTGGTATTTCCCGGTGACCATAACCCGTATAAACCGATGAGTGAAAACACCGTCAACCGGGCGTTGCGTCTGATGGGCTACAATACTAAAACCGATGTCTGCGGTCACGGCTTCCGGGCAATGGCCTGTAGTGCGCTGGTTGAATCTGAACTCTGGTCGCGGGATGCTGTGGAGCGACAGATGAGCCATCAGGAGCGCAACAGCGTGCGGGCGGCGTATATCCATCGCGCCGAGCATCTTGACGCCCGTAAAGCCATGATGCAGTGGTGGTCTGACTATCTGGATTCGAGTCGCGAAGGGTATGTTGCGCCGTATATTTATGCGCGGCAGCATAAGGCGGCCTGACCCTGTGGGGGAATAATTTGTGAGTAATAAAAAGCAGATCCTGATTGAATCCGGATCTGCTTTTCTTTTTTGCACTGAATATCTGCACCAGTCATTAGATCACGGGGAGATTGCACCAGCGTCCCGCTCATCGTGGCGTTACAGAACTGCACCAGATATCGTCGGATAAATATCGATCTGCGCCAGTCATAGCCTTTTAAGCCCTTTGGCCCTTTCCGGTCTGGCGCTGTTACCCTTAGCCGCCTCTTACCCTTTTCGACCTTTTTCCTTTGGCTGGCGCAGGTTGGGGTGGCAACATCCTGATGCTGCACCAGAACTTTGTACAAAAATCACCCCAAAATATTTGGCTTCAAATAATTCAGGTCAAAAAAATAGCCACACAGATTTTAATCGGCCATGCCTCTCGGATATGTTGTTATTGAGAGGAAATCGTACAAAAAATTTCTACGTAGAAATTTTTTCGGTGGATAACGATGGATAGAAGGCATGTTATAAGATTATAGCTATAAAAACGCACTTAACTTCATGTAACACATTGATCAATAAATATAATAACCAATTTAATAGCCGATAGTTATTGATCTTGCCAATGTTGATAGAAAAGCATACAAAAAATTTTGGACCCAAAATTTTTTGTATGAAAACCGATTGATAACCTGAGATTAATAGGAAACCACCTCAAATTATTTGGGGCAAATAATTTTGTGCGAAAACCTATTGATAACCCGAAATCAATCGGAAATAGCCTGATGATATTTGACCTCAAATATCATCAGGTGAAAAACGATGAATAACAATCATATTGCAAGCTCAAAGCTATCAATTTGCCTCATCTCTCCGCCCGTACACCTGCGCCACATACCGTCCGCGCCCGTCGCCGTGGCCCAAATCCATCGCTGTCATTGCCAGCGCCTCTTTCTCGCTGAATCCCTGCGCCAGATAATGACAAATGGCATCCTGCGCCCACGCATAGCGCAACGAGTGCGGGGAGAATGCGCCAGTTAAGCCAAACCCCGACGCCTGGCTGTGCCAGTATTTCATTGCACTTTTCAGGTCCGGCTTATCGATCAGCCTGCCGTGGCGATCTTCCGCCACAGCCAGCGCATTATCCAGCGCTTTTCTGACTGTGCCAACATCAAGAATAATCGTCTCACGCGGGCGACCACCTTTGGTGCCGAACACCACGGTTAAACGGGACGCCCCCCGCTCCAGCGCCTGTTTCCACGTTTTCAGCGACTGCGCACTCTGCACCGCCTCCTGCGAGCGCAACCCCATCAGCCTTGAGAGTTCCAGAGCTACCGCCAGCCCCGGATCTCTGACTCTGGCGGTTTCCAGCACCTGACGATAATGCTCCGGCGTGATGGCCTGTTTCGTGCCGCTACGGGATGCGCCGGACAACCCCAGTGAACGGTTGTTTATCCGGTCACCGTCTGCCAGTTTTACACGCCCGGCCTGTTTAAGGATGCAGCGCACCGCCGCCATCTCGTTTTGCAGGGAACGCTTTGTGATCCCCTGCGCCAGTCGTTCACGAATATAGCCCTCGATATGCCGTGCTTTTAGCTGCTCCACCCGGCGGATCTGCACATTTTGCGCCAGCACCAGACGTTCGCAAAACCGCTGCGCCAGCGCCATGCGGTCGTGAACCGTTTTATGACTGCCGCCCGCCTGCTGCGCCAGCCGCTTCATTTCCTGCTCCAGTATTCCCATATATTCCCCTTTTCATGATTGCCGCAAACTCATCCCAAAAACCAACACTGATACAGCTTTCCCCGGCGCACAGGCCGATAGCCCCTGTTTTTTGGGGCTGCGAACGATACCTGAGCGCCGGGGCGGCAGCCGTTGAGGTGTGATAGGGCTTCGGTTGTGCTCTCAGAGCAGCCGCCCGCTTGCGCGGGTTATCCCCCGGATCGTCCAGATCCGCCCCGGTATCGGTTCATGTTCTCCTTATGATTAAAATGGCCTGAAAAGGCGGTGTCAGAATCCAGCCAGTGGCTGGCGCAGTTGAGTTATCTGGTGCAGGTCGAAAGGGCTGCGTGCGTCACTTTCCCGCTCTGCGCGGTTAAAGTGACGCACTGGACTGGTGCAGTGTTTTTAAAATCACAGGCTGGTGCAGTTTTACGGTCACGCGGCAGCAAAGCCTGTCGGCAATGCAGGCAGCAGCCCGTTATACAGAGGGGGCTGACGCTCCGGCTCAGGGAGCGTCAGTGTTTACAGTACAAATCCGTAGTGAGAGCCATCCGGCAGTTCAATATCAAGGCGTAGCTTGCCGCCGGTCGCCTCAACGTAACGTTTCAGCGTGGACAGTTTCAGGTCGCGCCCCGGTTTTTCCATACCGGCAACAGTAGGTTGTCTGATGCCCAGCACCTGCGCCATTTCGACCTGCGTTTTCTGTACTTTCTCGCGCAGTTCGGCAAGGTGGATGTTGAGCAGGATGTCCGTCGCCATCGCCTGAGCTTCGGCCACGACTTCAGGTTTTTCATCCGCAATAAGCTGTTCCAGCGTTCTGCCCATCGCGTTACTCCTTCTCTTTTATTGTGTTCAGCCAGTTCGTGAATTCCCGATCTGCAACCGGGAGCATCTCATCGTAAAAACGTTTTTCATTGCCGACCTTATTTCCGGCACAAAGTACAATGCCGGTACGGGTCGGATCAAAAGCGAAAAATGCCCGTATCGGATCACCCCGACTTTGAATACGCAACTCTTTCATGTTGCTAAAGCGGGAGCCTCTGAGCGTATCGGCATAAGGTCTGGACAAACCCGGCCCCTTTTCACGCAGGACCAACAGCGCTGCAAGCACGCTGGCCCGATCGGTATCATTGAGCGAGGAAAACCAGTGATCAAACATATCCGTTGTTTTAATCGTCCACACGGGACCTCCTGAATAATATAGGTTAAAAATTATATAGGTGTAAAGCTATAAAGATGATTATGAAACGATGGAATGAGGGATTCATGCGTCGTTGCTGCAAAGCTGAAGACGCATTCGGGTATTTCAGTGAATGGCATGCATAGCATTCACCGTTTTACGATCTGTACCGAAAAACCAGTTCAGATATTGACGCAATGTGAAGAGTGACCTTAACTGCAACGCAGTCCGACATTTTCAAAGGTATTGTCGGTAAAGGGACGACCAGCCTGAAATCAGGCCGCTTCTTGCAGGTCGTGAAGCGTATAAGGGCGCCCCGAAGGGCCATTTGTTGCAGAGAGAAAATAATGCGAATGTGACGGGTGCCGAAAGAGGAAACTGTTTTTGCCTGAAAAACATTTCCCGCTGATTTGGTTAAATGCTGAGTTGCCGCACGTCACTGGCATTCTCCCGATCTCTCATCTGCAAGGGCAGGAAAAAGATCGGGAGAGCCGTTTTTCTTATCGGTATTCTGGTTTACGGTAGCGTGAAGGCCAGATTTTTTCAGGCGCAACATCTAACGCTTCAGCAATCAATCTTTCGCCTTTAGGCCAGCGGCGGGTAAGCGCATTTGCCAGCGTGGAGGATGCCAGCCCTGCCTGACGCGAAAGCGCTGACAGCGAAGTGCCACGTTTTTTCAGTCCGGCGATAATGTCGGCGGGATGCCAGTCAGACTGCATCATGCTTTGATCTCCACACCGTCAATAAACTTCACGCCGCCGGCGGTACGCAACCAACGCGGGGCTTTCATTTCCGCAGCGAAGTAGTTAATCAGGTCGTACAGCAGCCAGCTAAGGTACTTCTCCGTTTCAGAGGCAAATCCCAGCCCCGACAGGGTTTGCGTGATAGAAAGGCAGTAACGACAAAGCTCCGTACATTCAGGATCGAAACGCGGAGAACTGGCAGGCAGCGTGTCAACGGTCAGGCTTTCAACCAGATGGGGAGGAACAGGCTCTAACAGTGTGGGTTGCAGCAGCGTCAGACAGGTGTTGATTCTGCCGCAGAGCGCCATTTTCAACGCGGGATCGTTGCTTTCAATCAGGGTTTCGGCAAAGGTTTCGCAGTGACTAGCGAGTATGGTGAAATCCGTAGTGGCACTGAAAGGAACAGCAAGTGACGGGTGTGTCTGAGTGGGGATCGTAGCCATAAAGGCATCCTCCTGTAACGGGTTAAAAACCCACCACCAGAGGTTCCAATCTCATGGTGGTGGACTGAACGGGGTTGGAACTACCGGCGTTACAGGCAACCGGCGCACCTTTCGGTGCCCCCGCCCAGCCCACCATTGAGGTATAACCGAGCGCACGACATAAAAAAGACGCGGGGCGCGTCGTATGTCGCCTGTAACATTCTTCAGGGTTCCAATCCCGGCACCTGATTTTGCAGGTGCGGGTAAAAGATACCGCTTTCAGTCAAAAACGGCAAGTAAGTCTTATGGTAGGAACAATTATGTTATTTCGCTTCGTGATGACGATATTTCACTATTTTATGACGAAGTTAATATTTTTAGAAAAAGACCTCAGACAAATGAGGATTCAAACGCTATGGTATTGATGATACACAGTTTAGTGTATTTATGAGAATAATTATTTAGTCACAATTATTCGTCAGATTAGCATCCTGCGTTTTATCACCAGCGGTTAATACGGAGACATGGAATGCATATAGCGGGTGGATTGTACCGTGAGTTGTGTGAAGTACCATTCTGGGATGCAACCTTAGGATCCGGGGGACGAGCAGCCAGAGCCATAGCGACTTTATCGCCAGGCAGCCACCTCCATACCTATGCCGCGTCTGAAGATAAACTGGCCCTTGAATTTCTTCAACAATCAGGGCTTAAGACATCCGTTTGTTCTCGTCCATCCTCTATAGTTTTCGCCTATTTTCATCCATTATCACACCCCTACATTCAGCCAGATATGCTTGGCGTCGAACGCCTACCACCGATTGAAGTAGATGGTGATGCTGTATTGAGGTTTGGTTTTTTAGAAGGTGAAGCCATTGTTAACGCTAATCGCGCGGTTTATGACCCACAGACATGGCGAGATCCTGAACCTTTTTTAGCGAATGGTTCAACAGCTAATGAGTTAGCCATTGTTTTGAATGAATTAGAATTACAATCTGCAACAGGCCAGAAAGATATCAAACAGGCCGCAGAACTCTTAATGAAAACTCAAAATGCAGCAGTTGTAGTGGTAAAAGGAGGGATTCGAGGTGCAACGGTTTTCGAAAAAACCGGAAAAATGTCACAGATACCAGCTTATCTATCAACTCAAATATTCAAAATTGGTACAGGAGATATTTTCAGTGCTATTTTCGCATTTCATTGGGCAGAACGTAAACTATCGGCTGCCGAAGCCGCTGTCTGGGCTTCCCAATCCGTATCTGCATATAGTGAAACTCAGAAATTTAGCTTTCAAGAGAGTTCATTATCTTCTCGCGTACCTATTTCATCTAAATCCTATGGACACATCCTACTCGAAGGTTGCGCCGATTCACTTGGCCAGCGTTATGTAATGGAAGAAGCTCGTTTTGCATTAAGTGAATTAGGAATAAAAGTCAATTGCCCAGAACTGAATTCTGGAGCCGAATACACTGATATAAAATCCGTACTTGTAATAGCCCACGGGCTTAGAAATAGCATTATCCACAGGATAAAACATACACATGACAGGGGGCTCCCCATTGTAGTTCTTAGTGAATTATCAGATACACCTAAAATTTTACAAAATAGTTATCTGGATACTACTGATTTTACTACAGCGCTATATCATGCCGCTTGGGCTGCCGGGGGAGATTTTAGACATGGACAAAATAAAACTTCTCTTTAATTATAAAAGATCGACAAATAACAATTGAGGTTTAATTATTTCATGGCGGATGTGTATTTAGTTTACGCGCAAGAAAATCATGATACTGCTAGGCATTTGTATCAACTTCTTTCGCTTCGCTGGGATGTTTGGTGGGATGACCAAATTGTTGGCCGTTATAATTCTGAGATAAAAAAGAATATAGCTGAAACAAAATGCATTATTGCCCTCTTTTCTTCATTTGCAGATAAGCCAACAGTTACAGAAGAATTAAAAATGGGGGAAACATTCACTCAGAACATCATTCCTCTAACTCTTGATAACAGCGCTCCTCCATACCCTTTTGGAGCCTATAGCAGCATTGACTTTCGTACATGGCAAGGTGAACATGACCACCCTGGGTTTCAACAATTACAACGAAGGATTGGTAGTGTTGTTGCCCCAAAAGGAACACCATCCAGACCAGAACAGATTGCAGATAAGAAGGTCCCACTTCCTAGTATTTTTATGTCCGTGTCATCACATGAGACTCAATTTAGCCCAGTAGATGCACTTACCGCCTTAAAAATTCACAAAACTCCTGCAATCTTGGTATCAGCATATGACCTGATAAAATCAAAAAATCGAAAAAAGATGATTTCTCAGATCAAGAGTTATCGTAAGCAAGGTGGCTTTGTCCTCATAGACTCTGGGCATTATGAAGCATTTAGGTTAAATGATAAAGATTGGAAAGATTCTAATCTGAAACAGGCATTATTCGAAACACCACACGATTGGGCATTTTGTTTTGATAGAATAAAACCAAACAGCAACCCCGATAGAGTCGTTAGAGAAATTATAAATGCAGTAGAGCGGAATTCAAAATTTACCACTGCACCTGTCTTACCCATTGTCCATGTAAAACCAAATGATGAAGGCATAAAAAACCTACCCCAGATTGTGCGTAGAGTATCCGAATACTTGCTTCCCCCCGTAATTGCCATCCCTGAAAGAGAACTAGGAGCTGGTTTAGCAAATCGAGTAAAAACAGTCAAGGCAATAAGAGCTGAATTGAATAAACTATCTTATTATCAACCGATCCATTTGTTAGGAACAGGTCATCCTTGGAGTATCGCCATACTTGCAGCAGCAGGTGCGGATACCTTCGACGGTCTGGAATGGTGCCGTTTTTCTGTTGATCCTGATAAAGAGCGCCTGACCTGCTCCCCGTTGATTAGTATACCCCGATGTTAGTAATGTCTTCATAAGCCACATGAGGACATCCCCATGAAGAAGCGTTTTTCCGACGAACAGATCATCAGTATTCTCCGCGAAGCCGAAGCTGGGGTACCCGCCCGTGAACTCTGCCGCAAGCATGCCATTTCCGATGCCACGTTTTACACCTGGCGTAAGAAGTATGGCGGTATGGAGGTGCCTGAAGTTAAGCGCCTGAAGTCGCTTGAGGAAGAGAACGCCAGACTCAAGAAGCTGCTTGCCGAAGCCATGCTGGATAAAGAGGCGCTTCAGGTGGCTCTTGGGCGAAAGTACTGACGACAGACCAGAAGCGGGAAGCCGTGATGTTGATGTGTGATGCGACCGGTCTGTCGCAACGTCGTGCCTGCAGGCTTACAGGTTTATCCCTGTCGACCTGCCGCTATGAGGCTCACCGTCCGGCTGCTGATGCGCATTTATCAGGGCGCATCACTGAGCTGGCACTGGAGCGCAGGCGTTTTGGCTACCGTCGTATTTGGCAGTTGCTGCGCCGTGAAGGGCTTCATGTTAATCATAAGCGCGTGTACCGGCTTTATCACCTCAGTGGCCTGGGCGTAAAACGCAGAAGACGTCGTAAAGGGCTGGCAACAGAACGTCTGCCGCTGCTCCGTCCGGCGGCGCCCAATCTGACCTGGTCGATGGATTTCGTCATGGACGCACTTTCCACCGGTCGCAGGATCAAGTGTCTTACCTGCGTCGATGATTTCACAAAGGAATGCCTGACGGTCACTGTTGCCTTTGGGATTTCAGGCGTTCAGGTCTCGCGTATTCTGGACAGCATTGCACTGTTTCGAGGCTATCCGGCGACGATAAGAACTGACCAGGGGCCGGAGTTCACTTGCCGTGCACTGGATCAATGGGCCTTTGAGCATGGTGTTGAGTTGCGCTTAATCCAGCCGGGCAAGCCAACGCAGAACGGATTTATTGAGAGCTTTAACGGACGATTTCGCGATGAATGCCTGAATGAGCACTGGTTCAGCGATATCGTTCACGCAAGGAAAATCATTAATGACTGGCGGCAGGATTATAACGAGTGTCGTCCACATTCAGCACTGAATTATCAGACGCCATCAGAGTTTGCAGCACGGTGGCGAAATGGAAAATGTGAAGGTAAACAAACCGACCTTACTAACTGACGGTTGTATCTAATCCTGGGGGCAGGTCACGCCTTCACCATTTCCAACATTTCGATTTTTTCAAAGGTAAGAGCAGCCTATCTTCTACATTCCTTGATATAGTGAATGCTGATACGCAAATAGAGTATGCAGCTCGAGTTGCATTTCATAATCTTGAATATTATCAGCTGCTTGGAGATTTAATGCGTAAAATGTTCCTAACAGGCAGTGAAGAAGCGTTTGTACTAGGAGTCACGGGAATGAAAAGTAATGAAATAAGAACAATTTTTCCGGGGATTTTTTCGTGATGTATCCTCCAGAAATCTTGACCAAGGCCGTTGCTGCTGTCTGCCCGGATATCCAGGCCCGGATAGAAAACGAGTCTGTCTCGGATGAGCGTCACCTTTGGTGGGAATTGTCATGTTGCATCTTGAGTAGCCAGGTGCCTTACTCTCTGGCAATTGCAGCAGCAGATGCAATCGATGAATCTGGCTGCTTGTATTCTAAAGATCAACATTCAACCAGTGTAGAAGATCGCATCTACCACCTTCTCAGCAGACCGCTTAGCGTTGAAGGAAAGCTACGCGCTTACCGTTTCCCCAAAGCACGATCATATCAAATTGCTACAACTCATGCTGCTGTCTTTGAGGCAGAAAGGTCTCTCAATTCATTAATGAGGAAATTTAGTCACGCAGAAGAAGCCCGCACATGGCTAGTTGCGCACGCATCTGGCATTGGCCCTAAGCAAGCAAGTATGTTTCTACGCAATTGTGGTTTCACATACGACATGGCTATATTAGATCGCCATGTACTCAATTACATGTCTACCTTAGGGATATATTCAGGAAGCCAGTCATCGGTTACTGGATTAGTTAAATATGGCAAACTTGAGAATACACTTCGCGATCATGCTTCAGAAATGGATTGTCCAGTGGGGCTACTTGACTGGGCTATTTGGATCGTCATGCGTGTAGCGAACAAAGATCAGGAGGCATTTTGACATGAGTATCGTTGCACTTGTTTCTGGAGGGCTGGATTCAACACTGGTTGTCAAACTAGCCCAAGAAGAAGGTATTACAATTCACCCGCTTTTTATCGACTACGGACAACGAGCCAGAATACGTGAATTAGAATCGTGTAAAAATTCGATGAAGAAATTAGGTTTACCCGAACCTAAAATTGCTGAACTTTCAGGATTTGGAAAACTGATTCGTTCTGGCCTCACAGATCCAGCGCAGAACATAATTGAAAATGCTTTCACGCCGGGTCGGAATATGCTTTTTATTCTTATAGCTGCTGCATATGCTCATCAAGTTGGAGCCGATGCTATTTCTATCGGACTTCTTCACGAAAAAACCAGCTTATTCCCAGATCAAACGGCTGAATTTCTAAAAGAAGCAGAGCAGATGATCACTCTATGTATGGGAAGAACAATTAAGGTATTAGCCCCTCTATCAATCTTTACCAAAGCCGATGTAGTGATTTTGGCTACCGAAAAAGGGATTACTGGAACCTATTCATGTCACGAAGGCAATGAAAAGGCTTGCGGAAAATGTATTGCTTGTAACGAATTTAAGTTTAAGGAGCATAATAATGGGCGGTAGTAGCAGTGGAAGTTGGAGCCGATTAGGTGATGTCCGGGCGCTTGAAGAAAAAGCTAAAGCCGCTCTTCAGAGTGGAAAACGTAATGTTTTCATCAGTTTCGCAACCGAAGATATGGATGAGGTTAATCTACTAAGAGCCCAAGCGAAGAATGAAAAAAATGATATTGAATTCAATGATCATTCAGTCAGAGAGCCTTATGATAGCGAACAGGCAGAGTATATTAAACGGAAAATCTCTGAACGTATTGCTCGTACCTCAGTTACCGTTGTCTACCTATCTGAAAATACAGCACAAAGCAAATGGGTGACGTGGGAGGTAGCAAGAAGTCTCGAGTTAGGTAAGAAAGTTATCGCAGTTCATGCAGGAGCTAAATTCTCCGGTACAACGCCATCATGGTTAAAGGACGGGAAAATTCAAACTGTATCTTGGTCTAATCTTTCAGATACTCTTCGTTGATTATAATATTAAGGAACTTATAATGGCACGTAACTATAACGTATTCATTAGCCATTCATGGAGTCATCATAGCGACCTTGAAGCATTACGTAACTTGATCAACTTACGCGCTTATTTTCATGCTAGTTATAGTGAAGTATCAAGAGACGAACCAATTAATTCATTGAATGCAACTTATATCAAAACACGATTGAGAGAAAAATTACAATCATCTGACGTCATTATAGCCTTAGCAGGAATCTATGCTTCTCACAGTGAATGGATGGAATGGGAACTAGACACAGCCCAAGCATTAGGTAAAAGAATAATTGGATTAGTCCCAAGAGGTAACGAAAGAATATCAACTATGGTTTCTAGTCGAGCGTCCACCATAATCCGCTGGAACACTGAAAGTATAATAACAGCAATAAGAACCTATGCTGTATAAAGATGGCCCCTGTCTAAATACAGGGGTTTTATTTATCTTCTTGCTAACCACTGAGTATGCTCTCTAGAAAAAGCTTTCTCAGCATCATTGACAAACTCCAAAAAATCGGCCTCAGACGCAACATAATTAAACTGCTCTTTTATATCACCAATTTCATGGGCTGTTAAAAAGTAAGATACAGCCAATTCATTATATTTTTTAATTTGAGACCAGCCAATAATAGATGCCGCTAATGTTGTTACAGGATCAACGGGAAAATCAGGAATTCCTTCAATATTCATTGCATTTAATATCACAATAATTACAGAAATTCCATATATACTTCCAATTAGACATGTCCATCTTCGACTAATCTTCTTATTATAAGTGGCTTTTCTTAAATACCACTCTCTTTGTTCGACTATCCGATTATCATAGTAATATTGCTTGCGCTCATCGTAAGAGTGTGTTCTAAGCATATGCATATCTATTGTTATTTTATCTTTTTTAGCATACTTTTCATCAATTTCATCTGAAATGTAATTATTATCGCTAACCAACTCTCCGACTGTAGCAATAAATTTATCGACTGATTCCTTCTCTCCAGAGTTAAAAGGTGGGGTTTTCATACAATAACGCCAACTTATTGTTTTGATAGATTCTGCCAGCGCCCGATATTTGTACCACTTTTGCTCATGTTTGATATGGTTCCTATATAGCATTATTATTAAAAGCATACAAAAAATTACTGCATAAGTTACTTCAATAATATGGTCTTTTTTTAATAAACCAACAACAGACACTAGTAGTAACAAAAAATACTCAACAAGCAATAATCTAAAAAAGCAGGCTTGGTATTTTGAAGACTTTTCGTCTGAAAAATCATAAAGACCTGGATAATCCATACTAATCTCCTGATATTAAATGCTTTTCTATAATACACCTTTCAAGAAACTCTTTCCAATAGAGTATGGAATTTTATCGTGTGATAAAAACCTCACTTAGCGGTTTCTAAGACCATCATGTGGATGTACTAGCGAACTAATTCCCCTCCATTGCTTACGGAATTCATCAACCTTAAATTAATATGGTCTTACGCAATGCAATGTTTGGTTTTTCTTCCGAATAGGACAATAAATCCTAATCTGACGCAGTCAATCCCAATCAGCCTTTAAAAATCTCTCCGCACAATCGCAACTCCGGCGGCTTTGCAGGTGTAATAACCCCAATCCTGACTGGTAAAGAACCCTCTTTTTGGCATTGTTTCTTGAGCAGCTGCCAGTTTTCGGTTTCAAACTCCATGTGGGTAATCAGGGAATCAAAAGCCCCCTCAGCAACTTCTACTTTTAGCGGTTTCTCTTCTTCACTGCCGGTAAGATCAGATTCAGGCTCCTTCGGCGCCTCGTTTTGCAGTCCATCAAGACTGTTTTTTAACCCGTCAAAGCAGTTTGTCGCAGCACTTGGGGTATGGAAAAACAAACCACTAATAAAGATCGCTTCCATTACTTCATAGAAGGAAAAAGAGGTATCCCCATACACAAAACGACCACGATCGGTACTACTTACCCCAGAGGCACTTTCTCTTAGCAACTCATCCTTCTGCAAGGTCATCAGCGTTTGCTTGTTGTAGAGGATCACTGGCAGGTTTTTAATTTCGTGGACATTTTCGCTAAGGCTCCAGTGTTCCTTATCACCTTTGATAAAACCAGAAGCATCGCAGCTACTTTCAATATCAAATTCTTCAGTAGGGATCCGATCACGATTGAACCAGGCTGTAAAATCCTCACCGTCTCCCATATCCTGATGCTGATATGCGCGGTAAACAGAGCTGCGGCGATCAATGCCAATCCACTCAAGATCCCATGTGGTCGGTTTAGATGGTTTTCTTACTTCGACAATATAGGCCCCAACATCCCGATCCAAGTAAGCGGTTAGCAATTCCTTCCACGGCTCAATCGCAAAAAAGATATTCGCCAGCGTTGTTCCTTCTTCGATCACCACTGTATGACGAAAGAACCTGAGAAGAAAAAAGGGATCGGTATCTGAAATGGCTTTCTGTATTGAGAGTAACGGAAGGGCCGTCGTTTCATCATAGTCAGAACGAAAGCGTAGTATTGAGTCCGAGCAGAAAATTAGTTTACCTTCCATCATTTATCTGGCTCCTGATGTTATGTAGTAATCCTTGGCGATCTACCGCACAGCTTTTTTGCGCTTTATCTGGTTTGAAGAAAAGCATAGATGAGGTGGTGTACAAGCCATAGTACTCGACTTGTGTACAGAAAGAAAAAACCAGAAAAAATAGGTGGTCATTCTGGTGGTCTTGACAACCCCAATTTTTAGGTTTAGCTTACCAATCAGCCAGTTAATGGCAAAGGCGATCCCAGTCAGAGGAGCCATATTTAAGAAGCCTGCTTAGGAAACTAAGCAGGCTTTTTGCTTTCAGACTTACTTATGAATACTGATATAATCAGGTTTCAAGAAGTTAGCATGAAAAATCTTCCTGATTTTCATGAGCTGCAGCCACCCAGCCTCCTGCCAACCCAGCTGGGTGCACGCCTTCAGTATCTCAACTATCGCGTAATCAAAAAGAATCCCGAATTGTGCCAAATGAGTATCCGTATTCATCCAGCCGCAGATAATGTGGCGCACGAGATTACCTGAGTTCCCCACTTAAACCCGGTAGTCGTTTTGCTAATGGATTACGCCCTCTCCCGCTAGCTCCTCTTATGCATTCCACTAATAAATAGAATTATCAACATCAATAACACACAGATATCATTACTCACGAATCGATCGATAAATGCTATTTTGTTAAGAATTCACAATGATTACATCTATATGGGTAGCAATGAAGATATACCGTGGTACGGTCGTCGTTTTTTCAAAATTGACATCCTCGGTAATGTCATTTTTGAATTCGACATGAGTGATTCTGATGGTGCACCTCAATACCCTGGAGAGGGTTACCGTGCAAGATTATTTGCCGAAACAGAACTGTCTGCATTAATCACTACAGCCTCAATTACTGTAAATTAATAAAGAGATGTATTTTTAAAAAGCACGAGTAATCGATTAAATTACATATATTTCAAGGGTTCATGTACCTACATGAACCCTTTATGATATCAATCAAAAAAGGAGGTCATAACATCATGACAGGGAAGATTTACCCGAGACTCATCATCAGGAGCCGCTATTAAAGTTTACCGTTATATTCATGCGCGAGGGAAATTAGTATTTGCGTTACGCTTCCTGCGGATAATTGGGTACTGCGAGTAAAATTAGTTTGTTTGTATAGCCAGCGAATATAGCGCCGACTGGCCGTTAAAGAAATTGTCCTGGCATTGTTGCCATCCCCGCCGGTTAATGGGCAAACCATCTTACGGTTTTTTTCCTGTATCCAAAGCGACCACTGACTTTGCCACCAGCCATGCCGCGTTTTGCCCTGAAAATACCAGGGAGTATTTGTATCACTGTCACTTATATCCTCCTCTATAAACCAAAGCTCAGCTTGTTGTTGGCGAAACAGTTCTGCCCAAACAGTAATAACCGCTCCGCGAAGAAAACATTCGTGAGAAATAACATGTGTCTTTATCTCAGGAAAGAGGGTCTTCAACAGCCGAAAATGCCCATGAGCTGATATAACCGGACGCAGAATAGAACCATTGGCGTTACGTTTGAGTACCGCACTTCCATACTGAATCTCATCGAACTGACTGCGTTGTAAAAACTGCATCTCACGCATATCAACGTGTTTTACGATATCACTGCGATCCAAATCAGGCTCGATATTGCCTCTCCAGAGATAACGTAAGGTTTCCCCGACCGGGTGCTGAGTAAAATTAGTAGATAGATGAAGAATATTACCTCGGATAGCATCGAAACTGAGCAGGACATAGAGTTTCTGATCTGCTTCCGCCCCCTGGAACGGTACAATTAAAGGAACCGTTTCAATCCGTTCTGGTGATATTACTTCTCTTGGTAATTGCCGCTTAGGTGTCCAGACTTTTTTGCAGGCGCAGCACTGAACGCGCTGTGTTCTTTGCGGATTATAACCATAACAAATAGTTTTCTTGCCATAACATACGGGACAAAAATGGCCACTTTCAGAGGCGTATGCGCTTAAGTAAACAGTCACCCATTCATTAAATTGTTGTGCTTCAAATAGTGGGGGATAACTCCCACATGCCCGACAGTGCAATGCCGGATAACCCAACCTATAGTTCGGCCAGCTGTAATCTTCAGATGTAGCTAACCCTAAATTGCGACACCCAAACGTCTTGCAGGTATTAATTGTAAATAAAGTCGACATGAGCCACCAACGATTTCCAAAGGTCGCTGATTTTGAACTATAACCTCGATTTGATTGTGTGAACAGACGCACATATCAATGTCTTTCGGAATGTAAAATACCCCGAATAAATGTGAATAGAGGAACAGTTTATGAAATTAAAAGTGATTGCTGCGGGTATTTTGTTGACATTACCATTCTGGGCCTGTGCCAAGGATGTCACCATTATTTATACCAACGATCTCCATGCACATGTGGAACCTTATAAAGTGCCGTGGATTGCTGATGGTAAGCGTGATATCGGCGGCTGGGCGAATATCACCACTTTGGTAAAAAAAGAGAAAAGCAAAAACAAAGCCACATGGTTTTTTGATGCAGGTGACTATTTTACCGGTCCTTATATCAGCAGCTTAACGAAGGGCAAGGCGATCATTGATATTATGAATACCATGCCATTTGATGCTGTCACCATGGGCAATCATGAATTTGATGATGGCTGGGATAATACGTTACTCCAGCTAAGCCAGGCGAACTTCCCTATTGTGCAGGGCAATATTTTTTATCAGAACAGTGATAAAGCGTTTTGGGATAAGCCATATACCATTATTGAAAAAGATGGCGTGAAAATTGGCGTTATAGGTTTGCACGGCGTATTTGCCTTCAATGATACCGTTTCTGCTGCAATGCGCGAAGGCATTGAAGCACGGGATGAGATTAAATGGTTACAGCGTTATATTGATGAACTTAAGGATAAAGTGGATTTGACCGTATTACTGGTTCATGAAGGCACGCCTGCCCGTCAGTCCAGTATAGGAAGTACCGATGTACGTCGTGCGCTGGATAAGGATATTCAGACGGCAAGCCAGGTGAAAGGTCTGGATATTCTGATTACCGGACATGCGCATGTCGGTACGCCGGAACCCATTAAAGTAGGCAATACGCTGATCCTCTCGACAGACAGCGGTGGTATCGATGTAGGGAAACTGGTACTGGACTACAAAGATAAGCCACACAGCTTCACGATGAAAAATTTCGAACTTAAAACCATTTACGCAGATGAGTGGAAGCCCGATCCGCAAACAAAGCAGGTGATTGACCGCTGGAATAAAAAACTTGACGAAGTGGTAGGACAGACGGTGGCGCAGTCCCCGGTTGAATTAACACGTGCATATGGTGAATCAGCTTCGCTGGGCAACCTGGCTGCGGATGCTTTGCTGGCCGCTGCGGGTAAAAACGCACAGTTGGCCTTAACCAACTCTGGCGGTATCCGCAGTGAGATCCCGTCTGGCGCGATTACGATGGGCGGTGTCATTAGTACATTCCCATTCCCTAACGAACTGGTCACGATGGATCTTACCGGTAAACAATTACGTAGTCTGATGGAACATGGCGCAAGTTTAAGTAATGGCGTGTTGCAGGTCTCAAAAGGCCTGGAAATGAAATACGACAGCAGTAAACCCGTAGGGCAGCGGGTCCTGGAACTTACACTTAATGGTAAGGCAATTGAAGATGCGACGGTTTATCACATTGCTACCCAAAACTTCCTTGCTGATGGTGGTGACGGCTTCACCACATTTACCGAGGGTAAAGCGCGTAACACAACAGGTGGGTATTACGTTTACAACGCAGTGATCGATTACTTTAAAGCAGGTAACACCATCACCGATGAACAACTTAACGGTATGCGCGTTGCTGACGTGAAAAAATAAATATTATTGCCTTAATAATTTCTAATCGGTGTCATTAGTTGAAAATATTCGGCTTTATTGGCTATTTCTTATCTTTAAAGTCGAATATGGAAGCATTACTGAAAAGTAATAAAAACATGCAAACATCTGCATGAGATCTTGATTGAAATATAATAATTACTCATAAAGCTGAAAGGGTTTGGCTATGAAGATAAGAACAAAGCTTAATTTTATTACATTGTGCCTGTCCGCAACGTTAGCCGCATCAGTTAACGCAAAGGATGTGACGATCTATTACACTAACGATTTACATGCTCATGTATCTCCAGGAAAAATTCCGGCTGTCGATAAAGAACGTCTGGTAGGAGGTTTTGCGAATATAGCAACCATCGTTAATGATGCGAAGAAAAGAAACAAAGATGTATTTTTCTTCGACGCCGGAGATTATTTCACCGGTCCCTATATAAGCACCTTGACAAAAGGTGAAGCAATTATCGACATCATGAATACCATGCCGTTTGATGCTGTATCCGTGGGGAACCACGAATTTGACCATGGCGTT
The DNA here is from genome assembly GCF_011064845.1 of Citrobacter freundii ATCC 8090 = MTCC 1658 = NBRC 12681. Classification (NCBI taxonomy): domain Bacteria; kingdom Pseudomonadati; phylum Pseudomonadota; class Gammaproteobacteria; order Enterobacterales; family Enterobacteriaceae; genus Citrobacter; species Citrobacter freundii. The sequence continues at coordinate 1,977,112 of NZ_CP049015.1, read as the reverse complement.
GATAATATGGTTAAGCAGTTATCAAAAGCAAAATTTCCTGTTTTGCTGGGTAACGTTTTTTATACTAACAGTGACAAACCCGTCTGGAACAAACCCTGGACGATTATCGAAAAAGATGGCATAAAAATTGGCGTAATTGGTATACATCAAAAATTTGCGTTTTATGACACCGTTGCCGCTAAGGCTTATGCGGGTTCAGAGGCCCGTGATGAAGCACCTTATATTCAAAAAGGGCTTGATGCATTAAAAGGTAAAGTAGATATCACTGTGCTGCTTATCCATGAAGGTACGCCAGCGCGTCAATCAAGTTATGGCAATAAAGACGTGGCCAGAATGTTGCAAGCCGATATTGATACCGCAAAGAAATTTGAGGGTATTGATGTGTTAATTACAGGACATGCTCATGTGGGCACACCTGAGCCAATTAAAGTCAATGACACGCTCATTGTTTCCACAGATGCGTATGGTACTGATATCGGTAAATTAGTATTGGATTTTAACCCGCAGACTAAAAAAATTGACGGCTATGACGGTAAATTAATCACTGTATTTGCAGACGAATATAAACCAGACCCTATAGTTCAAGCCAAGATTGATGAATGGAATGCTAAGCTGAAAAATATCACCGATCAAATCATTGGGTCAACAACCGCCCCCTTCACCCGCTCTTATGGTAAATCATCACCTGTTGGTAATTTAGTTATTGACGCCATGATGGCCAAGGCGCCGGACGCTGTCGTGGGATTACAGAATAGTGGAGGATTACGTGCTGATTTACCACAAGGAAATTTACGATATGGTGATGTAATTACTACCTTCCCATTTAATAACGAACTTGTTGAAATGGATCTCACCGGTAAGGATCTTATCAATTTAATGATCCACGCAACTAATCTTACTAATGGGGTTTTGCAAGTTTCAAAAAGCATTCATGTTGAGTATGACAGTAAAAAACCTTTGGGTGAGCGAATCATAAGTTTCACTATTAATAATAAACCTGTGGATCCAACCAAAACATATCGGGTTGTTACACACTCATTTTGCGCGACGGGTGGAGATGGATTCGAAGCGTTCTTAAAAGGAACCAATATCAAAACTATCAATAGTACTACCTCTGCTGAGTCAATCATTGATTATGTCAAGACTCATAATCCTTTGAAACCCGATCTTGAAATGAGAGTAGTCGATGTAAGCACGGCAAAATAGGTTCACGAATATATTTTCCATTACATGAACCATCTTTATTAACAAATCTCTGCGGAAGGTACCCCTACGTATGCAAAAAATAACACAAATATTATCCGGCGCATTTATGCTTTTCCCTACGCTAACAATGGCAGCCTCAGCGAATAATGAATACGTATCAGACTGGTGGCATCAAAGTATTAATATAGTTGGGAGCAACTCCACTCGTTTTGGGCCACTAAAAAGAGCCGACTTATATCCCGAGTATCGTGCATGGGCACATGTGGATTGGTTTGATTTCTATGGCTATGCTGACTTACCTAAGTTTTTTGGTATAGGCAATGATAATGATATCGGCATTTGGGACAACGGTTCTCCGTTTTTCATGGAGATAGAACCGCGCTTTAGCATCGACAAACTAACAGGGGTCGACCTAAGCTTTGGTCCATTTAAAGAATGGTATTTTGCCCACAACTATATCTATGATGCAGGAACCAATGCAGGACAACGTCAGAGCACATGGTATATGGGGATAGGGACAGATATTGAAACGGGACTACCGATGACGTTATCTGCAAATATCTATGCCAAATATCAAGGAAACAATTACAATGCAGCCAACGAAAACGAATGGGATGGTTATCGCTTTAAAGTAAAATATGTCATTCCTATCACCACATTATTTGGTGGAAACCTAAATTACGTCGGTTTTACCAACTTTGACTTTGGTTCAGACCTAAAAGAAAAATCAGGTGGCGAGCAGCAATTTTACTCCCGAACAGATAGCTCAATAGTTGCAACAAATGTACTCAGTCTGGTTTATCCTCACTGGAACTTTGGCGCCACCCTGCGTTATTTCTATCATGGTGGACAATTTGAAGAAGGTAGTAAAACATTTAACAGCGACGGAGACATCACCTCTATAGACTCAACGGGGTGGGCATACTATTTAACTGTTGGTTACGCTTTTTAAACAATCTGCAAGGAATTAGCTATGAAGGTAAAAACGATTACAGCAGGTATTCTGTTGACATTGCCATTCTGGGCCTGCGCCAAAGATGTCACCATTTTTTATACCAATGATCTCCATGCTCATGTTGATACTTATAAAGTCCCCTATGTAGCAGACGGTAAACGTGAAATTGGTGGATTCGCTAATATAAGCACTTTAGTCAAGCAGGAAAAATCCAAAAATAAAGCCACATTTTATTTTGACGCAGGTGACTATTTTACCGGTCCGTATATCAGCAGCCTGACTAAGGGTCAGGCCATCATTGACATCATGAATACTATGCCCTTTGATGCAGTATCAATAGGTAATCATGAATTCGACCATGGCTGGGATAATCTCTTGCGGCAGTTGAGCAAAGCTAACTTCCCTGTTCTGTTGGGGAATGTTTTCCACAAAGACAGCGAGATACCATTCTGGAACAAACCGTATACCATCCTGGAAAAGGATGGCGTAAAAATTGGCGTTATTGGGCTGCACGGTGTGTATGCATTCAATGACACCATTTCAGAACTCTCGATCCAGGGGCTCGATAATGATAAAAGTAACCGCTTTGATAAATCAGCCGCAGCCCTCAAGAACCAGGGAATCGAAGCTCGCGATGAGGTGAAATATCTGCAGCATTATCTGGATGAGTTGCGGGGTAAAGTTGACGTCACCGTTGCGCTCGTTCACGAAGGCGTTCCGGCTCGTCAGTCCAGTATCGGTAGTACGGACGTTAGACGTGCACTGGATAAAGATATTCAAACTGCTAGTCAGGTTAATGGGCTTGATATTCTCATCACCGGACACGCTCATGTTGGAACACCGGAACCTATCAAAGTGGGGAATACGCTAATCCTTTCTACTGACAGTGGTGGTATCGATGTAGGTAAATTGATACTTGATGTTGAACCAGGGGCGAATACAAAAAAAGTAAAAAGCTTCGAGCTGAAAACAATTTTTGCTGATGAGTGGAAACCTGATCCAACAACACAAAAAGTTATCGATGGCTGGAATAAAAAACTCGCGGATATTGTGCGTCAGCCAGTCGGTGAATCCCCGATCATGTTAACCCGTGCCTATGGCGAATCATCGCAACTAGGCAACTTATTTACAGATGCAATGCTCGTCGCTGCACCGGATGCACAGATCGCACTGATTAACTCCGGTAGTTTACGTGCTGATCTCAACGCAGGTCCCATTACCTTTGGTGACATTACCAGTACTTTCCCCTTTAAGAATGAGCTTACTGAGATGGATCTTAGCGGTAAGGAGCTGCGCAATCTCATGGAACATGGGGCATCTCTCACCAATGGCATACTGCAAATGTCAAAAGGTGCTGAAGTGCGTTACATGCCGCAGAATCCGCTCGGGCAGCGCATAGTATCGTTCACAATCAATGGCAAAGCGATTGAAGATACGCAGACTTACCATGTTGCGACCACGACCTTCCTTGCTTTGGGAGGCGATGGTTTTCTGGCATTTAAAGAAGGGAAAAATGTACAAGTCCGCGCCGGGAATAATATGTCTGATGTCGTGATTGATTATCTTAAATCGGGACACAAAATCGTTCCCCAGGAAGTTAACGAAATGCGTGTTGAAGTGAGTAAAAAATAATTAACCCCAGGTGACGCTGTTTATTATATAGATAGCATCACCTGTTCTTCACATATTACAAAGCAAATAACATAATAATTTTATGAGGGTAATCGATAATGAAAAGTTGCCATGTGATGATGAAAATTTCAAGTCCATTATGTCATTTACATTGTAAGAGTTGCTTTTGCATCAATAACACGGAACATTCCCCAGAATGCAATACGCACTGTATGGACGATACGACACTTCAGCTATTTATTCGTCGAAAAATTGATACTGAGGAAGCGAGTGATGTGGTTTTTACCTGGCAGGACGGTGAATCAATGCCTGGCGGACTTCATTTCTTTGAACGCGTCATAGAGCTACAACAGCAATATGCGCAAAGTAAAAATATTATTAATATATTTCAAACCAACGGAATTCTTTTAGATGATGAATGGTGTGAGTTCTTCAAGAAAAACCAGTTTATGATTTGCATTTCAGTGGATAGCGATGTTGTATTACATGACAATGCCCGTGATATGATTTCTGGTAAATCAACAAACTATCAGGTTGAAAACGCTGCGAAATTATTGCAAAAATATGATATTGAATTTAGCACACTGACGGTCGTTAACACCGAAAATAGCCACCATCCGCTGCGCATCTACCATTATTTAAAAAATCTGGGTAGCCGCCATATGCAGTTTATTCCCTTATTTAGACCGCTTGTACAAGGCGGTGTGGATGCGCAAAGCCTTGGGCCAGCTGCACTGGGAATTTTTTTGAAAACGATTTTTTATACCTGGGTACGTCTGGATATCGGCACGATTAGAATCCCCATCTTTGAGCATGCGTTTGCTGCGTGGTGCGGATTATCTGTGCCAACATGTGTTTATGCTTCATGTAATGATAGCCCCTTAGCGCTGAAAATAAACGATGGTAATTATCATTGCGAACGCGTTGTTAATTCGAAATATTTTATGCGTGACTGCAATCAACCTATTGCAACCGCGATGCAGCAAAACTCGACGAATCAGAGCGTAGAACCATCCAAACCGACACTGGTAGAAGAATGTGCGAGTTGCAAAGTAGAATTCGCCTGCCACGGTGGTTGTGCAAAAGATCGCGTAGCACTTTCCCGATGCGGTGTTCCGCAACTTAATTATTTTTGTGAAAGTTATCAGGCTTTTTTTACTTATGTTGAACCCTATATGTTGATGATGAGGGCGTTATGGGAGCAAAACTATGCGCCTTCTGATATTCGTCAGTATTTAACCTGACAAGCCTCTCAGTACGGGCTGATGGATGAATTAGCTTCGCCTATAGCCTCTGAAATACTAAGTCTGTTCTTGAGTCTGGGATTTGGTTAGGTCCAGGGGTAGTCATATTGCAGATGCCAGGCGTAGCCGGAGTAATGAATTCTATACGTTTAACAATAGAGATATTCTTTCAGTGAAAAATGGCTTTAAGTTTATCTATGCGGATTCGGGCGGGCTGTATCTTGTTCGATATTGTCACGATCGACCATTCAGGAACTCAGGCTGGAGATACTGGGATAATCTGGCATTCTATACTCTGTTCATAGAACACTCACTTTTGCTCAATAAAAATTTGAATTTAATTATATAGTACAGACCCACTCATTCACTCAGTGAATAGATATTTAATATATAAATTATTCTCTCAATCAATTAGAAACCATCACCAAATATATTCAAATATAATTGCTAACAATCAAATAACGCGTTACATTAACTCATCCTATTTAAACCGCGGGCACTAACCGGATGAAATTTAGTATATCGAAAAACATCTTGCAAGTTTAAATTTGTCTATATTTGAAATTATTTTTAAAATCACGCTTCATACATTTATTACAACACTACGTCACAGCCTTATTTTAAAAATGGAAAATCTATGAACAACAGAAATCGCGTCAAGGATGATGTATTAATAAAATTAGTTAAACCCACGAAAGATATAGAGATTTTACTTCAAGCAATTGATCACCGTGGTAACACAATTAGTATCATTAAAAGACGACACATTAGCCTGACTCAAAACAATGAGCGGTATTGCGTAATTTTACTTAAGGGCAGCATATCTCTTTGTAGAGTCAGTGACGGAATGGTGCTCAACTCAGAAAATGCACCATTTATCTTTGGCGCTAACATTCAGTTATCCTATTCACGCCATCTTTATGCCAAAGCAAAAGAAACATCGACACTGCTGCTTATTCCACAGACTGAATTATACGAAATAGTCACAGATTAAACCTCTGGAAGTCATTTGCTGCGCTGCAAGATTATTCTGCTACTAAAGTCTACTCTCATTGTCTGGCAGTATCACAACTATCTTCCTATGAGATTATACGCATTCACCTTCTTGAGTTAATAGATGAGCCTGAGTCCATCAGGAACAATATTACCGCTGCCAATTATATCATGAATCACTCATTTCTCTCGCGCAGCAGGATAATGCGGCTCCTGGCAATACTCATAACCGAAGGCTACATCCATCTTTCACGTGGTATTTTAACAGAAGTCATCAGCCTTCCCGAACAGCTCAGTCTGTTATATTCCAAATCAAAAACTGAATGACAATCATACCGGAGCTCAGGTTAAACAATGCGTTAGAGTCTTGTTGAAGCGCGACATGTTACAGCCGAAAATCGCCATAACAAAACCGCACTTATAACCTGAGCCATTGGTTTATCAATTCATTAGATAGATATAACGTTATCCTTAAATTTGATAGTCAATCACGGAGTCATCTGGCTCCATCGCCTGACGCTTAATTTCATCGACGGATAACCCTGCGTTGCATAGCTCGATGAATCGCCAGACGTAGTTGCGCTGCAGTTGTCCGCGTTTAAGCCCTAGCCAAACGGTATTTGCATCAAACAAATGCCGGGTATCCAGACGGGTTAACGTCCCCTCTTCCTGCTCGCCGCTGGATTGCTCTGCCACCAGCCCAATCCCCAATCCCAGTGACACGTAAGTTTTAATCACATCCGAGTCCTGGGCGCTGAGAATAATATCAGGTATCAGCCCCTTGCGAGCAAACGCCTCATCAATACGGGAACGCCCTGTAATCCCCTGACGATAGGTAATTAACGGCCAGTGAGCGATGGACTCCAGCGTTAGCGGAGAAGCCTTCACTAATGGATGGTCCTGAGGAACAAGCAGGCTGTGGTGCCAACGAAACCAGGGAAAAGCCACCAACAATGGATCGCTGCTCAGCCGCTCACTGGCAATTCCGATATCTGCCCCGCCATTTTGTAGCAGGACATCAATCTCCTGTGGCGTGCCCTGAATAAGTTCCAGACGCACCTCAGGGAACAGCTCACGAAAGGCTTTTATCACCGCAGGCAAGCTATAGCGTGCCTGGGTATGCGTGGTGGCAATCGTCAGAACGCCGGACGTGTCATTGGTAAACAGATCCGCCAGTCGACGAACATTGCTGGCCTCATTCAGAATACGCTCGGCAATGATCAGCAAGGCTTTACCCGGTTCAGTCATGCCCAACAGGCGTTTGCCGCGACGGATAAAAATTTCGATGCCAAGTTCATCTTCAAGTTCACGAATGTGTCGGCTGACGCCCGACTGCGAGGTGTACAGTATATTCGCGACCTCCGTCAGGTTGTAATCCTGACGGGCCGCCTCGCGGATTATTTTGAGTTGCTGGAAATTCACGTTTCACTCCGGGCACATCAGACATTACGCTATTGTTAAAGTCTGATGCCCGGCATAACAAATAATAAAAACCTGCATCTTATTCCTCGCGGGAATAAGGTTTAGCTGACCAGCTGCAGTTCGCGATTTTCCAGCGCCGGACGGCTAACCAGCGATAGCAGGATCTCCTTCACTGCCTGCGCCTGGGGCGATAAGCTCCCTCTGGCTGATACGTTCAACGATAATGGCAGATTCATCGATGGGGTTGTGATGCGCGCCATCCAGCCGTTCGCTGCATTGCATAATGAACGGGCGGCCGACTCGGGCAACACTGTGACGCCCATACCACTGGCAATGGCGGCCGTCAGGGTGGAGATAGATTCAATTTCGCCAATCACTTTAGCCGTTAAGCGACGTAGCGAAAAAGCTTCATCCACGCGCAGGCGAACCGCGCTGTAATCCCGTGGCAAGAACAAATTCATCTGCGCCACCGCGGCTAAATCGACGCTTTGCCCCGGGCACTCACGCGTGCCGACCAGATACAGATCCTCTTTAAGCAACGGTTGACTGCTGATGCCCGCCACGGGTGAACGCTCATAGAGCACTGCCATATCTAATTGCCCGCTGAGCAGCTTGTCATTCAGCACTGCCCCACTATTTTCATGCAGATAAACCTGCACATCGGGCAGTTCGGCACGTAGCGTCTGTAATAACGGCATGGTAATGGATGACGCTGCTGTCCCCGGCGCAAGGCCGATAGAGACCTGGCCTGTCAAGGTCTGTCCCACGTTATTAACCGCAAGTTGCGCCTGTTCACACTGACGTAAAATCGTCCGGGCGTGGGTATATAACACTTTTCCTGCTTCCGTCGGCGTGACGCCACGCTTGGTACGAATCAGCAATTGCTGATCAAACTCACCTTCCAGCGTAGCGACCTGCTGGCTCAGCGCGGGTTGCGCAATGTGCAATACTTCCGCTGCCTGGGTCAGGCTACCAATATCGACGATTTTCACGAAATATTTCAGTCGTCTAAAGTTCATTTTGCCTCCTGTCGGAATACCAGAACCCGTGCTGGCAGTCATTGAATTCAGGTATGCAAGATACTTGCCACTTTCGTCTAAAACGGTGTTTTATGGTTAAAGCCGCACAAAGTCAGGAGTAAAAGCGAAGGAAGATCATTCTGCACACCGAAATATCTCATTCAGGCTGCCCTGGAAGAGGTAGACACGCACCAGAATGGGGCAAAAGCATAAAAAGACGGAAAGATCGCCGCTTTGCTGATTTTGTCAGCAAACGAACACACAAATGTATTTACCCCTTTGACAACCCTCACCACCCTCGCTAATATGCGCCTCGTTCAAACGATTCCTCTGTAGTTCAGTCGGTAGAACGGCGGACTGTTAATCCGTATGTCACTGGTTCGAGTCCAGTCAGAGGAGCCATATTTAAGAAGCCTGCTCAGGAAACTAAGCAGGCTTTTTGCTTTTCTACGTTTGTTAATCACACCGAAAGCCTCAGCTCAGAATGGCTTCCAGTCGGGCCAGCACTTCATTTACAACAGCTTCGGGTATACGTTCCAGACACTTACCGTTCCGAGCCCCCATATCAATCGTTCTGGGTTGGTCGCAGCGAATAACACCCGTTGTTTTTGTTCCCGCACCGTCCAGGGAGACGGTAAAACCGGCTGCGCGGGCAAAGTTTCCGCCGCTAGTGACGGGAACGACAACAGGTAGCCGGGTGAACTTATTAAATGATGCTGGAGAAACGATAAGCACCGGACGTTTTCCGCTTTGCTCATGTCCGGCTGTAGGATCCAGTGAGACGAGCCAGATTTCCCCTCTGTCCATTTACAGGATCTCCTTACCCACTGCAGGCGCATCAATCCATTCCCTATCCTCATCGCTCATTTCGGCGTGCGGATCGCACTGCGCCAGCAGTTCCTCAAGCGAATAACGAGGTCGTTTCTGGGGTTCAATAATCAGGCAGCCATTATCAATGGTCATACCCACTTCGCTGTCCGTCGACAGCTCCAGCGTTTTCAGCACGGCAGGAGGAACCGCCAGCATGATGGATCCGCCGACCTTTTTCAGGCGAGTGGTATACATAGAACACCTCCGAATATTATATTTTAATATAACATCAATGGTGGGTGGTGCGCAATTTTTAGTCAGATTCATTGTGATTTCCTCAGCGTGGCTAAGCGTGAAGAAGGCCTTAATCCGTCCGAAGACAGATCCGGCAGTTTTCAAAGGCTGCATTACCGGTAAAACGGCTACCCTCCTGATACATCAGGCGCTTCTTTCAGGTCATGAAGCATTTCGTGCAGGCGGGAGCTTAGTTCGTGGTAAGAAGGCCGATAATAGAAAACTGTTTTGCGATTCAAAGGATTATGACGGTTCAGATAAAAGAAATGCGGCACAGCTTCCGGCTCGGACCTTCTCCGGAGAAGTATCAGCGATAGCGCAAAGGCCAAATTAGTTCAGATGTGACACCCGGCAATTAGGCAAGAGAAAAAAGGACGAAAACGCGTTTACAGAGAACATATGACCTAAAGTAGCAATATGACATCAAGACTAATCATAACGTCACAAAATATATCATGTTCATTGATTTATAAAGAAAAATTAGCCACATCTATTGCAATGTCATCCGAGCAGCGTAACATGAATTGTTGAAATATTAGTCGTCGAAAAGTCGAGATAATAGATGAGGTGATATGTGAATCCCCCTTTACTGCGTTCCTATAATGCCGTTATCGAACATACGTTATCCCAAGCAAAAAGATCCAGAACCACGAAACACATTGCCGGTTTTTGTCAGTTACAGGGGCCCACGGGCAGTGGAAAAACTAGCGCTCTCTACCGTTCTAGCTTCGCAGATAACACCCCTCCGGCGTTAGAGACAATAAAAAAATCAGGCTCTCAGGCCATTCTGGTTACCCATCGCTGGAATATACTCCACGACATTTACGAAAAAACAGCTTCGCATGAAGACAGCAATGGAAAACCATTTAACGTTAGTGTGCTTTACGCGCAGGATGAACAAATTGTTTCTGCAATCGAGGTTACTCCGCTACCTCATGAGAAAGATATTTCCGCAGATTCACTTCCGGATCCCTTTAATTCAATCAACGAACTTGAGGAAAAAAACTTATTTGTCGCCCCAGATATTGCAGACAAACTGCGTAAGAATTGCAGGAATATCCTATATATCAATAAATCATTGAAAGTATACCCGGCACATTTACGTGTAGCTATCGCCAGTGAAAAAGAGGCGTTAATAAAATCATGTGCGGCAGTTGAGATATCGATAATTCAAAATATCAAATTGCTGGAAAAAGAAGCCAGGGAACAAAAAGAAAAATATGGTGAAGAACATGAACTCTTACAGATCGCCAAGCAACGAGTTGATGACTTCCGTCGTCATGCCTGGGTCAGACGCATTCTGCCCGCCATCGCCTGGCGCGACGAAAAACAACACCTGCTGATTATGACAACCCAAAAGCTCGTTTCATCATTTTACGATGGGCGGCGCAAAGTACGAATGTCCAGCAAAGAGCTGCGCAATTATGTCATTTTTATTGATGAATTTGATTATCAGGCTGAGGTACTACAGGAATATCTGGCGCAAGCTCAATGGGTTCAGGAACCGCCTGAATGCTTGGGGCAGTTACTCGAGGGGGGACGCAGATTACTGCAACGAATGCAATATGTTGAAACAGCACCTGCACCGATGATCCGTGAACGTCTTGGGACATTTCTTAACGAACTAGATAACGCCTTAAAAGGAAAAAAAATTGATTTAACACATGCCAGATCGCTAGTAATTCCTCTGCAAAGATATCTGGATAATAAACCCTTCGGTGAACATTATTTATTTCGCTCCGATCAACTGGTAACCAGTGAGCGCCTTATCATGCGCCAGGCTGAACATGGCTACGAAATTATCAGACCAGATTTCTCATTTCAGGATAACGATCAGGCTATCGACATCAGTGATTTTTTGCGCCTGATGGAAAAGTTTATTCGAAAGTTCAGTCTGATGTTAACGGACCTGACAGCCAGCGAAGATGAAACGTATGAATACATCAAAAAGTTAACCCGACTTCTGTTCGACCCGGTTAATGACTACAGACCGTCATATTATGGTTCAACCCTGCCAAATATGTCTCGGTTTTTGTTACCACGTACCGATCTGCCTGAACTGCGGGAACTAAGAAAAAGTAATATTTTGCCCAATACACATGCCAGTATTTTTGGGTTAACTAACTGGTTGCTGAAACAAAATGTTGTGGATACCGATATCGATCCATTACGAATACAGATCAAGCGTGCGTTCTTGCCAACAACAGCAGAAGGTTTACTACTGTCACTAGCCAGCCGTAATCTCGTTTTTGCACTGTCGGCCACATCATATATTGAAAGAGCCTGCAACCACTTTGATGTCCGGTGGATAAACTCAGCCTTACGCTATATTGCAGAAGCACGTAACCCTACAGTTACGGAAAGCTTTCTTGGAACTACTTTTGAAAACCGACCTGATTCCTGGTTTAAAGAACCGATTCCCTACGTTCAGACCGATGATGACCTTCAGTTACAAAATACCGCGATTGAAGAAATCAATAGCAGCAAGGAAAGCATCAGAAAGACACAACTGAATACTGAGATCCATGATTTTAATAGAACAAAGAACAGCCCGCATTCAGCCGATCTTCTCGCTTCTCTGCCCCCCGATTTTTTCCAGAATGATGATGAACCTTCAACAGATTTCGAATCAGAGTATCGCCAGAATATTCTACTTAAACTACTTGATGTGCTGGATCTAGCAGGAAAAAGGCCTCAGCACCGAGGGCATCTGGCTTTTGTTAATTCCATATCTTATTTAAGAAAATGGCTAACCACTGCAATAGCGACACAAAGCAGAGATTGCCTCACATGGTTAAAGCTGGATCCGCCTTTATCCGACAATCTTCTGCTAAAGAATTTTACTGATGTATTTATCCCGTTGACTATACATAACGAGCCCGCACTAATCTGTCTGTTAACCGCAGAATGTCAGAAAAAAAAGGGCTTCAGTGATGCCTATCAGGCTGCATTTGCTTCCCGACGTATTGTTATTGTGCTGACACAAACAGCCTCTGCCACCAACGGTATAAATCTGGATTTCAGCCTACCTGAATCCGGCAAAAATATGGATTTGACCTGTTTATATTTACTGGAATCACGGCATTTTTACTTTTCCGCTTTCCAGACTAGTGCAGATAGCAATGATGATATGGCACATGCAGGCTTCCAGTTACGCAATCTGGAAAAACTACTACGAGCAGGGGAAATTTCACGTAAACAGCATCAGCGCTTTATCCTGCCACTGATGTTGAACAGGAAGAACGAAATCTCCCGGTTAAACGGAGAGTATAAGAGAACCAGCGATTATATAAAAAATACGGCAGCCAATGTTCAACAGCAGGTTGGTCGTATTGAGAGAGCCTGGTGCGAAGTACCCAACGCTGAGATTCACCTTGATGCTGAACTAGCAAAAGACCTGTCCCGCTTTGCTTCATTACCTATCTATACATCAAATCGTCGACAGCTTTCGGCACTCAATCGTCAATTACTGGATACACTTCGGGAGCGTGATGAACTGACACAGAATAATTTCTTCAGCCAGCTCATGACGCCGACACAGCCTGGAAAACTAGCAGTGGATTATATCGATCAGCGACTAGTTCCGGCTATTCGGTTGTTACGGGAACAGTCAACACCAAGAGATGACATCCCATTACTCTGGCGACAACTCGGTAAAGCAGTACTTCAACATGATTTAGCCTGGAAACCGGGAAAAAACGCTTTCGATATTGATCTTGAATTATATAAATGGGCTTGCTTTGAAAAACCGAAATTAGCTAATACTGACGGCAAAATCTGGTACTCCCCACAGACATGGCAGTTTTTTGACAAAACAGCAGAGGGGCTGCGCCAATACAACCCTCAGAAACTGTATCAGTATATTCAACGTCATCCTGTCATTACTGACTGGTTCAACCGTAAGGGTTACAGAACGTCTATTATGCCCTTCGCGAACGATTTGGAAGAGCGTTACGCATTCCATCCACTAGTTATACAACGCCTACTGATGGGACGTCTGGGAGAAGAAGCTATCCGTGCACTTCTTTATTCAGAGAGCATCATTACCACCAGCCAAGTGAGCAATCACCGGCTTTTTGAGCAGTATGATTTCAGCATAAAAAATTCTGATTATCGTGTGGATGCTAAGTTTTGGAGACAAGATACTCTTGATAAGGCAGATGAAGAATATCAACAATGGTTGGCATCTGGCGCAAATCAAGAGCATACCCCTCTGGGTCTGAGTAAAAAACTGGCACAAATTCGCGCTATCGAGGGTAATAAAACCAAATTGGTTATCGCCAACTTTGTTGCTCCACATGCTGATAGTTAATTACTGGGTTTCTCTCACCAATTAACCCCTATTCAAAATCCTTATGAGGCGGACATTCTGATTCTCGGCGGATGCGTGACCCCAGACACCATTTCAGTGGAAACACCCGGATTCGGGCAACTAAAAAAAATCATCAATCAAAACATTATGGAAAGAGCATAACATCATGGCGAAACGTAATGACGAAATAATCCGTTCTCTCCCTCTTTCACACATGATTTACCGGGACAACGAGATCGATCGGGAGAAAGCTGAAAAACTAGTTGTCTATCATTATCCGTTAAGTAAAAACTATCGCTGGAATGAATGGCAAAGCCGAATTGATGATGAGTTAGGCAGTCGTTATTATCCTTATTTGATGAAATCTCATAAGGATCAATTTGGACTATACGTTGCTTTGGACTCAGAGCAAGACAAGCCACCAATAATAAAAAATGGTGATGGGATTATTGTTGAGCCAATGCGTGTCCATTACGAGGCTATGCTGAATCCAGTATGGATCCGACTTATCATGCGTAAAGTCTCCGCCTTTGGTTCACATTGCAAAGGTAGCCATACACTGGGATGCCCATTACTACAGACCGACGTTTGGAAAAGTAAGAATAGTTGCGGTATCAATGCAATTAGTCTGGACTGTCGCACTCAACAAAGAAGCGATAAAAATATCACTGAGGTTATATTATTTCATAAAAATGTTCCACTACGTCCAGTCGATATAAAAGACGAATTATTTAAGATTCATCAACCATTATGGATTTATGATAAAAATAATGTTCTTGCCCGCTGGAAAGCGGAAGAAACGACAAAACCTAAATCTCAAATTTACCGGGAGGTAGCCAAAAATAAAGATAAACGCAAGCTACGCCCTTTTCTCGACCTTTCGTCTTCAACCTCACTCAAAAATAGCTGGCCTTGGATCCTTCAACCCGTTCAAAATGAATTTATTGAGCAAGCAAGAAAATTTGGCTTCGGATTATCTCCAATAGTACTTAAGTTAAGCCCTTTACCGCTTAAAACAAAATTCAAAACAGCTGACAAGGCTAAATTCCCAAGTGTACAGCTTGACAGAGAGATAAAGATTCTTGATCTACGTTTTTCGAAAAATGTATCCCCACAATACATTGTTAATAACATTCAGTCGCTGCTGAATGAAAAATATCCTGATGCACGCATGTCATTACTACCTGATATAGAACCGGATCAGATTGTGAACATAGAAATTGATGGATCACAGTGTCTACTTGTTTTGCTGGATCAGACTCCGGGTATCATTGACGACCGCTATCCATTGACACAAATGTTAAGAACAAAAGCTGCCTGCCAGCATATTAATGTTAATCCTTTTGATCTCACAGGCGACCCAATTACGGATAACTTACTCATAGAACAGTCTACCCCTGACGGTGACACGAGGCTTATTCCTGCCACAGATTCTCGTTACTATGATTATAGTATCAGTGATTTTGAGAAAAAAGCGGTTCAAGAATCTTTGGCACGTAATGTTGAAATTGTATATAAAGAATTAGCCCTGAAGCATTTACTGCTATGCAATGAGACCAAAATTAGTGTGACGCTTCCGCAGCAGAAGGATCTACTCACTAGCAGTCTCGCTGTAATCACTAATGGCTGTTTGTTTACTGTTAAACAAGACCGCCCAATAATATTACCTTTCCACCCAGCTATGCCGGATGCTGTTTCAGCCTGTGATAATATACTCTGTTCATTTGATACCTCTGTAACAGCACTACTCGCTTTGCTTAACGAAAAGTGGCCTTACCATTATCGCCCCCAAGATATTACACAAGGGATTTGGAATGAAGCAGAGAAGTTGACCCGATTTATTAATCGGTTGACGGTGATAATTCACAAAACGGAAGAAGTGACTATCCTCCTTCAGGATCCACAATATGGAGCACCTCATATGCTTCCGGAGAGATTAAACGATTTAATGACTATTCTGGATTCTCAACGGCAACAACTCCCTCTTAATAAATGGTTATTACCTGAAATGGATGAACTAATATTTCATATAGACCAACTTACTGAAGAAGGTGAATTATCCGATACAAATAAAAATACGTTACTTCGTGAACTAGAGTTGTTGTGTGACTTATGGAAATGTGCTTTAAGAAAATATTATTCCGACAATGAATTCAATGTCACTTATGATGTTTTAAAAAATTATGTTTTTTCCCAATGGCCTGAAAAGAAAAATGCGCTTATGGTGGCAGTCGCTAAAAAATCAGTAAAAAGAGCCAGTACATCATTAATAGCATCATGGAATAAATTATTATCTCGTGTCTTCGATTTACCTTTAGGCGATCCTCGCAACTGGCTCAAGAACGTACCAGGTATTACACGACTCTGGCATGATCCAGAGCAAAATTACGTCATTGTTGGCAGTCTTTCATCCCCTCAACCCATTATTCAACGACAACCCAGTATTCGCCAATGGCATGCATTGCAGGGTGAACTTAATTCCGAACTTCTTGCCGGACTAGTTGATGTTGATTGGGTCAGAATGAATCAACTAGCGGGCAATCCCTGTGTGGCTACGCTTGTGCGTCGATGGAAGGAATGTCAGGTTCAGCTGGATGTGGACTGACCCCACCCCGGTAGACGATCCTGCCCTATAGTTTGGGCATAGGGGGAGCATATGGGCACACCACGATTTACGCCTGAATTTAAGGAAGAAGTCGTCCGTCAGATAACGGAACGCGGTTATTCCGTTGCCGAAGGATCTGACCGTCTGGGCATTTCTGCGCACAGCCTCTACAAGTGGCTACGGGCTATCAAGCCTGATAACAGCGAACAACATGCCCGGGATTTACTGGAAGCCAAAAGCGAAATCCTGAAACCACGCGCGCAGCTAAAACGTACCGAAGAAGAACGGGATATCCTGAAAAAGGCCGCGCGGTACTTTGCAAGGGAGCCCGACTGAAGTACCGCTTTATCAATGAACACCGCACTGTATGGGGTGTGATGACGATGTGTCTGGTACTGAATGTCGCCCGGGCCGGGGTCTATGCGTGGCTGCACAACCCGGTCTCGGCGCGTGATAAATATAACCAGTATCTGCTGATGCTTATCCGCGACGCCTATTCACTGAGCGGAGGCGTTTACGGTTACCGGCGGGTTCATGGCGATCTGAACGAAATCGGGGAAACCTGCGGTAAAAACCCCGGGTGGGCCGCATCATGCAACTGAACCGGATTAAAGCGGTACGCGGCTATAAAGCGCCACGTCGTATCGTCGGCAGACCTTCAGTGGTCGCTCCTAATCGCGTGCAGCGGCAGTTTACCGTTGTCCGGGCCAATCAGGTCTGGGTCACCGATATTACTTACATCCGCACCTGGCAGGGATGGTTGTATCTGGCGGTGGTTATCGATCTCTTCGCCCGTAACGTGGTCGGCTGGTCGATGAAGCCCTCTCTCACGCGAACTGGCGCTGGATGCGCTGATGATGGCCGTCTGGCGTCGAAAACCGGACGGCGAGGTCATCGTACATAGCGGTCAAGGTAGCCAGTATGGAAGTGACGACTGGCAGCGCTTCTGCCGGGTCAATAACCTGGCTCCGAGTATGAGCCGGCGTGGCAACTGCTGGGATAATGCGGTGGCCGAATCGTTTTTCAGTTCACTGAAAAAAGAACGTATCAGGAAGAGAATATACAAAACCCGGGATCTGGCCCGGGCGGATATCTTCGATTACATTGAAGTGTTCTACAACCGGGCCCGGCGCCACAGTCATCTCGGCGGCGTCAGTCCGGAGGCCTTCGAACAGACCTCGTCGTGAGGACAGAATTTGTCCACTGTCGTGGGGTCAGTCCATAAATGACTCCGAGGTGTCTGTTAAACCTGTGGCGATTCACTTAACAAACTGTAAACCCGACAAAGCAACCATAATGCTTCTGTATTATTGACGATGATATGTATATTGCATATATATCCACCTTCGAATTATACAATAGCCCATCTTAATTAATACCTTATCATAATTTCAACATTGAATACCTGCCAGGACAATCTATTCTAGTTAATGGTATATGGTGAATTTATAATTTTCGCCATATTTTTCCATTAACATCATTATGTCCATTAATATTAAGGAGAAAATGATGAAAACACTTAACTTTCTCTTAGTTACATACTTAACTGTCATACCTATTGCATCAGTAACCTCTGCGACAATAAAACCCACTGACGAACTAATTGAACAGGCAAAGGTAATAAGTGATATTAATGATGTAAAACTTAGCCATAAGGTTGTAAGAAATGGCTTTGAGGAGTTTAAAAAAACGGTCTATAAAGAACCATTTCCTGGTGGTGTTTATATTGTTAATGGTGATACCCCTATTGCTAATGAATCTGACTTGCGAGAGTTTTATGAAAGAGAACTTGCAGCCAGTTGGAAAAGTGTTTTATTCGGTTTTAATATAAATGAAAACACATTGCTTATTGTTGATGCCCCACAAGGGAATATAAGTAAATGGGACAACGTAACAAAAAGGAATCTCACCTATTGTGTAAGTACCTCGTTTGGAGAGAAATATGACACCGTCGTAGCAGCAATGCTTGATGCAGCTAAAGCATGGTCAGATGCAAGTGATGTAAGATTTATACATTCTTCATGGCTTGACCCACTTTGCAATGAGAATACAACTGATGTCATATTTGATGTTCGGCCTGTAGATGTCAATGGGCAATACCTTGCACGTGCGTTTTTCCCAAGATACGAAAGATTACAACGAAATGTTCTTATCGATAAATCAGCGCTGAATCTTTCACCTGGAAAGTTAACCTTGACCGGCATACTCAGACATGAACTAGGACATACGCTTTCATTTAGGCATGAGCAAACTCGCCCTGAAGCAGGCAAATGTTTCGAGGATAAGGACTGGAAACCTTTAACTTCATATGATGGGTTTTCAGTAATGCATTACCCTCAATGTAATGGACTGGGTGACTGGTCCCTTAATTTAACAGAAAAAGATAAAATAGGTTCTGCATGCCTTTATGGCCCAGTTCCCAATGCTGTTTTTGATCCTACCGTATGTTCAATAAAAGGGTGATTATAATGAAATTATTACCATTCCTATTTTTAATTAGTATGCCACTATCTGGTATTGCTGCACAGGTGCCTAATAATGATTTAAAGGTAGATGGATACGATTCAAAAGGATTCCCTAATTTTGATAAGAAAGACCTTGGGTCTGCTTTAAGTTCTGGTGGCCAGTATGGAAGGAAAAAAATTGCACAATGGGGTGATCCTCTGACACCACCGCAAACAAGAACAAGATGTATAGGTGAAGCATGGGGTAACTGGCCATGGGGAGGAGAATGGCGTACCTGCAACCAGTGGGCAACTGATTACCGGACAATGCAGGTAGAAGTATATATGAATGGAATTGGTCCCACAGATCTTTCAGAAGCCGCGCGCAGCGTAGTGGAAAACATAGTAGCTACGTGCGTTGGTCTCTCCTCCGCTGTTGCAGTTGCCGCACTTTGGGCTACACCATCACCAGAACCAACTGCCCGAGTTGCTGCGGCATACGCAGGCGCATCTGCCACTTTTACTGGATGCCTTTCCGGTAAGGCTGCTGAACTAACTGCCGTTGGCCTGGCTACGGCTGCAATAAAACTGGCCTTTGAACAATCCGCTGGGTGGTCAAACTGGAGTAATGAATAAAATAATAGCCGGCCAAGTATCAATCTTTGATTATTTTCACACTAATCTTAGCCAAAGCTGGCTTTTAAGATACCCCTTTTACTCTAAAAAAGAGTAAAAGGGGTCAGTCATGAAAACATTAATGTTATAAGCCGGCTTGTAGCGTCATTCTTGTTAGTGTAATGCCCTTCCTCTATATAAAATATTACCGAAAGACTAGATGTATGAATCACTGTGATTAACTTTGTCACTTATAAATTATTCATCATCGAAGATGTTCTCAAACTCAATGTTTGCTCCACGCTCGCAACAGACATGGTCAGATGTCATTCCAACCATCACATGCCAAAAGCAGACTCCTTTTCCCATCCAATATCCACATCATAATATTTTTATAAAAAACAATGCGTTAATACGTCCAACGTAATACAATTATATTTCCAATTGTAATGATAACCATTCTCATATTACCATAATCGCGTGATAATTAACTTTTGATACATTCCGCATGTCTGACCACGCCACTACCACTGCTTCCTTTACGCTCGAGTCGCTTTATGGCGCACATCACGGCTGGCTGAAAAGCTGGCTGACGCGCAAACTCCAGTCCGCCTTTGATGCAGATGACATTGCCCAGGACACTTTTCTACGGGTAATGGGCTGCGGGTCGCTCTCGACGATCCGCGATCCGCGTTCCTTTCTGTGCACTCTCGCCAAACGGGTGATGGTCGACCTATTTCGCCGAAACGCGCTGGAAAAAGCCTATCTGGAGATGCTGGCGCTTATGCCGGAAAATCTCGCGCCTTCGCCCGAGGAACGCGAGAGTCAGCTCGAAACCCTGCAACTCATCGACAGCATGCTTGACGGGCTGAGCGGAAAAACACGCGAAGCGTTTCTCCTTTCGCAGCTGGATGGTCTGACCTACAGCGAAATAGCGCTAAAGCTCGGTGTTTCGGTCAGTTCAGTGAAAAAATATATGGCAAAGGCTATCGAACATTGTCTGCTGTTTCGTCTGGAGCACGGTCTGTGAACGCTTCTATCACCGATTCTCGCCGTCAGGCTTTGCGCTCGGCATCACACTGGTATGCTGTATTGAGCGGCGAGCGTGTCAGCCCACAGCAGGAAGCACGCTGGCAACAATGGTATGAAGAGGACAAAGATCATCAGTGGGCCTGGCAACAGGTTGAAAACCTGCGCAGCCAGCTCAGCAGCGTTCCGGGCGATATCGCCAGCCGGGCGCTGCACGATACGCGTCTTACCCGTCGTCATGTCATGAAAGGGCTACTGCTGCTGCTCGGCGTGGGCGGCGGCTGGCAGCTCTGGCAATCTGAAGCCGGAGAAGGTCTGCGCGCAGACTACCGCACCGCCAAAGGGGCTGTCAGCCATCAGCGGCTGGACGATGGCTCGCTGCTGACGCTCAACACGCAAAGCGCCGCGGACGTTCGTTTTGATACGCGTCAACGCGCTGTCCATCTCTGGTACGGCGAAATTGCTATTACTACCGCAAAAGACGCGCAGCAGAGACCTTTCCACGTTGTGACCCGCCAGGGCCAGCTCACCGCGTTAGGCACAGAATTTACCGTCTACCAGCAGGACAACGTAACACGCGTTACCGTTCAACAACACGCGGTTGAAGTCTTACTGGCAAACCGTCCGCAGGAAAAACGCATCGTCAGCGCTGGCGAGAGCCTGCAGTTTAGCGCGTCTGAATTTAGTGCAATTACCTCAGCGGATGATGAAAGCGCCGCCTGGACGCAGGGCATTCTGAGCTTTAGCGATAAACCTCTGGGTGAAGTGATTGCCACGCTGAGCCGTTATCGCAACGGCGTGCTGCGTTGCGATCCGGCGGTGGCCGGGCTGCGCCTGAGTGGCACTTTCCCGCTGAAAAATACCGATGTGATTCTGGATATTATTGCCCAGACTCTTCCAGTGAAAATTCAGTCGGTTACGCGATACTGGGTAAATATCTCAGCATTGTAAGAAAAATAATTCTCATTTCGATTGTCCTTTTTCCCCTTCTCATTCGACTCATAGATGAACACAACAAAAATGATGATGGAGAAGGTATGACGCCTTTACGCGTTTTTCGCAAAACAACACCTTTGGTTAACGCCATTCGCCTGAGCCTGCTGCCGCTGGCTGGGCTCTCGTTATCCGCTTTCGCAGCGCAGATTGATATTGCACCAGGCTCACTCGATAAAGCGCTAAACCAATATGCCGCACGCAGCGGAATTACCCTGTCTGTTGACGCCAGCCTGACGCGCGGCAAACAGAGTAACGGTCTTCACGGTGACTACGATGTTGAGAGTGGTTTGCAGCAGCTGCTGAACGGTAGCGGCCTGCAGGTGAAACCACTAGGTAATAACAGCTGGACACTGGAGCACGCACCAACACCGCAAGAAGATTCCCTGACCGTGGTGGGCGACTGGCTGGGCGATGCGCGCGAAAACGACGTATTCGAACATGCCGGCGCGCGTGACGTTATCCGCCGTGAAGATTTCGCCAAAACCGGCGCGACGACCATGCGCGAGGTGCTGAACCGCATTCCTGGCGTTACCGCCCCAGAAAACAACGGTACCGGTAGCCACGATCTGGCGATGAACTTTGGTATTCGCGGCCTGAACCCGCGCCTGGCCAGCCGTTCAACGGTACTGATGGACGGTATTCCGGTGCCGTTTGCCCCTTACGGCCAGCCGCAGCTTTCCCTGGCACCTGTTTCGCTCGGAAATATGGACGCCATCGATGTGGTGCGCGGCGGCGGTGCCGTACGTTACGGACCTCAGAGCGTGGGCGGCGTGGTGAACTTTGTCACCCGCGCCATTCCGCAAGACTTCGGTATCGAAGCCGGCATGGAAGGCCAGCTCAGCCCAACGTCCTCACAAAATAACCCAAAAGAGACACACAATCTGATGGTGGGCGGCACGGCGGATAACGGTTTTGGTACCGCCCTGCTTTACTCCGGCACCCGCGGCAGCGACTGGCGCGAGCACAGCGCGACGCGCATCGACGACCTGATGCTGAAAAGCAAATATGCGCCGAACGACGTGCATACTTTCAACAGCCTGCTGCAATACTACGACGGTGAAGCCGACATGCCCGGCGGCCTGTCGCGCGCGGATTACAACGCCGACCGCTGGCAGTCCACGCGCCCTTACGATCGCTTCTGGGGGCGCCGCAAGCTGGCAAGCCTCGGCTATCAGTTTCAGCCGGACAGCCAGCATAAATTCAATATTCAGGGCTTCTACACCGAAACCCTGCGTAGCGGCTACCTGGAACAGGGCAAACGCCTCACCCTTTCACCGCGTAACTACTGGGTACGCGGCATTGAACCGCGCTACAGTCAGAGCTTTATGGTGGGTCCTTCCGCGCACGAAGTGGGCGTGGGATACCGCTATGTGAGCGAGTCGACGCATGAAATGCGTTACTACACCGCCACCAGCAGCGGACAACTCCCGTCCAGCGCTAGCCCATACGATCGCGACACCCGTTCCGGCACCGAAGCGCACGCCTGGTATCTGGATGACAAAATCGACATTGGCAACTGGACTATCACACCGGGTATGCGCTTTGAACATATCGAGTCATACCAGAACAACGCCATCAAAGGCACACATGAAGAAGTGAGTTACAACGCCCCACTTCCGGCGCTAAACGTGCTTTATCACCTGACTGATAGCTGGAATCTTTATGCAAACACTGAAGGCTCATTCGGCACCGTACAGTACAGCCAAATTGGCAAGGCTGTGCAAAGCGGCAATGTGGAACCGGAAAAAGCGCGAACCTGGGAGCTCGGAACCCGATACGACGATGGCGCGCTGACCGCGGAAATGGGGCTGTTCCTGATTAACTTTAATAATCAGTACGACTCCAACCAGACCAACGACACCGTAACCGCACGGGGTAAAACGCGCCATACCGGGCTGGAAACCCAGGCCCGCTATGACCTCGGCACGCTGACGTCAACGCTCGACAACGTTTCGGTCTACGCAAGCTATGCGTATGTGAACGCCGAGATCCGCGAGAAAGGCGACACCTACGGCAACCAGGTGCCGTTCTCCCCGAAACACAAAGGCACATTGGGCGTGGACTATAAACCGGGTAGCTGGACGTTCAACCTGAATAGCGATTTCCAGTCCAGCCAGTTTGCGGATAACGCCAACACCGTGAAAGAGAGCGCCGACGGCAGTACTGGTCGCATCCCTGGCTTTATGCTCTGGGGCGCACGCGTAGCTTATGATTTTGGTCCGCAAATGGCAGACCTGAACCTGGCGTTCGGCGTGAAGAATATCTTCGACCAGGCGTACTTCACCCGCTCTTATGACGACAACAACAAAGGCATCTACGCAGGCCAGCCGCGCACGCTGTATATGCAGGGGTCGTTGAAGTTCTAATTCACACCGATTTCGTTGGCCGGGTAAGCGCAGCGCCACCCGGCTTTCAGGAGCACCGATGTTCACATTTATCCGCACACTTTTCGCCGCTCTGCTGCTGGTCACCAGCCACGCTTTTGCCGCCACGGTTCAGGACGAACATGGCACCTTTACGCTTGATAAAACGCCACAGCGGATAGTGGTACTGGAGCTGTCGTTCGCGGACGCGCTGGCTGCCGTCGATGTTAGTCCGGTCGGCATTGCCGACGATAACGATGCCACGCGCATTCTTCCCGAAGTTCGCGCCCATCTTAAACCCTGGCAGTCTGTCGGCACGCGTGCGCAGCCGAGTTTAGAAGCCATCAGCGCGCTGAAACCGGATCTGATCATTGCCGACAGCAGCCGTCATGCGGGTATTTTCAGCGCCTTACAACAAATTGCACCGGTGCTGCTGCTTAAGTCCCGCAATGAAACCTACGCTGAAAATCTACAATCTGCGGCCATCATCGGCGAAGTCGTGGGAAAAAAGGCACAGATGCAATCACGTCTGGTGCAACACCAACAACAGATGTCAGCGTGGGCCAGCCAGTTGCCAAAAGGCACGCTGGTGTTATTTGGTACGTCCCGGGAGCAGCAGTTTAACCTTCATACGCAGGGGACCTGGACCGGGGGCGTCCTGACCTCTCTGGGGCTGAAGGTACCTGCGGCGATGGCTGGTGCGTCTATGCCGTCCATCGGCCTGGAACAGCTGCTGGCGCTCAATCCTGCATGGCTGCTGGTCGCACATTATCGCGAAGAGAGCATCGTCAAACGCTGGCAGCAGGACCCGCTGTGGCAGATGTTAACGGCTGCGCAAAAACAGCAGACGGCGTCGGTCGACAGTAACGCCTGGGCGCGGATGCGCGGCATTTTTGCGGCCGAACGTATTGCCAGCGACACGGTAAAAATCTTCCATCACCAGCCTTTATCCGATGTGAAATGACAGTTCTCAGACATCCGGCGTTGCAATGGGGGCTACCCCTTGCCGCGCTTATCGCAGTTTTCTGGCTGAGTCTGTTTTGCTACTCGGCCATTCCTGTTTCTGGCGTTGACGCCATTCGCGCCCTGCTGCCGGGCCACGCGCCGACGCTTCCACAAACGCTGGTGCAAAACCTACGTCTGCCGCGAAGCCTGGTCGCCATTCTGATCGGCGCAAGCCTGGCTCTCGCGGGAACGCTGCTGCAGACTTTGACGCATAATTCAATGGCATCTCCTTCGCTGCTCGGTATTAACAGCGGCGCGGCGCTGGCGATGGCACTGACCAGCGCGCTCAGCCCCGTGCCCGTCGCGGGTTACTCCATCGCCTTTATCGCCGCCTGTGGCGGCGGCGTAAGCTGGCTGCTGGTGATGACCGCAGGCGGCGGATTTCGCCATACCCAGGACAGAAACAAACTGATCCTCGCGGGTCTCGCGTTCTCGGCGTTTTGCATGGCCCTGACCCGCATCACCCTGCTGCTGACGGAAGATCACGCCTACGGCATTTTTTACTGGCTCGCGGGAGGCGTATCCCACGTACGCTGGCAGGAGTTCTGGCAGCTTTTCCCGGTGGTGGCAGTTGCTATACCGGTGGTGTTGCTGCTGGCCAATCAACTGAATCTGCTTAACGTCAGCGACAGCACCGCCCGTACGCTGGGGGTGAATCTGCCGAAGCTGCGTTTAATCATCAACATTCTGGTGCTGCTTCTGGTCGGTGCCTGCGTCAGCGTGGCTGGCCCGGTGGCTTTTATCGGTCTGTTGATGCCGCATCTGGCTCGCTTCTGGGTAGGATTCGACCAGCGCAAGGTCCTGCCGATGAGCATACTGATGGGCGCCACGCTGATGCTAGTGGCGGATGTTCTGGCCCGCGCGCTGGCCTTCCCTGGCGAATTACCCGCGGGGGCTGTGGTTGCTCTGATTGGTGCGCCCTGCTTTGTCTGGCTGGTCAGGAGGCGTGGATGAAAGTTACGCTAGTCATTTTTATCGCCCTCGCACTGGCAGGATTTTCGCTGCTGTCGCTGCAAATGGGGGTGATCTCCGTTCCCTGGCGCGCCCTACTGACCGACTGGCAGGCCGGGCGTGAGTATCATTACGTGTTAACGGCGTACCGCCTGCCGCGACTGCTGCTGGCGCTGTTTGTTGGTGCAGCCCTCGCGGTGGCAGGCGTTCTGGTACAAGGGATTGTGCGTAACCCTCTGGCATCGCCGGATATTCTCGGCGTAAACCATGCCGCCAGCCTTGCCTCTGTAGGCGCACTGCTTCTCGTACCGTCACTGCCGGTGATTGCTCTGCCGCTGCTGGCCTTTGCCGGTGGCATGGTGGGCCTGATCCTGCTGAGAATGCTGGTGAATACCAGCCAGCCGATGAAGCTCGCGCTCACGGGTGTTGCGCTTTCTGCCTGCTGGGCCAGCCTGACGGACTGGCTGATGCTTTCGCGCCCGCAGGATGTGAACAGCGCCCTGCTGTGGCTGACCGGCAGCTTATGGGGCCGTGACTGGAGCTTTGTGAAGATTGCCGTCCCGCTACTGATGTTGTTTCTGCCGCTGAGCCTGGGTTTTTGCCGCGATCTCGACCTTCTGGCACTGGGCGATGCGCGCGCCACCACGCTCGGGGTGTCGGTGCCGCGTATCCGGCTCCTGGCTTTGCTACTGGCCGTCGCCATGACATCTACCGGCGTGGCCGTCTGCGGCCCGATCAGCTTTATTGGTCTCGTGGTGCCGCATATGGTGCGCAGTATTACCGGTGGGCGTCACCGCTGGCTGCTGCCCGTTTCGGCGCTGACAGGTGCGTTGCTGCTGGCGGCTGCCGACCTGCTGGCGCGAATTACTCATCCCCCGCTGGAGCTTCCGGCTGGCGTACTGACCGCCATTATCGGTGCACCGTGGTTTGTCTGGCTGCTTGTGAGAATGCGATAAATGACATTACGAACTGAAAATCTGACGGTCTGTTACGGTACA
This sequence comes from Citrobacter freundii ATCC 8090 = MTCC 1658 = NBRC 12681, assembly GCF_011064845.1. Taxonomy (NCBI): domain Bacteria; kingdom Pseudomonadati; phylum Pseudomonadota; class Gammaproteobacteria; order Enterobacterales; family Enterobacteriaceae; genus Citrobacter; species Citrobacter freundii. The sequence continues at coordinate 1,950,219 of NZ_CP049015.1, read as the reverse complement.
AACAAGGTCCTTGATGGCGTTTCACTCGCCCTACCAGCGGGGAAGACAACCGCCCTGCTCGGCCCTAACGGCTGCGGGAAATCGACGTTGCTAAACTGTTTTTCACGGCTGTTAACGCCGCAATCCGGTGGCGTATTTCTCGGCGATAATGCCATCAACACGCTCTCATCACGCCAGCTAGCCCGCAGGCTGGCGCTGCTGCCCCAGCACCATTTAACGCCAGAGGGGATCACCGTCCAGGAGCTTGTTTCGTACGGTCGCAACCCGTGGTTGTCACTCTGGGGGCGCCTCTCCGTTGAAGACAATGCGCGGGTCCAAGATGCTATGCACCAGACCCGGATCCAACATCTTGCCGACCGACGGTTAACCGATCTTTCCGGCGGTCAGCGCCAGCGCGCCTTTCTGGCGATGGTCCTGGCCCAGAATACACCCGTCATACTACTCGATGAGCCAACCACCTATCTCGATATCAATCACCAGGTGGAACTGATGCGGTTGATGGGCGAACTCCGGGCTCAGGGGAAAACGGTGGTCGCAGTGCTGCACGACCTTAATCAGGCCAGTCGGTACTGCGATCATCTGGTGGTAATGGAGAACGGGCATATTATGGCGCAAGGCACTCCAGAAGCGGTGATGAACCCTGGATTGCTGAGAACCGTATTCAACGTGGATACGGAAATACACCCCGAACCAGTATCTGGTAGGCCGATGTGTGTAGTGAGATAGATGACACAGGCTGTAATGGTACCATGGTCTCAACAGGTCGCCGTCATATCACTCGCGCTGTGATGACTTCACTCTGCCCAGGTAACATTTCAACTGTTCTGAGCTGAATAATATTGCAGCGTTCTGTCATCAATCATCATGCGTTTAGGACCAGTCAAAACCATGTTAATCATCGGTTCATAAACTGCAGACAGGCGGTGTTCAGGGATTACTCTCAGCACCATAGCAACCCGTGAAATGCAGGTTTCGGTACGCTGATTACCCGTGGCTGATGCAAGTTTTCGTAACTTCGGTAATTTTTGCATTTACCGAGTGATAACACGTCGCTGTATGCACAGCAAGAGAGGCAGGATAAAGGAAAAAGCGAAGAGGATGGAGAAACGGGGAGACGCGTTAATTCATCTTTCCGCTTAATATTAACGGGCGCCGGGTTGTTTCATACCAACGTCCGCTGAGTGCCAGGAGCAGACATGAAAGAATCGATTGCTGCAGAATCTCCGTCTGATCAAGACGTCTCAAATTCTTGGGGTTATAGTGTGTGGTGCTCAACGAATCGTTGCGCGGGACATTTGATATGCAGCCATTTTAGCTGCAGCAAACACAGGCAGCATATCCAATACAGGTGAAATCAGGCATTATACAATGGAGACAAGATGGTAGATGAGAGCGCGAAAGCGATAGTCGAAAAGCTCGCTGTTCCGGTTTATGAAGATGCTCTGAGCCCTTTTGCTAAAGAATTATCAAAGGGATTAGTCTCTATTGCCAGAATGGTAAATTCGGGAGTTTTCCTGGTAGAAGACAGTGTTCATGCGGTGACAAGCGTCTTGCGGATGACAGCTGAGAATCTGGCATTATTACCGCCCAAGCAAATTTCATTCGATCAGCCAAGAGTTGCTCTTCAGGCTCTGAATGAGGCAAAATTTGCAATAAATGAAGATGAAATACAGCGCCTTTTTTCAAATCTTATATCGGCAAGCCTGGACAAAGAAACTTCGAAGCTTGCTCATCCGGCGTACATCGAAATAATCAAGCAGCTCCAGCCGGATGAAGCCAAGATCCTTCGGTTTATGTTTAATAAAGAAAACCATAGAAAAGGTCATGCACCAACGATTGATATAGTCCAACAAGATTTGGAGGATAGTAACTTAACAATCACATCAACTAGACTGGAAGTAAACCTAATTTGTGAAGATGCTGGTTGCGATAACCCCGAAAACTCAGTTATGTATTTCTCCAACTTAAAACGGTTGGGCCTGCTAACTCCAACATCAGGAACTTCTTTCCCAAAGGAAGAGCATGAAAGAATTTTCTCATCAGAGAAAGTAAAAGAAATATGCAGTATCAATTCGCATCTAGATAGAGTTTCTTATAAAAGCGGGCAATATAGTTTTACAGGCTTTGGCCGAGGCTTTGTCGATTCGTGTGTCGGCAGATATAGCATTTAAAAAGTCAATAAGCTGCTCCGGTTATTGAGGCCTTAACGTCCGCTCCTCGCTCAAAGTTGCCCCTCAGCTCCACACCAGGTGTTGAGTAAACGCATCCGTGTAAGTGCACAATTTTCATGTGCCACTAAAGCAGTGTGTTCCCATCGACGTTCAGTCAGCTTTATACGCCTGCCACTCGCGCCAGACATTCTCAGGATCAATATCGCGGTAGCCACGCTCTCTGATTATATCCTCGGCTGCTTCGGCCGGCAGGCGGATGGCTGTAGCGCCATCGCGAATGGACTCAACCTCATCGCGGGTCAATTCCCGTCCTATGTCCTGTTCTTTATCAATCAGGACTACGATCAACGCAGGGATAAAAACAATCTTCATACTGACAAGCCTCTGATATATTCGCATCCCACTGTATCACTGACAGTTTTGATATAATTCAGTAATCGTCAATTTATTACCAGGACGGGAATCATTCATGACATTGCAAATCCGTGACGCCACACCGGCCGACGCGATATTGCTCAATGCGCTGGGCTACCGCATCTACCGCGCACACTTTGAACAAAAGGCACTGGAGCTTCGCTTATATGTCTACGGAGATAACGGGCGTGCGATTCGTGCTTATGAGCGATGTGGTTTCACTGAATCTCCGTATGCCATTATGAAAGTGGGTTTATAGCTTCCCCAAATACAGTACTCCTAATGCTCCGCCTGAAATCAGAACACTCCTGACAGGCCACGATTCCACCAGATTCAGATTTTTCATTCATCTTATTTTTCATGTTGCCATCAGATGAGGGAGATAATCGTTTTCACTTCCCGTCTGTCGCGGTAATCTCATAACGGTCGTTAATATTGCGACTGCAATGTGTGTAACCCAACTCAAATACTAATAACTAAAAAACAGTACAGACAGGATAACTATGGATTCCACCCTCACCTCCACGGGTCCCCAACAGGACGCCTCTTCGCTTAACCGCGCCCGACGCGCTGCGCTTGGCAGCTTCGCGGGTGCCGTGGTCGACTGGTATGATTTTCTGCTTTATGGCATTACTGCCGCACTGGTCTTTAACCGCGAGTTCTTCCCGCAAGTCAGCCCAGCGATGGGGACACTTGCCGCATTTGCTACCTTTGGCGTCGGATTTTTGTTCCGTCCGTTAGGCGGGGTGATCTTCGGCCACTTCGGCGATCGTCTGGGCCGTAAACGTATGCTGATGCTTACCGTCTGGATGATGGGTATTGCCACTGCGCTGATCGGGATTATTCCCTCTTTTGACACCATTGGCTGGTGGGCTCCCGTTCTGCTGGTGACGCTGCGTGCTATTCAGGGATTCGCCGTTGGCGGTGAATGGGGCGGCGCAGCGTTGCTCTCGGTCGAAAGCGCGCCGAAAAATAAAAAAGCCTTCTACAGCAGCGGCGTTCAGGTTGGTTACGGCGTCGGACTGTTACTTTCTACCGGTCTGGTCTCGCTGATTAGCTCGCAAACCACCGATGAGCAGTTCCTGAGTTGGGGCTGGCGTATTCCATTCCTGTTCAGCATCGTGCTGGTATTGGGCGCGTTGTGGATGCGTAACCGAATGGATGAATCGGCCGAATTCGAACAGCAGCAGCAGGTACCGCAACCAGAGAAAAAGAGACTACCGGTAGTCGAGGCATTAATCCGTCATCCAGGGGCGTTTTTGAAAATTATCGCTCTGCGCCTGTGTGAACTGCTGACGATGTATATCGTCACCGCGTTTGCCCTTAATTACTCCACGCAGAATCTGGGCTTACCTCGCGAACTGTTTCTGAATATCGGGTTGTTAGTTGGTGGACTGAGCTGTCTGACCATCCCCTGCTTTGCCTGGCTCGCCGACCGCTTTGGTCGCCGGCGCGTTTACATTACTGGCGCACTGGTCGGGACGCTTAGCACATTCCCGTTCTTTATGGCGTTAGAAGCGCAATCCATTTTCTGGATCGTGTTCTTCGCGATTATGTTGGCCAACATTGCACACGATATGGTGGTCTGCGTACAGCAGCCTATGTTTACCGGTTTGTTTGGCGCAAGCTATCGCTACAGCGGCGCAGGCGTTGGTTATCAGGTAGCAAGCGTAGTTGGCGGCGGTTTTACCCCCTTCATTGCTGCTGCACTGGTAACATTCTCCGGCGGAGACTGGCACAGTGTAGCCATTTATCTGATGGCGGGTTGTCTTATTTCCGCGACTACAGCATTGCTGATGCGGGATAAGCAGCACGGTTAAGCCCGGGTGCGGAGGCCGTCCGGTCTTCGCACAATCTTCCTCAACGTCTGACTTTTGTTTCACATTCCTGTGACATACTATCGGGAGAGCAGTACATCTGTGGAACAAGGAGACAGACATGAACAATAAGGGCTCCAGCCTGACCCCAACTCAGGCACTGGATAAACTGGACGCGCTGTACGAGCAGTCGGTTAAAGCACTGCGTAGCGCCATTGGTAAGTATATTGAAACAGGGACGCTCCCTGATGTAATCGCCCGCCATAACGGTCTTTTTGTTTACCCATCACTGTGTGTCACCTGGGATGGCATCGCCACCAATCCCCCGAAAACCCGAGCCTATGGTCGTTTTACCCATGCGGGCAGCTACACCACTACGATTACCCGTCCGTCGCTTTTTCGTCCGTATCTTGAAGAACAGCTCACGCTGCTGTATCAGGATTATGATGCGCATATCTCCGTCGAGCCGTCGCAGCATGAAATCCCCTATCCCTATGTGATTGACGGTTCAGAACTGACGCTGGATCGCTCGATGAGCGCCGGATTAACGCGCCATTTCCCCACCACTGAATTGTCGCAGATTGGTGACGAAACGGCAGACGGGATTTTTCATCCGGCGGAATTTTCTCCGCTGTCTCACTTCGATGCCCGACGCGTGGATTTTTCGCTGGCGCGACTACGTCATTACACGGGAACGCCGGTTGAACATTTTCAACCTTTTGTGCTGTTCACTAACTACACCCGCTACGTCGATGAGTTTGTGCGTTGGGGTTGCAGCCAGATCCTCGACCCGGACAGCCCATATATCGCGCTTTCTTGTGCGGGCGGGATCTGGATCACCGCCGAAACCGAAGCGCCAGAAGAAGCCATCTCCGATCTCGCCTGGAAGAAACACCAGATGCCCGCCTGGCATTTAATCACGGCTGACGGTCAGGGGATCACGCTGGTCAATATCGGCGTTGGCCCGTCTAACGCCAAAACCATTTGCGATCATCTGGCCGTACTGCGTCCTGACGTCTGGCTGATGATTGGTCACTGCGGTGGTCTGCGTGAAAGTCAGGCGATTGGCGACTATGTTCTGGCCCATGCTTATCTGCGTGACGACCACGTGTTGGATGCCGTACTACCGCCGGATATTCCGATTCCGAGCATTGCGGAAGTACAACGCGCCCTGTATGACGCCACCAAAGAAGTCAGCGGTATGCCCGGTGAAGAAGTTAAACAGCGCTTGCGTACCGGTACTGTCGTCACCACCGACGATCGTAACTGGGAGCTACGCTATTCCGCTTCTGCGCTGCGTTTCAACCTCAGTCGCGCGGTGGCTATCGATATGGAAAGCGCCACCATCGCCGCTCAGGGATACCGTTTCCGCGTTCCGTACGGCACGCTGCTGTGCGTTTCCGACAAGCCGCTGCACGGTGAGATCAAACTGCCTGGTCAGGCCAACCGTTTTTATGAAGGTGCTATTTCTGAGCATCTGCAAATAGGTATCCGGGCTATCGATCGTCTGCGTGCTGAAGGCGACCGACTGCACTCCCGTAAATTACGTACATTCAACGAACCGCCGTTCCGTTAAGACCTGAAGGTTAACTATGCACATCTCAACTCCTCTTTCCGCCCTGCGCAACCTGCTGATAGCGCAGGGGCTGGATGGCATGATTGTTCCGCGCGCCGACGCTCATCAAAGCGAAGATTGTACGCCGCATGACAATAAACTGGCCTGGCTGACCGGATTTAGCGGTTCTGCCGGCCTCGCGTTGGTCCTTCGGGATCGCGCGTTAATGTTTGTCGATGGACGCTATCAGGTCCAGGTACGCAATGAAGTCTCGCTGGATGATTTTGAAATTCATCATTTACACGATGAACCGCTGGCCGACTATTTGCAGTCTCACGTTGCAGCGGGTGCACGTATCGGCTTTGAACCACTGCTGATGGTCAACAGCCAGTTTGAAGCCTTGTCGGCAACTCATTGCGAGCTGGTACCTCTTGAGCAAGATCCTTTTGACCTGGTGTGGCTTGACCGACCGGCAGCCCCCTGCGGCATCATTCGTGAAATGCCCATTGAAATCAGCGGGGAAAGCAGCACGCAAAAGCGTGCCCGCGTCGTGGAACAACTCGCTCAACATGAGACTGACGTACTGGCAATTACCCTGCCGGATAACATTGCCTGGCTGTTGAATGTACGCGGTTCAGATCTGGCTATGGTGCCAGTACCGTTTTCGTTTGCCCTGCTCCATCGCAGCGGTGAGCTGGAATGGTTTGTGGATAGCAACAAAACGCAGCAACTCCCCGTATCACTGCTAAACACGCTCACACTGGCCCCGCAAGAGAGTTTCCTGGTACGTTGCCAGCAACTGGCCAGTGGGAAACGCTTTCTGGTCGATAAAGACTACGCCCCGGTTGCGTTGCGTTTTGCCATTGAAGAACACGGTGGCAACGTCTTATGGGCCCCTGATCCCATCACCTTGATGAAAGCCCACAAAAATGACGTTGAACTGGCGGGCTATCGGGAATGCCATGAACAAGATGGCGCAGCCTGGGTAAACTTCCTTGCCTGGCTGGCCCATGAAGTCCCTTTGCGCGAAGCGGCTGGCAATCCGGTCACCGAACTGGAAGCCCAGGCGAAGCAACTGGAATTTCGCCAGCAGCAGCCGGGATTTATTGAGCAAAGCTTCAGCACGATATCGGCCTCTGCCAGCAATGCGGCGATGTGTCATTACCACTCCAGTGAAAAAACCAATACGCCAATTACCTCGCAGGCCATGTATCTGAATGATTCCGGCGGCCAGTACCACAATGGTACGACGGATACGACACGTACCTTCGCGTTTGGTCCACAGGATCCGCAACGTCGTCTGCATTACACCGCCGTGCTGAAAGGCTTTTTGTCGCTTATATCATTGCAATTTCCCAGCGGCACTCAGGGCCATCAACTGGATGCCTTTAGCCGTCGGGCACTGTGGGAGCTGGGACTGGATTTTGATCATGGAACAGGACACGGCGTAGGCCACCAGTTGCTTATCCATGAACAACCCCATCGCATTGCCAAGAAAGTAAACCCCTGGCCACTGGTCGCAGGCAATATCATCACCATCGAACCGGGTTATTATCTGGCCGGACAATATGGGATCCGCATTGAAAACCAGGTGGAGATTATCAACAGTCGTCCAGGCTTCTGCCGTTTCTCAACGCTGACGCTGGTACCGATTGATTTGAATCTGGTTGAACTTCATCTGCTGAGTGAAGCTGAAAAGCAGTGGATTGATGATTACCACCAGCAGGTCAGAGAGACGTTATCCCCGCGCGTGAACGCAGAGGCACGTCCCTGGCTGTTCGCTGCCACCGCACCAATTCGCGTTCAGGCTAATTAATGCAATAAAAAAGGCAGCCCGCAGGCTGCCTTAGTTCTCCCCAACTTCTTACTGCTTAGCTGTTACGGATGTACTCATCCATTTCAGTTTTCAGGTTATCGGACTTAGTCCCGAAGATAGCCTGAACACCGGAACCAGCTACCACAACGCCTGCCGCACCCAGTTTCTTCAGGCCAGCCTGATCCACTTTAGCAACGTCAGCCACGCTGACACGCAGACGAGTGATGCACGCATCGAGGTTAGTGATGTTTTCTTTACCGCCGAATGCAGCAACCAGAGCCGGAGCCATTTCACCGGTCGCACCTGCTTTGCTGTCTTCAGTAGCATCTTCACGACCCGGAGTTTTCAGGTCCAGCGCTTTAATCAGCACACGGAAGATGGTGTAGTAAACGATCGCATAACCGATACCAACAATCGGGAACAGCCACAGCTTGCTGCTGTTACCGGACAGAACGATAAAGTCGATCAGACCGTGGGAGAACGACGTACCGTCACGCATACCCAGCAGGATACAGATCGGGAATGCCAGACCAGCCAGAATCGCGTGGATGATGTACAGGATCGGCGCCACGAACATGAAGGAGAACTCGATCGGCTCGGTAATACCGGTCAGGAACGAGGTCAGCGCAGCGGAGATCATGATACCGCCCACTTTCGCGCGGTTTTCTGGTTTAGCAGAGTGCCAGATAGCGATAGCAGCAGCCGGCAGACCGTACATTTTGAACAGGAAGCCACCGGACAGTTTGCCCGCAGTCGGGTCACCCGCCATATAGCGAGGGATGTCGCCGTGGAACACCTGACCTGCAGCGTTGGTGTATTCACCGATCTGCATCTGGAATGGAACGTTCCAGATATGGTGCAGACCAAACGGCACCAGGCAGCGTTCAATGAAGCCATAGATACCGAACGCCACGACCGGGTTCTGGTATGCAGCCCACTGGGAGAACGTCTGAATAGCAGTACCGATTGGCGGCCAAATGAAGGACAGAACCACACCTGTGAAGATAGCAGCCAGACCAGAAATGATAGGAACGAAGCGCTTACCCGCAAAGAAGCCAAGATACTCAGGCAATTTAATACGGTAGAAGCGGTTGAACATATACGCTGCAATCGCACCGGAGATAATCCCCCCGAGAACACCCGTATCAGCAAGGTGTTTAGCTGCGATCTCTTCAGCAGGTAAATGCAGAACCAGCGGCGCAACTACAGCCATGGTCTTAACCATGATGCCGTAAGCAACAACGGATGCCAGTGCAGATACACCGTCATTATTAGTGAAGCCTAACGCAACACCGATAGCAAAAATCAGCGGCATGTTCGCAAAAACAGAACCGCCCGCTTCTGCCATTACGTGCGATACAACGGCTGGCAGCCAGCTGAAGTTAGCGGAACCGACGCCCAGCAGGATACCTGCAATTGGGAGTACGGATACCGGCAGCATCAGCGATTTACCGACCTTTTGCAGGTTAGCAAATGCATTCTTAAACATAATTAGGAGTGCTCCTGAGTATTTGTGCTTTTCTACGTTCTCACGCATTAGCGAGGGGGGAGAACCTCGCCGTGTACAGGGCATCTAAGTACCCTTTATTTATTACACAGAGTAAAATAATTCAGTTTGTTTTTGTTTGACGGCTATCACAGTTCAGTCGTGAATGGCCGCAAAATCCGCACATTCCGATAAAATACGTTTCTGAATGTGTCAAGCTGGTTATTCACCGCCCATTTTGTGGCGGTGAACTTTACTCGCATTAGTGATTAATTACGAGCTTTAAAAAAAGTCAGTTAACGAACAGATTGCAGGCGAGAAGCGTCGATGTGAAACAGGCGGGCAAAGTTATCAGTGGTTGCCTGCGCCAGTTCTTCAACGGCAACACCTTTCACTACGGCCATGTACTCTGCAACGTCACGAGTCATGGCGGGCTGGTTCTCTTTTCCACGATGCGGTACAGGCGCAAGGTAAGGAGAATCCGTCTCGACCAATAACCGGTCCAGAGGAACATAGCGGGCAGCATCACGGAGCTGCTCTGCATTTCGGAACGTGACGATGCCGGAAAACGAGATATAGAATCCAAGGTCCAGTAATTTGCCCGCCGTTTCTCTGTCCTCTGTAAAACAGTGTAGTACGCCGCCACAATCCGTCACTTTTTCTTCGCGCAGAATAGACAGCGTGTCGGCTCGCGCATCGCGGGTATGCACGATAACTGGCTTCTGTAACTCACGGCCAATCTGAATATGGTGGATAAAAGATTCCTGCTGGCGCACCTTTGTTTCCGGCGTGTAAAAATAGTCCAGCCCGGTTTCTCCCATCGCCACAACCCCCTCTTCGGCGGCAAAACGACGCAGCTCCTCAACATCATAGGTTTCATCCTGATTTAACGGATGCACGCCGCAGGAAAAAACCACATTGTCGCGCTCACCAACCAGTTCACGCATACTGCGGTATCCTGGCAAGGTGGTTGCAACGGCAAGACAGAATTTCACATCGCGTGCGGCCGCTTTCGCCAGCACGTCGTCCACGTCCTTATGCAGAGATTGATAATCCAGGCCATCAAGATGGCAGTGTGAGTCGACTAAAAACATAATGTCTCTCTCAAAGATGGGGAACAGGCAGTACGGTGCCTGGTTGCAGGTAATGCTCAATACGAAGAATAAGATCGGTTAATACCAGCTCGCGGTTTACGCCCGTCACGTTCAGCAACTGCTGACGGCAATGGCAAACGTCACCGAGTATCGCCTGTATCTGGGCAACGGATAACCGTTCTGCGATGGAAGATATCAGGTCCAGGGCATCAGGATTGGTTAAATGGGCAACCCCATACGGACGTTTCAACGCATCCGTAAACAACGTTGCCAGCCAGTGTAAACGGGCGGCAGCCTGATCGTGGTTTAACGCCGCGAGCAAGATATACCAATCACCGGCATTTAATGTATTTACCAGTGCCGCACAAAAATCTGTACGGTGCGCCCAGCTTTCAGCCTGTAACAGCGTGAGTGCCGCGCCTGGCGAACCGGCACTTAGACGTAACGCGCTAAGCAGCGCTTCTGACGACGCAGTCACTTCACGAGCAAGCCAAGAGATAGCATACGACTCCGGAGGTGGCGCAAGATGATGTAACCGACAACGGCTGCGTAATGTCGCCAGCAAACGAGCTGGCTCTGTGCTGGCGAGGAAAAACCAGGTCTGTGCCGGGGGTTCTTCCAGCGTTTTCAACAGGGCATTGGCGGCAGCATCGGTTAACTGGGCGGCATCAGGGATCCATACAACCTTCGCACCACCGAGACGCGAATGCTCGTACAGCTTTTCACTGACTTCGCGTACAGCATCAACCCCCAGCGTGCTTTTGCCTTTTTCTGGCAGCAGCGAATAGTAGTCAGGGTGCGTCCCCGCCTGCATCAGCTGACAGCCACGGCACTGTCCGCAGCTTTTATGTCCTTCCGGCTGCTGGCACATTAAATAGCGGCTGAGGGCGTAAATAAGCGCCTCGTCGCCCATTCCGGGTAACGCCTGAATCAGTAACGCATGGTGACCACGACCCGCCTGGTAGCTGGCCACCAGTTTTTCAAAATCCGGTCGTAACCATGGGTACCATTTCATGCGCCCTGCTCCTTCACCCACTGGGTGATGGTATTGCGAATATCAGCCATCACAGCCTCCAGCGGCTGCGTAGCGTCTATAGTGCGAATGCTGGCGTCTTTGGCAGCCAGCTCAAGATAGCGCGCGCGGGTACGATTAAAGAAATCGAAAGATTCCTGCTCAATACGATCCAGCTCGCCGCGTGCACGGGCACGCTTCAACCCGACTTCTGGCGTCACATCCAGATAGATAGTCAGATCCGGGCGAAAATCGCCGAGCACTGCATCGCGCAGGGTTGCCAGCATGTTTTGATCGATACCACGTCCACCACCCTGATACGCCTGGGTAGACAGATCGTGACGATCACCAATTACCCACGCGCCTTTCGCCAGCGCAGGTTTAATAACGGTTTCGACCAGTTGTACGCGCGCGGCGTAAAACATCAGAACTTCGGCTTTGTCGGTGATAACCTCGTCACCCACCGACTTAATGTCCAGCACCAGGCTTCTTAGTTTCTCAGCCAGTTGCGTGCCGCCAGGTTCGCGGGTGAAAACCATGTCACGAATACCGAGTTGCTCAAGTGTCTCTACCACTACGTTACGCGCGGTGGTTTTTCCGGCGCCTTCCAGGCCCTCGATGACGATATAGTTACTGCCCATTTTTTTCCTTAAGCACTTTCAGGTAATCCTGCACGGACCGGTTGTGGCTGGCAAGATTGGTGTTAAACGTGTGGCCACCTTTACCGTCAGCCACAAAATAAAGATACGGCGTTTTTGCCGGATGTGCCGCGGCCTGCAACGATGCCTCTCCCGGCATGGCAATCGGGCCAGGTGGCAGTCCTGTAATGGTATAGGTGTTATAAGCGGTCGGGGTGTCTAAATCCACGCGCGACAATTTGCCATTATACCGTGACCCCATACCGTAAATCACCGTCGGATCGGTTTGTAAACGCATACCGATACGTAAACGGTTAATAAACACCGAAGCCACCTGGTCACGCTCGCTGGCAACCGCAGTCTCTTTTTCAATAATAGAAGCCATGGTTACCAGCTGATTTTTGTCCTGATAAGGCAGGCCGTCAGCGCGCCCTTCCCAGACAGTATCCACCGCTTTAACCATTTTCTGATGCGCGCGTTTTAGCAACGCTACGTCAGTCGTATTGGCGGTATACATCCAGGTATCTGGCCAGAACCAACCTTCCACCCATTGCGGGTTTTCCAGTTTCAGCGCCTGGGCCACGGTCTCATAGCTATCGTCGCTTAACGTATGTTTGATATACGGGGCATCGCGCAGCTGTTTCAGGTAATCGCTTAGGCGCATCCCTTCAACCAGACGTAACGGGAACTGCGCCTCTTTTCCGCTTTCCAGCAGTTGCAGCATATCCCGAACCGTCATGTCGGGTGTAAAACGGTAGGTTCCGGCCTTAAAATGCGACAGTTCGGGTTCCACACGCAGCAGCCATTGGAACACGCGCGGACGGTTAATAACCTTGTCCGCATACAGCTGTTCGCCAAGGGCCAGGCGGCCCGTCCCCGCTTTCAGCGTAAAAATCGTCTCTTCTTTAATCAATAATTTACTGTCCGCCAGATGGCGAACTTTCCACATTCCCACTCCCGCGGCAATGCCCACCACAACCAGCAATAACAGGACAACGAGTAACAGTTTTTTCATGACTAATTCGGGTGCTCACAAAGTGGGGCTAAAAAATCGAATAACAAACGTGAAGACAGCAATGTGTCGCCACAGGCACGCACGGGAATAATGGGCATTAACGCGTTACAGACGACGATTTCATCAGCCTGCATAACCTCCTCCAACCCGGCATACACTTCGACAATACTGAATGGCGATTGTGCCAGCATCCGGATACAGAATTGTCGCATAATGCCGTTTACTCCGGCCTGATCCAGGCGGGGCGTGTAAACCACATCACCTTTACGCCAGAACAAATTAGCCGCACAGCATTCCGTAACCCATCCCTCGCTGTCAAGAACCAGTGCTTCATCTGCGTCCGTCTGTTCAAGATGAGAGCGAATCAACACCTGCTCCAGTCGATTCAGATGTTTAAGCCCGGCAAGCAGTGGATTACGTCCCAGACGTACTGGGCTTAGCGCCAGCATAATGCCATCTTGCCGCCAACGATCGTAATGAACGGGCCAGGCTGAAACGGAGAGGATGCGTGTGGCGCTGTGACAATTTTTGCCACTGTAGCCCCGGCCTCCACTGCCACGGCTGATAATCACTTTCAACACCCCGCGTACGTGCCCTTTCGCCAGCATTTTCATTTCATTTTGCAGCTCGGACCAATTTTCAAAAGAGATCAGCAGTTTTTGGCAAGCGTCTTGTAAACGCTCAAGATGCGCTGCAAAGAGAGGGATTTCGCCGTCGATAATACAGGCAGTGGTAAAACAGCCATCACCAAATTGGGTCGCTCGATCGCTTGCTGCCAGCATATTCTGCTCGCAGCCATTAATTAAGAACATGGTGGCTCCTTATTTCTGGTCCGCTAGTTTGGCAGGATGAGTAACACAGGACAAGGGCGGAAAACCGAATAAAAAAAGGCCCGACAAGCGGACCTTTTCAATTTGCTATCGATGCTAGCGCATCACCTAACGGGCTTAAATCTTTTTAAAGATCAAAGAGCCGTTGGTACCACCGAAGCCAAAGGAGTTACACAGCGCATACTCCAGACCACTAACCTGACGCGCTTCGTGAGGTACGAAGTCCAGATCACAACCTTCATCCGGGTTATCCAGGTTGATGGTTGGCGGAATAGCCTGATCGCGCAGCGCCAGGATAGAGAAAATAGACTCTACCGCGCCCGCCGCACCCAACAGGTGTCCGGTCATAGATTTGGTGGAGCTTACCATTACACGGCTTGCCGCATCACCAAAGACAGATTTCACTGCCTGGGTTTCTGCTTTATCGCCTGCAGGCGTAGACGTACCATGCGCGTTGACATAGCCAATCTGACCCGCTTCGATAGCCGCATCACGCAGCGCGTTGACCATTGCCAGCGCAGCGCCTGCACCGTTTTCCGGTGGTGACGTCATGTGGTAAGCATCACTGCTCATACCGAAGCCAACGACTTCAGCATAGATTTTTGCACCGCGCGCTTTCGCATGTTCGTACTCTTCCAGTACAACCATGCCTGCGCCGTCGCCCAGCACAAAGCCATCACGTTCTTTGTCCCACGGACGGCTTGCCGCTTGCGGGTTATCATTACGCGTAGACAGCGCACGTGCCGCGCCAAAACCACCAACGCCCAGCGGCGTACTGGCTTTTTCTGCACCACCCGCAACCATCGCGTCCGCATCGCCGTATGCAATGATACGTGCAGCATGACCGATGTTATGCACGCCTGAAGTACAGGCGGTCGCGATGGAGATGCTTGGCCCTTGCAGGCCGTACATGATGGTCAGGTGACCTGCCACCATGTTAACAATCGTCGACGGAACAAAGAACGGGCTGATCTTACGCGGTCCACCATTTACCAGAGAGGTATGGTTTTCTTCGATAAGACCGAGACCGCCAATACCAGAGCCGATAGCGGCGCCAATACGGTGGGCGTTCTCTTCCGTTATTTCGAGGCCAGAATCCTGCATGGCCTGAACGCCAGCGACAATTCCATATTGAATGAAAGCATCCATCTTGCGCTGTTCTTTGCGCGAGATAATGTCTTCACAGTTAAAATCCTTTACTAAGCCAGCAAATTTCGTTGCATAGGCGCTAGTATCGAAATGGTCGATCAGGCTGATGCCACTCTGACCGGCAAGGAGAGCTTTCCAGGTAGACTCTACGGTATTGCCGACAGGAGACAACATGCCCAGTCCGGTCACAACTACACGACGCTTAGACACGGTTGTCCTCCAGGGAGGGAAAATAATTCAAGTGGGATAAAAAGATAAAACTCAGGCGGTCGAATGACCGCCTGGAGATGTTCACTTACGCCTGGTGGCCGTTGATGTAATCAATGGCAGCCTGAACGGTAGTGATTTTCTCAGCTTCTTCGTCCGGAATCTCAGTATCAAACTCTTCTTCCAGAGCCATTACCAGCTCAACGGTGTCAAGAGAATCTGCGCCCAGGTCTTCAACGAAGGAAGCATTGTTGGTTACTTCTTCCTGCTTAACGCCCAGCTGTTCGCCGATAATTTTCTTAACGCGTTCTTCGATAGTGCTCATACTCTTAAATTTCCTATCAAAACTCGCTTTCGCGATGGTTTTCGTAGTGTATAAAATGTTGAAAAATTTGCAACTAAATCCCGGCAGGTCTTACCACGATTTTGCGCTATTTTGAGGCCATTCACCCTAATAACGCAAATATTTTTCAATCGTGGTTAAACCATGTACATCCCGCCGTTGACGTGCAAAGTCTCACCTGTGATGTAACTTGCTTCGTCAGAAGCTAAAAATGCAACCGCACTGGCGATTTCCTGAGCGCCGCCAAGGCGACCCGCAGGAACCTGCGCCAGAATACCCGCACGCTGATCATCAGACAGCGCACGCGTCATGTCCGTTTCAATAAAGCCCGGAGCAACAACGTTTACAGTAATGCCACGAGACGCAACTTCGCGCGCCAGTGATTTACTGAAGCCGATCAGACCCGCTTTCGCCGCAGCGTAGTTAGCCTGACCCGCATTTCCCATGGTACCAACCACAGAACCGATAGTGATAATACGCCCATGACGCTTTTTCATCATAGCTCGCATTACCGCTTTTGACAGACGGAAAACAGATGACAGGTTGGTTTCGATGATATCGTTCCACTCGTCATCTTTCATGCGCATTAACAGGTTATCACGAGTAATCCCGGCATTATTGACCAGGATATCGACTTCACCAAATTCTGCGCGAATATTTTCCAGAACAGATTCGATAGATGCAGGATCGGTCACATTCAACATCAGACCTTTACCATTTGCACCTAAATAATCACTAATGGCCTGCGCGCCGCTTTCGCTGGTAGCAGTACCGATAACTTTCGCGCCACGGGCAACGAGTGTCTCAGCAATTGCGCGGCCAATGCCACGGCTTGCACCGGTAACCAGCGCGATTTTTCCTTCAAAACTCATGGTCTTCCTCTTTTATTGCTCTAGCGCCGCAGACAGTGCCGCCGGCTCATTCAGTGCCGAAGCAGTCAGGGTGTCAACAATACGTTTCGTCAAACCGGTCAGAACTTTACCCGGACCGACTTCATACAGGTGCTCTACGCCCTGGGACGCCATAAATTCAACGGTTTTAGTCCACTGAACCGGGCTATACAGCTGACGAACCAACGCATCGCGAATAGCGTCTGCCGTGGTTTCACACTTCACATCGACGTTGTTCACGACCGGAACCGTCGGTGCGTTAAAGGTGATTTTCTGCAGCTCAACGGCCAGTTTCTCAGCAGCAGGCTTCATCAGCGCACAGTGAGACGGCACGCTAACTGGCAGTGGCAGAGCACGTTTCGCACCCGCAGCTTTACAGGCAGCGCCCGCACGTTCAACCGCTTCTTTATGACCCGCGATAACCACCTGACCTGGCGAGTTGAAGTTGACCGGAGAAACAACCTGGCCTTCTGCTGACTCTTCACATGCTTTAGCGATAGACGCATCATCAAGACCGATAATCGCAGACATGCCGCCTGTGCCTTCTGGTACAGCTTCCTGCATGAACTTACCGCGCAGTTCAACCAGACGTACGGCATCAGCAAATGCGATCACGCCTGCGCAGACCAGCGCAGAATATTCGCCCAGGCTGTGACCCGCCATCAGCGCAGGTGTTTTACCGCCCTGCTGCTGCCATACGCGGTAAAGCGCGACAGATGCGGTCAACAGCGCTGGCTGCGTCTGCCAGGTTTTATTCAGTTCTTCGGCCGGACCCTGCTGAGTCAACGCCCACAGATCATAGCCCAGCGCAGCTGATGCTTCAGCAAATGTTTCTTCAACAATCGGGTAGCTTGCTGCGATTTCAGACAACATCCCAACGGTCTGGGAACCCTGCCCCGGAAACACAAATGCAAATTGCGTCATGTTTAAATCCTTATACTAGAAACGAACCAGCGCGGAGCCCCAGGTGAATCCACCCCCGAAGGCTTCAAGCAATATCAACTGCCCAGCTTTAATACGCCCGTCGCGGACGGCTTCGTCCAGCGCGCACGGTACGGAGGCAGCAGAGGTATTACCATGTCTGTCGAGCGTCACGACAACATTATCCATCGACATACCCAGCTTTTTCGCCGTCGCGCTGATAATGCGCAGGTTAGCCTGATGCGGTACCAGCCAGTCCAGCGCAGAACGGTCGAGATTATTGGCTTCCAGCGTTTCATCAACGATGTGCGCAAGCTCGGTCACCGCGACTTTAAATACTTCGTTACCCGCCATCGTCAGATGAATCGGGTTTTCTGGGTTCACGCGATCGGCGTTAGGCAGCGTCAACAGTTCGCCATAGCGACCGTCAGCGTGCAGATGCGTGGAGAGAATGCCTGGCTCTTCTGATGCGCTCAGTACAACCGCGCCCGCCCCATCACCGAAAATGATGATCGTTCCGCGATCGGTTGGATCACAGGTGCGCGCCAGAACATCAGAGCCAACGACCAGAGCATGCTTAACTGCGCCAGATTTAACATACTGGTCGGCAACGCTCAGGGCGTAAGTGAAACCAGCGCAAGCGGCCGCAACGTCAAACGCCGGACAGCCTTTGATCCCCAGCATACTTTGGATCTGGCACGCCGCGCTTGGAAATGCGTGAGTGGATGATGTGGTAGCAACCACAATCAGACCAATTTGTTCTTTGTCGATGCCCGCCATTTCAATCGCACGGTTTGCGGCGGCAAAGCCCATCGTCGCAACTGTTTCATTTGGCTCTGCAATATGGCGTTCACGGATACCTGTACGAGTGACGATCCACTCATCAGATGTCTCAACCATTTTTTCCAAATCGGCGTTAGTACGCACTTGTTCAGGCAGATAGCTGCCAGTACCAATAATCTTCGTATACATGTACGCTCAGTCACTTTTTGGTTATATACCGCCACGAGCAAATCGCTGATACGTTGGCTACATTCACAAACGCACCGTTTATCTGTGTGCTCGTGAGGTTGCGCTTTCGCCACCGTCCAGCAGTTCGAATCCAGCTGGGTATACAGATTCCAGGCGAGCGGCAATTCGCTGAGGAACTTGTCGCTGCACCGCCTGCACTGCCTGTTCAATCGCGACTTCAAATGCTCGCTGATTGGCCGCACCATGACTCTTAATCACCGTGCCGCGCAATCCTAACAGACAGGCGCCATTATACTGGTCGGGGTTGAGGTGACTAAATCGCCTTGTCAGGCTTTTTTGTAACCAACGTTTTAATAACAGAAGCCACCACGACCGTTTTTTGCCCTCACCCTGAGATTTCAGCAGTGAAAGGAACATTCTGACAACACCTTCCATCGTCTTTAATGTGACATTACCTGTAAAACCGTCACAGACCAACACATCGGTTTTGCCAGTCAGTAACTCATTGGCTTCAAGATAGCCGATATAATTAATGGAAGGGATTGTTTTTAGCACAGCTGAAGCATCTCGAATACTGTCGAGACCTTTCGTTTCTTCTTCGCCGATGTTGAGTAACGCTACGCGAGGATTGGCAATGCCAACAACCTCTTCTGCCAGCACGGAACCCATGACGGCAAATTGCACCAACATAGTGCTATCACAATCTACGTTGGCGCCCAAATCCAGCACCACCGTTTTGCCCTTTTGCTGATGCGGTAAAACCGTCACCAACGCCGGACGCTCAATCCCATCAAGGGGTTTGAGCAATAACTTCGCAAGTCCCATAAGTGCGCCCGTATTACCGGCGCTGACACAAGCTTGTGCCTGACCTTCTTTCACGAGCTCCAGGGCAACACGCATTGAGCTTCCACGACTGGCGCGAATAGCTTGCGAGGGCCGGGCATCACTGGCAATAACTGACTGAGCAGGGATAATCTGCAGACGCGAACGTTGTTCGAAGTCAGCTTTGGCAAGTAATGGCGTGATTGTATCGGGATCCCCGACTAAAAGAAGTGTGAGTTGCGAATTAGAATTCAGTGCCTGCAATGCTGCAGGCACTGTCACGGTAGGGCCAAAATCTCCCCCCATGACATCTAACGCCAGGGTTAGACGTGTCAAGGTATCGTCGCTGCCCGGTTAGGTGTTTCCCCAGTTACCCGGGGAAAGCCTCACTAAGCTTCATCACGCGTTCACTCTTTGTCTTTCTCACCAGGGGTGGAAAGCCATTGAGTCATGCGTGATTACTTAGCGATTACCTTACGGCCACGGTAGAAACCGTCGGCAGTGATGTGGTGACGCAGGTGTTGTTCACCAGAAGTTTTGTCTACAGACAGGCTGGTGACTGCGGTCAGAGCGTCATGAGAACGACGCATGCCACGTTTGGAACGGGTTGGTTTATTCTGTTGTACGGCCATGGACCTTACTCCTCAATTACTTACGCTTTAAGCTGGCTAATACGGCAAATGGGTTTGGTTTTTGCGCTTCATCAGGCAATTCGCCAAAGACCATGTCCGCCTCGGACACTTCACAGTGTTCAGAATCATGCACCGGAACTACCGGCAAGGAGAGGATAATCTCATCTTCAACCATTGCAAGCAGATCGATTTCACCGAATTCGTTAACCTCAATCGGCTCATACGCTTCCGGGAGTGCTTCAGCCTGCTCGTCAGAACGGACAGGACTAAAACAATATGTTGTGTGAACATGAAGTGGGAACGGTTTCCCGCAACGCTGACATTCGAGCGTAACCGATACCTTCGCATCACCGGTTATAACGGCGAGACGCTGGTTATCGATAGCGAACGACATGGAGCATTCCACATCACTGTCCACACTGACTACAGAATCGGCGACGCGCTCAACCAGATCAGAAGTATAGATACCTTCATAATCGAGGCGTTTTTGAGCCGTACGAACCGGATCAAGAGTCAGGGGTAATTTTACCTTTTGCATAGGGCGCGCATATTAACTTTGTAACGTCATATAGTCAAAGAAAAAGGCAGCCTGTGGTTGCCTTTTGCCAATAATTCGCACACATTGCGGGTCATCGACTTAAAATCGCTCAAGACAAGCCACTACAGCCAGCTTGTAGGTCGAAGTCCATAGTTTAAAATGGCTCTCATCAATACGCTATATGCGAGGGAAAAAATATGCCTCAACTTATTCTTGCTTCCACCTCTCCCTGGCGTCGCGCTTTACTCGAAAAACTGGCAATTCCGTTCGAATGCGCAGCACCAGAGGTTGATGAAACACCATTACCAGGCGAGGCGCCACGTCATCTGGTGTTGCGACTGGCGCAGCAAAAAGCGCAATCACTCGCCCACCGTTATCCCTCGCATCTGATTATTGGCTCCGATCAAATTTGTGTTCTTGATGGTGAAATAACCGGCAAACCATTAACAGAAGAAAATGCGCGCCAGCAATTACTCAAAGCCCGTGGCAATATTGTGACATTTTACACCGGACTGGCGCTGTATAATTCTGCGACCGGACATTTACAAACTGAAGTAGAACCTTTTGACGTCCATTTCCGTCATTTAAGCGAGGCGGAAATTGATGATTATCTGCGCAAAGAGCGTCCGCTCCATTGTGCAGGTAGTTTCAAAAGTGAAGGGTTAGGTATTGCACTCTTTGAACGCCTGGAGGGTCGTGACCCAAATACCTTGGTAGGTTTGCCGCTGATCGCGTTGTGTCAAATGCTGCGGCGGGAAGAAATGAACCCGTTGAACGCCTGATTAATCTGCCTGATGTCGACGCGATGCGTCTTATCAGGCCTACGGTCCATCACACGATTGTAGGCCTGATAAGCAACGCGCATCAGGCTTTGCTGCGTAATACCTCGAGGCAGCGCTTCAACTGTTTATCCATTGGCGCTTCAATACGCATCACTTCCCCCGTACCCGGATGAGTAAACTTCAACGCTGCGGCATGCAGGAAAAGTCGGTTCAACCCCGTATCCGCCAGTTGCTTATCGAACTCACGGTCACCGTAGCGATCGTCAAAAGCAATTGGATGACCGGCATACTGGGTATGCACACGGATCTGGTGCGTACGTCCGGTCACCGGGCTACAGCGCACAAGCGTGGCAAACGCATAGCGCTCTTCCACTTTAAAACGTGTTTCTGACGGTTTGCCTTCCTGATTCACCCGCACGATACGCTCGCCGCTTTGCAGAATGTTCTTTAACAGCGGCGCCTGCACGGTTTTGACATGCGACTGCCATTGGCCTCGAACCAGCGCGAGGTAATCTTTCTGCATGCCTTTTTCACGCAGTTGTTCATGCAATGA
The DNA here is from genome assembly GCF_011064845.1 of Citrobacter freundii ATCC 8090 = MTCC 1658 = NBRC 12681. NCBI lineage: Bacteria > Pseudomonadati > Pseudomonadota > Gammaproteobacteria > Enterobacterales > Enterobacteriaceae > Citrobacter > Citrobacter freundii. Next base: position 1,928,562 of record NZ_CP049015.1, on the reverse strand, counting down.
ACGCAAGGCTGAGCGTTTTTTGGCAACCAGCAGCACACCGGAGGTATCCCGGTCGAGGCGATGCACCAGCTCAAGGAAACGCGCTTCCGGACGCAACGCACGTAATCCTTCAATGACGCCAAAGCTTAACCCGCTTCCGCCATGCACGGCCGTACCTGAAGGTTTGTTCAGCACCAGAATGTGGTCATCTTCATATAAAATGACATCGGTCAGCGCCGCAACCTTCTGCAGGTTTGGCGAAATGGCCTCTTCTTCACGTTCAGCGACACGCACAGGTGGAATACGCACAATATCCCCATCTTCGAGTTTGTACTCGGGTTTAATGCGTTTTTTATTCACCCGCACTTCGCCTTTACGCAAAATGCGATAAATCATACTTTTCGGCACACCCTTAAGCTGGGTGCGCAAAAAGTTGTCGATGCGTTGCCCTGCTTCGTCGGCAGTAATGGCAACTGTTTTTACGGCTGGAGTCTCTGTTTTCATGGGGGCCGATTTTAAATAGCCATCAAGATTCGCGCCACACATTTTTCTATGCTTATATTAACTGCTATACCTTATTACTTAAGTTTGACATAGCCGATTTGGTGGTTATTAAAGCAATCACTACGCGGAAGTGAAAAAACTGTGAGTAACCGGGCGATAAATGGCAAAAGTCATCTTGCTATAACAAGGTTAGCAGTGGAATAATGCGGTTGTTTCCGTGTTGAATCTTGTTAAAACAAGAACTTTTCCGGAATGACCCAATTTTGCCCGACCGATCATCAACGCAGCAATGGCGTAAGACGTATTGATCTTTCAGGCAGTTAGCGGGCTGCGGGTTGCAGTCCTTACCGGTAAGTGCTCTATGGATTTCACATTGTAGGAAGGCGGCAAGTCTGGATACCCCCAGGTTCTTACTCCTGTAAGCGACCAGGGTGAGAAGATAAAGCCAACGCACCGACAGCGTGAAAGACGACAAGCACAATGGAAGCTTCTCTGGAGAGTAACACCCAGACTGTTCCCCTGATAATTGCGCTGTGTTTCCGTATGAAATACAGGCAACCGACACTCTGCGCCTCTTTGAGCTGACGATAACCGTGAGGTTGGCGACGCGAATAGACACGAGGCCATCGGTTCACACCCGGAAAGGCATTACTCTGCCCGCAGCTTAGTCGTCAATGTAAGAATAATGAGTAAGTTACGATGAAAAGAATGTTAATTAACGCGACTCAGCAGGAAGAGTTGCGTGTCGCCCTTGTAGATGGGCAACGTCTGTACGATCTGGATATCGAAAGTCCTGGACACGAACAGAAAAAAGCCAACATCTATAAAGGCAAAATTACCCGTATTGAACCGAGTCTGGAAGCTGCTTTTGTTGATTACGGCGCTGAACGTCACGGTTTCCTCCCGTTAAAAGAAATTGCCCGCGAATACTTTCCCGCTAACTACAACTCCCATGGTCGTCCCAACATTAAAGACGTGTTGCGTGAAGGTCAGGAAGTCATCGTTCAGATCGATAAAGAAGAACGCGGCAACAAAGGCGCTGCGCTGACTACCTTTATCAGCTTGGCGGGTAGTTATCTGGTTCTGATGCCGAACAACCCGCGCGCGGGCGGCATCTCCCGTCGCATTGAAGGCGACGACCGTACCGAATTAAAAGAAGCGCTGGCAAGCCTGGAACTGCCTGATGGCATGGGGCTTATCGTGCGTACCGCAGGTGTAGGCAAATCCGCCGAAGCGCTGCAGTGGGATCTAAGCTTCCGCCTGAAGCACTGGGAAGCGATTCAAAAAGCCGCTGACAGCCGCCCTGCTCCGTTCCTGATCCATCAGGAAAGCAACGTTATCGTGCGTGCCTTCCGCGACTATCTGCGCCAGGACATCGGCGAAATCCTCATCGACAACCCAAAAGTCATGGAGATGGCGCGTCAGCACATCGCCGCGCTGGGTCGTCCGGATTTCAGCAGCAAAATCAAACTGTACACCGGCGAAATCCCGCTGTTCAGCCACTATCAGATCGAGTCTCAGATTGAGTCCGCGTTCCAACGCGAAGTGCGTCTGCCGTCCGGCGGCTCAATCGTTATCGACAGCACTGAAGCACTGACCGCTATCGATATCAACTCCGCACGCGCAACCCGCGGCGGCGACATCGAAGAAACAGCGTTCAACACCAACCTTGAAGCAGCCGATGAAATTGCACGTCAGCTGCGTCTGCGCGATCTCGGCGGTCTGATTGTAATCGACTTCATTGATATGACACCGGTTCGTCACCAGCGCGCGGTTGAAAACCGTCTGCGCGAGGCCGTACGCCAGGACAGAGCGCGTATTCAGATCAGCCATATTTCTCGCTTCGGTCTGCTGGAAATGTCCCGTCAGCGTCTGAGCCCGTCACTGGGTGAATCCAGCCATCACGTGTGCCCGCGCTGCTCCGGCACCGGTACCGTACGTGATAACGAATCACTGTCGCTGTCTATTCTGCGTCTGATCGAAGAAGAAGCACTGAAAGAAAATACGCAGGAAGTACACGCTATTGTTCCTGTGCCGATCGCTTCCTACCTGCTCAACGAAAAGCGTACCGCGGTAAATGCAATCGAGACGCGTCAGAATGGCGTGCGCTGTGTGATCGTGCCAAACGATCAGATGGAAACCCCGCACTATTCTGTGCTGCGCGTACGTAAAGGGGAAGAAACCCCGACCCTGAGCTATCTACTGCCGAAACTGCATGAAGAGGCAATGGCATTGCCGACGGAAGAAGAGTACGTCGAGCGTAAACAGCCTGAGCAACCGGCGCTGGCCACCTTCGCCATGCCAGACGTTCCGCCAGCTCCTGCTCTGCAGGAACCTGCCGCGAAAGCCGCCGCGCCTAAAGCTGCGGCAGCGACCGCAGCCGTTGCCGAACAGCCCGGTTTGATTAGCCGTTTCTTTGGCGCACTGAAGTCCATCTTCGGTGGTAGCGAAGAAGTGAAGCCGGTTGAACAACCTGCGCCGAAAGCTGAAGAGAAAACCGAACGCCAGCAGGATCGTCGTAAACCGCGTCAGAACAATCGTCGCGACCGTAACGATCGTCGTGATAACCGGGATAATCGCGGTGACCGTGACAACCGTAACGAACGTTCAGAAAACGGCGAAAACCGTGAAGATAACCGCCGTAACCGTCGTCAGTCACAGCAGCAAAATGCGGAAGCTCGCGATAACCGCCAGCAAACTACTGACGTTGCAGACAAAGCGAAATCTGGCGATGAGCAGCAGGCTCCGCGTCGCGAACGCAACCGCCGTCGTAACGATGACAAGCGTCAGGCTCAGCAGGAAGTTAAAGAGCTGAACCAGGCTGAACAACCTGTGCAGGATGCCGAGCAGGAAGAGCGCGTACGTCAGCCTCAGACTCGCCGTAAACAGCGTCAATTGACTCAGAAAGTGCGTTTCACTGACAGCCCGGCGGTTGAAACCGAAGTGGCAACTGCCGCAGTAGTTGCTGAAACCTCTGCCGCTCAGCCAACAGAACAGCCTGCACCAGCACAACGCACCGAACTGGCGAAAGTTGATCTGCCAGCCGTCGTTGCGACTGAGCAGGAAGACAACAGCGACGCGCGTGACTCCAATGGTATGCCGCGTCGTTCCCGTCGCTCCCCTCGCCATCTGCGCGTCAGTGGACAGCGTCGTCGTCGTTACCGTGACGAGCGTTATCCGGTTCAGTCACCAATGCCGTTAACGGTCGCCTGTGCATCTCCTGAATTAGCGTCCGGTAAAGTTTGGATCCGCTACCCTGTCGCACGTCCTCAGGATCAGCAGGTTGAAGAACAGCGCGAACAAGAAATGGTCCAGCAACAAGCCGCACCTGTCGCCGTAGAGCCTCAGGTTGCTGCAGCTGCCGTGGAACACATTGTGGATGCCCCTGCGCCAGTTGAAGCCGTGCAGCCAGAGATTGTCGTAGCTGAGCCTCAGGCCGCCGTTGTTGAAACCACACAGGTTGAAACCACGCATCCGGAAGTCATTGCGACCCCGGTCGAGGAACAACCGCAAATTATCGCTGCATCTGATGCGCCCGTTGCAGAAGAAATCGCCGCTGAAGCCGAACCTATGGCTGACGTTGTGACTGCGCCGGTTGTTGAAGAGCCTGCAGAGGTTGTTATTTCCCAGCCAGAAGTGGTTGAAGAGATTGCCGAAGTTGTGGAAACAGCGCCAGTTGCTGAAGAGATTGCTGCGCCGCAGGAAGTTGTTGCAGCGCCAATTGTAGAAGCGACTGTCGTTAAGCCTGAAGTTGTCGCAGCCAGTGTTGATGCTGAACACCTTCACAGCCATGCGACCGCACCGATGACCCGCGCCCCGGCACCGGAATATGTGCCAGAAGCGCCGCGTCATAGCGACTGGCAGCGTCCGGCATTCGCCTTTGAAGGCAAAGGTGCCGCAGGTGGACACAGTGCAACGCATCAAGCGACTGCGCCAGCAACACGTCCTCAGCCTGTCGAGTAAGCCATAATCAATATCAAAGCCGGCCTTCGGGTCGGCTTTTTTATATCTGATCTACGCCTTTCATCCCCGTCAGCTGCGGCATAACATCCTTCATTAAGGCCAGAAACTTGCGTAAGCGAATCGGATAGTAACGCGCCCACGGATAAACCAAATGTACAGGCAACGGCGCCGCATGCCACTCAGGTAGCAACGCAACCAGACGTCCGTTGGCAATATCCTCCGCCACCATCCAACTTGAAACAATAGTCACTCCCAACCCCGCCAGCGCGGCATTCCTTGCGACATAAATACTGTCGGTACTTAATCTGGGTGAAATATTCAACGTGACTGGCTCATTACGCAATTGGTGCAACAACGAAACGCTATGTTGATAAAACGTATTCACGGCAATCCAGGGCAGCGCTGATAACTGCTCAGGATGAGAAAGCTCGCCGTATTGTTCCAGCAGCCCAGGGCTCGCCACCATACTACGGGGAACTTCAGCCAGTAAAACGGCAACCGTGGCCGGATCCACCTCCGCACCAACCCTGATAGCGCAGTCAATATTATCGCTCAGAAAATCAACGGTTTTATCGTTGAGCATCCACTCTACTGCTACATGGGGATAGCGCGAAAGAAACTGCAAAAGCGGCTCAAGCAGTTGTTGTTGCCCGAACGCATGCGGTGCACGGACTCGCAACGTCCCCACCGGTTCATCTTCTGTGACATTAAGTCCATCTTCCAGCGCCAGCCAGGCATCAATAATCTTCTTGGCATGCTGGTAGCCTCTTTCGCCGTCGTCGGTCAATTTCATCGCATGCGTGGTACGCATGATCAGTTTCACACCCAGCAGAGTTTCCAGGGATTGCAACCGTCGGCTTACGGTCGCTTGCGTTGTCCCCATCTGTTTTGCCGCTGCCGAAAGCGATCCTGCTTCGACAATACGTACAAACGTACGCATCAGCTCCACCCTGTCTATACGCTCATTTTTTATCATTTTCAGTTTCATCATACGTCTGACGTATAACTGTTTTACCACTGCGCTCGCTACCACGCCACTCGCTGAAGGATAAAAATAGCCGCACATCCTGTGATTGAGGAATCATCTGTGAACACATTTACCGCACTTTCCCGTTGGGTCACTTTCGTTCTGGCAGTAGGTGCCGGATTCAGTGTCGCTGCTATCTACTATGCTCAACCCCTTCTGCCTTTAATGGGTCAGGATCTGAACTTAAGTATTACCGGCATGGGGTTGGTCCCGACGCTGACCCAGGCGGGATACGCGCTGGGTATTTTGTTTTTATTGCCATTGGGCGATCGTTATGACCGCAGGACATTAATCCTGCTGAAAAGTATCTCTCTTGCTGTGCTGCTTCTGGCATGCAGCTTTACCGGGCAGTTGCATTCACTGTTAATAGTGAGTCTGTTGATGGGCATGGCGGCAACCATGGCACAAGATATTGTGCCTGCGGCGGCAATACTGGCGCCCGAAGGCAAACAGGGAAAAACGGTGGGCACCGTAATGACGGGCCTTCTGCTGGGAATTTTACTCTCACGTACCGTCAGTGGGCTGGTCGGTGAGGCGTTTGGCTGGCGTGAGATGTACCAACTTGCTGCCGTCAGTATTGCCGTAATTACCGCGATTATGTGGAAAGCACTGCCTCGTTTTACGGTCCATTCCACGTTGAGCTATCCATCATTAATGCTCTCGATGGTGCAACTTTGGCAACGATATTCCCCCTTGCGCCGCGCAGCACTGGCACAAGGCTTTCTGTCCATTGCTTTTAGCGCCTTCTGGTCTACGCTGGCGGTGATGTTATCTGAGCATTACCACCTGGGTAGCGCTATAGCGGGTGCTTTTGGTATCGCGGGAGCAGCCGGAGCGCTTGCTGCACCGATGGCGGGCCATCTTGCCGATAAAGTGGGTGCAGCAAAAGTGACGCAATTGGGTGCTTTGCTGGTAACGGTATCTTTCGCACTGATGTTTTTGTTACCCGCCCTTCCCGTTCAGGGGCAGTGGCTGCTTATCGCCCTTTCGGCGGTAGGTTTTGATCTCGGATTGCAATCCAGCCTGGTTGCCCACCAAAACCTGGTCTATAGCCTGGAGCCTCAGGCACGAGGACGATTGAACGCTCTGCTGTTTACGATGGTGTTTATCGGTATGGCGCTGGGTTCCGTTCTCGGGAGTCAGGTCTATGCGCTTGCCAACTGGGAAGGAGTGGTGACGCTGGCAACATTCAGCAGTGCGATCGCGTTGGTCATAAGACTGACGGGGAACCCGTCGCTTAGTAAGCCGTCGGTTGCCTGAAAAAATGCCCGCTCCGGGGTGTTAAAGGAGCGGGCAGTCAAACATACCCAGTTTCAAGATATGTTCAAAATGGATCGTTACCGGTTAAGCTGGAACAGCGACATTCCCTGCATATCAGTAAACGTTTTATACGATGCCTGTAGTGCGGCTTGTTGCATCACGTAAGACGAAATCGCGGCGTTCCAGTCGACATCCACCAGATTACTCATCTGCTGAGTTTGCCCCAATGCACGATCGGCGCCCAGTGAATCCAGCGAGCTCAATTCGCTAAGCTGCGTGCCTAATTCTGCACGCACGGACAGCACATTATTCAGCGAGTTTTTAAGACCTCGGCTGGTTTTATCGATGGCTGCAGTGGCAGTAGCTTTTGCCGCATCATTGCCCTCAACCGGTGTCTTAAGCGCATCAATAGCAGTATCCAACATTTTGAACACATTCTTTTCCTGGGTACCGCCGCCTGGCTCCGGCACAGCGTTGCTGGTCAGACTGGCGAAGACTTTATCACCGGTATGACCAATCACCATGGTCCGGGAGGCATCAACCTGCTGGGTGACGTTTGTCGTACCGCCGCTGTAAGCGCCATCAGCTTGGGCAAACGGTGCAGATTCTGTTTTATATCCGCCAAAAATGTAGCGCCCATTACCGTCGGTGCTGTTCGCCAGGTTCATCAGTTGATCGCGGATCCCCTGCAGGTCGGTGGCCAACGATGCACGGTCATCATCACTTAACGTACCGTTTCCCGCACTAACGATTTTTTCCTGCGCGGTCTGGATCGCCGTCGTCACCTGATTCAGCACGTTCTCTTCCAGCGATACTTTTTGCGTCGCGAATGAGCGCGCCAGTGTGTATTGGCTGTTCTGCGCCTGAGCCTGCGAAAGTACTACGGCCTGCGAGGCGGCAATCGGATCGTCAGATGGATTGATCACGCGTTTACCCGTCGACATCTGCTCGCCGAACTTCATCCATTCCGCCTGAGAGTTAGTGATGCCGCGCATATTCTGCTGGTACATCATCTGGGTGCTAATACGCATAGTCTCCCTCTCCCTTAGCGAATATTGATCAGTGCATCAAACAGCGCATTCGCAGTTTGCAGAACTTGCGCATTAGCCAGGTAATATTGTTGATAACGCTGCAAATTTCCGTACTCTTCATCGAGGTTAACCCCGGAAATAGACTGCTGCTGCTTATAAAGCTGCGTTACCACGTTGTTCTGAGTGGTGGCGCTGGTTTTCAGCGTCGCCGTTTTGTTCCCGACATCGCTCACCAGCGTAGCGTAGGCATCATTAAACGTTTTATCACCGACGGTAGACTTGGTTTGCAGATCCAGCAGCTTTTGACCGTTACGGTTATCGCTTTTGCCTTTATCAACATTCGGATCAAGGTCGTTTTTGGATACTTCTGCCATGGCGATTTTCGACTCATCGGTCACCGCCACTTTCATATTGATAATGGCGTCACCCACGGGTTTCACCGTAAAGCTGTCATTTGCCAGCGCACCATTTTTGACAGTGATTTCCAGCCCATCAAACGACATTTTTCCGCCAGTGACGGTCGGCTTAAAGCTGGTATTGTCAGCCAGACGGGTTACCTGCCAGTCAGTACCATCAAACGTAATTTTATAGTCTGTGGCTTGCACCGACGAACTATCCGTTATTTTAACATCAAGCGCACCGGTCCCTTTATTCGTCGTATTGCTAAGGACTGCCGGGCCACCAATATCGAAAAAGTTTTTGCCCGGGTCGCCGTTGGCATCAAAACCTTCTTTGTGCTGCGTGTTAAACGCATCAGCAAAAGCGAGGGCCAACTGACCAAGGGTATTACGCGTTTGGTCGAGTTCCTGCGAACGGAACGTCAACAGCCCGCCCAGCGAACCGGTCGTGATCAGCTTTTCCGGGATGGCAACTTCTCCGGCCACGCCGTCAACATAAGCGACAGTCGTGCGAGAGGGATCGTCGCTGGAAGGGACTGCCGCCAGTTGGCGAGCGTTGCTGCCCTGCACCAGCGAATAGCCATTCGCCATGGTCACGTTGTAAGTCCCGCCGTCCTGCACGCTGACTTCCACGCCGACAATTTGGTTCAGTTCACTCACCAACTGGTCGCGCTGGTCGAGTAAATCGTTCGGCGATGCCCCCGCGCCGACGCCCGTCATACGGGAAATCTGGTCGTTAAGGTTGGCAATCTGTTTCGAGTAATTGTTGATCTGGTCAACGCTGGCCTTAATCGCCGTGTTTACCTGCTTGTCCTGATCGCGCAGATACTGATCGGTCGTTTTAAACTGATTTACCAACCCATCAGCTTTACCGATCAGCGCCTGGCGCGCCGCCGGATCTTCGGCGTTACTGACCAGCGTCTGCAGGCTGGTAAAAAAACCCTGCATTGAGGTCGAAATAGAGCTGGTTTTGCTGGAGAGCAAATTATCGATTTTTGACATTTGCTCATAGCGCGTTGTCAGACCGCTGCTCTGGTTCTGCGCTGCTCTCAACTGGTTAGTGATAAAGGAGTCATATTCACGTTGTACACCAGAAACATAGACGCCATTGCCTACCCAGCCCCCCGCACCCAGCGTGCTGTTCGCTTGCGCCATAATTGTTGTTTGTCGGGTATATCCGGCAACGTTATAGCTGGAGATGTTATTACTGGCAGTATTCAACGCGGCCTGCGCTGCGCTGAGTCCACTCATCGCGTTATTAATCAAGCTGGACATGGAGGTTCCTTGTAATCCTTCAATACTCGTTATTATCGGCAGCAGGTCGGTAGACTTGAGCTATTTAAAAGAGATTATCGAGATTCGTGCTGTAGGTTTTACTCACCTTTTCGCTCATCGATTTCAACTGCTGGATCATGCTGGTTAATTTACGTGCATAGTTAGGGTCTGTGGCGTAACCCGCATTTTGCAATGCCTGCGCCCCCTGTTCGGCGGTCGCGGCAGCGGTCACCGCCGCATAGCGCGGGTTACGGGATATCAGACCGACATAATCCGACAACGCCTCAAGGTAAGAGCTATAGACACGGAATCTGGCTTTCACCTTTTTCGCCTCACCGTTCTCATATTCAGTGGTGGTGATTTCAGTGGTTGGACCTTTCCAGCTTCCCGAAGCCTTCACACCAAAAATGTTGAAACTCGGTTCGCCATTCTCGCGACGAATTTGTCGCTGCCCCCATCCGGACTCCAGCGCCGCCTGCGCCAAAATCAGATGATGCGGGACCCCGCTCTGCTGACTGGCCAGCTTAGCCGGCAGTGACAGCTGGGCGAGGAAGTCTTTGCTGTCACCTGACAGCGGCTGATCATTACTTTCTGTCGCCCGGGGGATGGCTTTGCGGACCAGTTGCGTCAGTGCCTGATTTTGATAGCTGGTCACCGTTTCCAGTGAAAACTTCATCGGCACCTGCGGCGCGTCATCCGCAGGTTGCGCTTGCCCTTCAGTCATCTGCTTGACCATCATTTCAGCCAGCCCCAGACCTTTGCCTGCGGTCATCTGCTGCGCAATTTGTTGGTCATACATGCTGGTATACAAGCGCGTTGAATCGCTGCTAAACACGCCATCTTTCGGTAACGCTTCACGCATGCTTTTCAACATCATTTGCACGAACATCCCTTCAACCTGACGGGCGACCGGGCGGATATTCGCCGCCGGGTCCTGACCCGCTTTCGCTTTCAGTTCGTTCAGAGATTGCGCATCCCAGGCGGCACTGGTCAGCAGTTTGCTGTCACCAATCATTAGATGATTTCCAGTTTGGCGCGTAAGCAACCCGCGCTCTGCATCGATTGCAGAATGGACATCAAATCCATCGGCGTTGCTCCCAGCGCATTCAGCGCACGCACAACATTGTTCAGGTTGGCGCTGGAACGCACGCTTTGCAGCGAACCACCACTTTGGCGCAGGTCAATCTGAGTTTGTGGCGTCACTACGGTTTGTCCACCGCCAAACGGTGTGTCCGGCTGGCTGACGTTCGCCTGGCGGTTCACCGTGATCGACAAGTTGCCTTGTGCCACGGCACAGCTATCCAGCGTTACTTCGCGGTTCATGACGACAGATCCGGTGCGCGAGTTGATAATCACTTTCGCATCCTGCGGCGTGACGTTCACCTCCATATTCTGGATATCAGCAAGGAAACGCACCTGCGAGCTGTTGCCGCTTGGCACGCGCACCTGAATAGTGCGGGCATCCAACGCCGTTGCGCTGCCAAAACCACGCGAGCGGTTAATAGTGTCGGTAATTTGCTGCGCCATCGTGAAATCTTCATTATTCAGTTGCAGATTAATGGTGTTACCGCCGCCGAACTGGCTGGGTAATTCACGTTCGATGGTCGCGCCGTTGGTAATGCGTCCGCCATTGAGCTGGTTTACCTGCACGCTGCTGCCACCCGCAGCTGCGCCCGCACCGCCAACCAGAATATTCCCCTGCGCCAACGCATATACCTGGCTATCGACCCCTTTCAGCGGGGTCATCAGCAGCGTTCCGCCGCGCAGGCTTTTAGCGTTACCCATGGAAGAGACTACAACGTCAATAGTTTGCCCCTGACGACCAAAGGCCGGGAACTGCGCGGTGACCATTACCGCTGCCACGTTTTTCAACTGCATATTGGTGCCGGTGGGCACGGTGATCCCCAACTGCGACAGCATGTTGTTGAGCGTTTGCGTGGTAAACGGCGTCTGGGTGGTCTGGTCGCCTGTACCATCCAGACCGACCACTAGCCCATAACCAATCAGCGAGTTTTCCCGCACGCCTTGCACGCTGGTCAGGTCACGAATACGGTCGGCATGCGCGAAGGCGGTTACCAGCACCAGTGCCATTCCAACAAAAAATTTAAACACGGGGTACCTCGCTTACATCGGCGACAAGTTAAGGAAGAAACGCTGCAACCAGCCCATATTTTGCGCTTCATTGATGTAGCCGTTTCCGACGTACTCAATACGCGCGTCCGCAACCTGGGTTGACGGTACGGAGTTGCTGCCACTGATGGTGCGCGGGTTAACGACCCCGGAGAAGCGAATGAATTCAGTGCCCTGATTTATGGCGATCTGTTTTTCACCCACGACATGTAAGTTGCCATTCACCAGTACCTGATCGACCGTTACGGTCAGCGTACCGCTGAAGGTATTTCTGGCGTTCGCGCCGCCTTTACCGTTAAAGGAGTTACCGCCTGAGGCTTCTACGTCGGCACGTTCGTTACCGAACAGACCTTGCAGATAGCGCGGTACGGTATCAAAGCCAAAGTTTGTCTTGCCGTCGCGGCTGGCGTTCGCCGAAGAGCTTTTGCTCGCGCTGACGTTTTCCTGCAATACGATGGTCAGCGTATCGCCAATATTGCGTGGACGACGGTCTTCAAAGAGTGGCTGATAACCATAGTTAATCGGTTGTGCCGACTGGAAGATTGAGCCATTCGCCACCGGCGTTGGACCTGGAACGGGCTGGGCAGTCGTCGCACCCTGCACGAGGGGCGTGGCCGGGATCCAGGCACATCCTGTTAGTGAAACCACCAGCAGGGCTAAAATAGGGTATGGGTGAAGCGCGTATTTTCGCATTGCGGTCATCTTCAAAATCAGTGTGCCGGTGAGGTTTTCACCCCACCGGACTCCACTTTAGAGTTGCGTCAGTTTTTGCAGCATCTGATCGGTGGTCGATACCGCTTTACTGTTGATTTCGTAAGCGCGCTGAACCTGGATCATGTTTACCAGCTCTTCCGCCACGTTGACGTTAGAGGTTTCAACATAGCCCTGATACAGCAGACCCGCGCCGTTCAACCCCGGCGTGCTCTCGTTCGGCGCACCGGATGACTGCGTTTCGGTGTACAGATTCTCACCAATGCTTTCCAGACCGGTATCGTTCATAAATGTTGTCAGGTTAAGCTGCCCGACCTGAACAGGCGCCGCCTGTCCCTGCTGGGTCACGCTGACAATACCGTCGCGTCCAATGGTGATACTGAGCGAGTTAGCCGGAATGGTGATGGCAGGCTGAACCTGAAAACCACCCGCCGTCACCAACTGGCCGTTCTGATCCACCTGGAAAGAACCGTCGCGGGTATAAGCGGACGTACCATCGGGCAACATGACCTGGAAAAAGCCCTGGCCTTTAATCGCCACATCTTTACTGTTGTTGGTCTGCGACAGGTTACCCTGGCTGTGTAAACGCTCGGTTGCAACCGGACGTACACCGGTACCAATCTGCAAACCAGACGGCAGCGTGGTTTGTTCAGAAGACTGTGCGCCAGGCTGACGAATCGTCTGGTACAACAGATCTTCAAACACGGCGCGTTGGCGCTTAAATCCGTTGGTGCTGACGTTTGCCAAGTTGTTGGCAATCACATCCATGTTGGTTTGCTGCGCATCCAGGCCGGTTTTGGCGATCCATAATGAACTGATCATAAAATGTCCTGTATTAACTCATCGACAGCAGTTGGTTGGCGCGGCCCGCGTTATCATCCACGCTACTGATAATTTTCATCTGCATTTCAAAGCGGCGGGCGTTGGCGATCATGTCGCTCATCGCAGCAACCGGTTTAACGTTACTGCCTTCCAGCACGCCCGACATCACACGGATACTGGGGTCGGCCTGTAACGTCGCACCACGGGTAGCCTGTGCGGCCTGGGTCAGACGGAACATACCGTCATCGCCACGTTGCACTTCGATCCCTGTAGCCTTCACCAGCTTCAGCCGCCCCACTGGCGCTACGGTATTCGCCGGATCGCCAGGGTTAAGTGCAGAAATTGTCCCGTCCGCCGCAATGGTGACTTCTGAACCTTCCGGTACGGCTATCGGTCCGGCTTCGCCAATTACCGGGTGTCCCTGAATTGTCAGTTCACCCGTTGGGCTTACCTGAATAGCGCCGTTACGGGTATATCCTTCGCTACCATCCGCGGTCTGCACAGCCAACCAGCCATCCTGTTGCAGCGCCACATCCAGCGGGCGGGAGGTATAGTCCATCTGACCCGGCGTCATGTCGGCCCCCGGTGTGGAGGCCACGACCAGCGTACGCGTCGGTAAAGACAATCCTTCTACAGGAACCGCGCGCAGTGCATTGAGCTGCGCACGAAACCCTGGCGTGGAGGCGTTTGCCAGGTTGCTCGCCGTCACCGCCTGTTGATTCAGCGTCTGACTGGCCGCGCCCATGGCGGTATAAATTGCGTGATCCATTAAGCCATCCCGTCAGGCGCTTAGCGCAGGTTGACCAGCGTGTTGAGGATTTGATCCTGGGTTTTGATGGTCTGCGCGTTCGACTGATAGTTACGCTGGGCGACAATCATATTCACCAGTTCTTTACTCAAATCCACGTTTGACGCTTCAAGCGCACCGTTGGTCAGCTTGCCGAAGTTACCCGTACCCGCGGTACCCAGCAGCGCCACACCGGAGGCCTGAGTGGCCGCCCAGACGTTGTTGCCCTGAGACGCCAGACCTTCGTTGTTGGCAAAGTTTGCCAGCACGATCTGTCCTAGAACCTGTTGCTGTTCGTTGGAGTAGTTGCCGACTACGGTACCGTCATTGTTAATCTGGTAGCTCACCAGATCGCCTGGTTTGTAGCCGTCCTGTTTAGTGGCAACAATGTTGTTGGCACCGGTGTTCTGCTGCATGGAGTTCTGGAAACTCATTGCGAAGGTGACAGCCGGTGCGCCATTGAGCGCAGCTGTGGTGATATTGAATGTACCGCCGCCGATTAGCGCTCCATTAGTATCAAATTCCAGCGTGGACGTCGGTGCGGTTGGTACAGCAGCCTTAGGATCACTGCTATCAACGGTATAGACAGCCCATTTGTTATCAGGCTGTTTTACAAAATAGGCGTTAACTTCGTGGGCATTTCCCAGACTGTCATAAACGGTGACGGGGCCTTTTTTGTTATAGCTGTCAGCATCTTTCGGATCAAACTTTGTCGTTGTCGGGATTTTATCCGATGAGTTGAGGTTGATCTGCATTGAGGCCTTGCTGGTTGCCTGTGCCGCCATCAATGTGTTGGGGATCGTAATCGGCCCCGGGTTTGCACCCTGCTGAACTGTCGGTGGTGTACCGGTAGCCGGATAGCCCGTCAGTTGCAGCCCCTGCATATTAACGATATTGCGGTTTTCATCGAGTTTGAACTGACCGTTACGGCTGAAGAAAACAGAACCGTTACTGTCTACCATGCGGAAAAAACCGTTCTGGCTGATAGCAACATCCAGACCACGTCCGGTGTTGGTGGTAGTACCGTCGGTAAAGTCCTGAGTAATACCCGCAACTTTAACGCCCAAACCGACTTTCGAACCGGCAAACATATCGGCAAAAGATGCCGTACCGGATTTAAAACCGTAGGTGGCGGAGTTGGCGATGTTGTTACCAATGACATCGAGGTTGGTCGCTGCAGCGTTCAGACCGCTGACCGCTTGAGAAAAGGCCATGACTTACTCCTGATAAGTGTGAAGGCTTAAATTATCTGCCGTACTTCGTCGAGGGTGGTGGTTCCATAGGTGCCAAGATCCAGCGTATTACCGCCGTTACTGCGAATAACGCCCTGCACCAGCGCAAACTGAAGCGGCTGTGCCACCAGTTGCGTTCCACCATTGCTGGCAGCAATTGACACGTTGTAAGAACCGCTTGGTGCATCCGTGCCATCGGTCATGGTGCCGTCCCAGGTAAAGGTATGAACGCCCGCTTTCAATCCACCAATGTCAATGGTGCGTACCACTTTGCCGTCTTTATCGGTAATGGTTGCGGTAACCTTATCTGCCGGTTGCTGCAGCTCAACGCCAAATGGTGTTGTCGTGGTTTTGGCACCCTCTTCCGTCCCTTTACCGGTCAGGATGGTGGTACCCGGGATCATGACCCCGTGGCCAATCAGCGTACTGGCCTGCAGCGACTGACTGTTGTCGATCTGCCCGGAGATCGACCCTAACGTGGTGTTCAGTTTCTCAATCCCGCTCACGGTACTGATTTGCGCCAACTGGGTAGTCAGTTCGTTGTTTTGCAGCGGGTTGGTAGGATCCTGGTTTTTCAGTTGTGCGACCAGCAGCGTCAGAAAACTGCTTTGCAGGTCAGCGGCATTGCTGCCCGTCAGGGAGCTATTCCCGGTGGCAGCTTTAACGCCTGCATTGCTCGGGTCATTCATGGTTACAGCAATAGACATATGCGCCTCCTTTACTGGCCTAACGTAAGCGTTTTGAGCATCAGGCTTTTCACGGTGTTGAGCACTTCGACGTTTGCCTGGTAGCTACGCGAGGCTGACATGGTGTTGACCATCTCACCAACGACGTCCACATTCGGCATTTTTACGTAGCCATTCGCATCGGCCAGCGGATTACCGGGTTCATAAACCAGCTTATCCGGTGCCTGACTTTCAATGACGTCAGCAACTTTTACGCCACCAGTTGCCGCACCTGGCGCAGCATCTACCTGAAAAACAACCTGTTTCGCGCGATACGGCTGACCGTCGGGCCCGCTGACGCTATCCGCATTCGCCATGTTACTGGCCGCGACGTTCAGGCGTTTAGACTGAGCCGTCAGCGCAGAACCTGCGATATCAAAAATATTTAACAGCGCCACGAATTAGTTCCCTCCTTGCAGCACGTTCATCATGCCTTTGATTTGCCCACCCAACGCGGTCAGCCCCATTTGATACTTGAGGCTGTTGTCTGCAAATTGCGTGCGCTCCCGGTCCATATCCACCGTGTTGCCATCAAGAGATGGCTGGTCAGGAATACGGTAGAGCAGCTCCGTAGACGGCGAAGAAACGGTCTGGGCCGGAATGTGTTGTGCAGAGGTCAGCGTCAACGAAACGCCACCGGTTTGTTCCCGTCCTCGCACCATGACTTTTTTTAATTCACTGGCGAAATCCAGGTCGCGCGCCTGGTACCCCGGCGTGTCGGCATTGGCAATGTTGGCCGCCAAAATTTCCTGGCGTTGGGCGCGCAAATTCAGCGCTTCCTGTTGAAAACGTAAGGCGGCGTCGAGCTTATCGAGCATATCTCCTCCGCAAATGACAAAATTCAGCCGACAGCTTAAATCCCATTACGCGCGCGTTATCGCCGGAATAAACGCAAAATGCGTCGCTATTTGTTGCGTTGATGACTGCGTCACACAGGTAAAATCCTGCCACTACCTGAAAAAGCGCGAGGTTTTGATGCAAACGTTTAAACGTGGAATAGTCGTGGCAGCACTGCTGTTCAGCCCTATGACGCTGGCGCAAGACCTGAATTCGCAGCTAACGGCATGGTTTTCCCAGCGCCTGACCGGATTTAGCGATGAGGTGGTGGTCACTATCCGAACGTCGCCAAACTTATTGCCGAGCTGTGAGCAACCGGCATTAAGCGTGTCAGGTAGCGCGAAACTGTGGGGTAATGTGAATGTGCTGGCTCGCTGTGCCAACGAAAAACGTTATCTGCAGGTGAACGTCCAGGCGACGGGAAACTACGTAGTAGCCGCCGCGCCTGTAGCGCGAGGTAGCACCCTGACCCCAGCCAGCGTAACGCTGAAACGTGGTCGACTGGACCAACTACCGCCGCGCGCGGTGCTGGATATGAGTCAGGTGCAGGATGCTGTGAGCCTGCGCGATCTGGTCCCTGGTCAACCGATACAGCTTTCGATGTTGCGCCAGGCATGGCGGATCAAGGCCGGTCAGCGCGTGCTGGTTATTGCCAACGGAGATGGCTTTCGGGTTAACGCCGAAGGTAAAGCGCTGAACAACGCCGCTGTCGCACAGAATGCGCGAGTGCGGATGATTTCAGGCCAGGTGGTGAGCGGCGTCGTCGATTCTGATGGGAATATTCTTATTAACCTATAATAGGTTAAAGATTTTTTAGCGTGTGCCGATAGATAAACAACCAATGATTACAGCGGGCCGCTATAGCGTAACCCCTCGATGAGGAAAAATAAAATGAGCATTGATCGTACCTCACCATTGAAGCCAGTAAGCACCGTTCAGCCGCGTGAAACCAGCGATGCGCCGGTACAAAAAGCGCAGAAGGAAAAAACCACCGCGACCACCAGCACCAGCGTCATGCTGAGCGACGCCCAAGCCAAACTGATGCAGCCCGGCACCAATGACATCAATATGGAACGCGTGGAAGCACTGAAAACCGCAATCCGTAACGGTGAATTGAAAATGGATACCGGAAAAATTGCCGACTCGCTGATTCGCGAGGCGCAGAGCTACCTACAGAGTAAATAAAGTATGACTCGTTTGTCAGAAATACTTGACCAGATGACGACTGTCCTCAATGACCTGAAAACGGTAATGGATGCTGAACAGCAGCAGCTTTCCGCAGGGCATATCAATGGCAGCCAGCTACAGCGTATTACAGAAGAAAAAAGCTCGCTGCTGGCAACCCTTGATTATCTTGAGCAACAGCGCCGCCTGGAGCATGACGCCACGCGCAGCGCCAATGATGAGATTGCTGAACGCTGGCAGACTATCACCAAGAAAACACAGCACTTACGCGACCTCAACCAGCACAATGGTTGGCTGCTGGAAGGGCAGATCGAGCGTAATCAACAAGCAATACAAGTGCTGAAACCGCACCAGGAACCGGCGTTGTATGGCGCAAACGGTCAAACTTCAGCTGCGCACCGCGGCGGGAAAAAATTCTCTATCTGATGCAAGCCTGATAACGTTTTGCTTATCAGGCCTACACTTTTTGTAGGCCGGATACGGCGTTATGCCGCCATCCGGCATTGATTCTTTATGCCGTCCGGCGCACAAACTCTTTTACTTTAAAGCCCAGCACAGCGAGTGCTGCGAAGTAAGCAGCAATACCTGCCACCACGACCGCCATCAGACGCAGCAGGCGCCACAACATCGTTCCCTGCGACCAATCTGGCATGATGTAAAGCATCCCTACCAGTGCCGCCGACATCACCAGCACGGAAATCACCAGTCGCGCCAGGAACCAGGCCCAACCCGGCTGTGGAGTAAAGATTTTCTGCTTACGCAATTGCCAGTACAGCAGTGAAGCGTTCAGACACGCCGCCAGACCAATCGACAGCGACAGCCCGGCATGCTTTAACGGCCCGATAAAGGCCAGGTTCATCACCTGGGTCATAATCAGCGTCACAATGGCAATCTTCACTGGCGTTTTTATATCCTGGCGCGAGTAAAAGCCCGGAGCCAACACTTTCACTACGATCAAGCCAATCAAACCTACCGAATACGCCACCAGCGCACGCTGGGTCATCGCGGCATCAAAGGCGGTAAATTTACCGTACTGGAACAGAGACACCGTCAGCGGTTTGGCCAGAATACCCAACGCTACGGCACTCGGTAATGCCAACAGGAAACACAAACGCAGGCCCCAGTCCATCAGGCGACAATACTCATCATGATTACCGCTGGAAAAGCTTTTGGACAGCGATGGCAGCAGGATAGTCCCCAGCGCTACGCCAAGCACACCAGACGGAAACTCCATCAGACGGTCGGCATAGTACATCCACGAAACTGAGCCAGAGGCCAAAAACGAGGCGAAAATCGTATTGATAATCAGTGAAATCTGGCTGACTGATACCCCAAGGATCGCCGGGCCCATCTGCTTGACGACGCGCATCGCCCCCGCATCGCGGAAGTTCACACGCGGCAGTACCAGCATGCCAATTTTCTTCAGATGCGGAAGCTGGTAAATCAGCTGTAGCACGCCACCCACGGTAACGGCCCACGCCAGCGCCAGCACTGGCGGATGAAAATAAGGGGCCGCAAACAACGCGAAACCGATCATGCTGATATTCAGAAAAGTCGGGGCAAACGCAGGAATAGAAAAGCGGTTCCAGGTGTTAAGGATCGCACCAACCAGTGAGGCCAGTGAAATCAGTAGAATATAGGGAAAAGTGATCCGCAGCAGTTGAGTAGTCAGCGCAAATTTATCCGCTGTGTCGGCAAACCCCGGCGCGGTAACTAAAATCACCCATGGCGCAGCCAACATCCCGGCTACCGTCACCACAGCCAGCGCCAGCGTCAACAGTCCGGAAACGTAGGCAACAAACACGCGGGTAGCATCTTCCCCCTGCTTGCTTTTGTACTCAGCAAGAATCGGCACAAACGCCTGCGAAAATGCGCCTTCGGCAAAAATTCGGCGTAGCAGGTTAGGAAGTTTGAATGCCACAAAAAAGGCATCTGTCGCCATCCCTGCACCAAAGATTCTGGCGACAATCGCATCACGCGCAAAACCCAGCACTCGTGAAAACATCGTCATCGAGCTGACGGCTGCCAGCGACTTTAATAAATTCATCTATGTTGTATTCCAGACTCTGAGGCAAAACCCCGACAAACCTGCCCGTAGGTCGGATAAGGCATTCTCGCCGCCATCCGACACTTTTGCTGCGCCTGATGGCGACACCGTAGCGCCTTATCAGGCCGACAAATCAGCCTATGGTTGAAAAGAGGTGTTATTTTGAGTGGGCATATAGTACCTGGATTACAATGAATTACTACCGCCAGATGTTACAGGGGGTTATTCAGCCATCGCCTCCCGCCACAGCTTTTCAACAACACGCTGGGCCAGTAGCGCCTGCTCGCCTGCCGTCTGGGGAACCGTCTGATTTTGCACGCACTCAATGAAATGACGCGCACATCCGGCAAAACCACGCTGTTCTAAGGTCGTTTGCCAGCCCGCTATCGGCTTATGAACAACACCTTGCCCACGCTCTTCCCGCCATTCCCGCATATCAGTTACGTCAATCAGGCCACCGTCCGTCACCGCCTGCACGCTCTCACGCTGGCTACCGGCACGGCGATGCATACTGGTCGTTATCTGCATTTGACCGGTAGAAAAATGGTGCTCGGCGTAAAGCATCGCACCAGATTCATTGGTCAGCAGCGTGCCGTTATTTAACTGCGCCTGCCCTCCCGCCAGCCACAGTGCGGTATCGACTACGTGCAGATAGTCGTCCAGCAAAGTGAAACGCAGATCGTACGGCCCAACGCTATCCGTACGGTGCTTATCCATACGTACAGACGCTGCGGTGCTCAACTGGGTTTTGAGATCCTGGTACAGCGGTGCAAACCGGCGGTTAAACCCGACCATCAGCGTGAGTTTTTTCCGCGCGGCCAGCTCCACCAGTTGCTCAGCCTCACGCAGGTTTTCCGCCAGCGGTTTATCCACACACACGTGAACTCCGGCATTCAGCAATTCACTGACGACCGCATAGTGCGTCGCGGTGCTGGAATGGACGAAAACCGCGTCGCAGGTTTGCGCCAGATTCATCAGTGAATCCACGTAGGGTATCCGCCAGGTATCACAGATACGCTGTGCTTTATCGCGCGAAGGTGAAAAGGCGCCTTGCAGCGTCCAGTCTGCGGAGGTGCCCAGCACGGGTAGCCAGGCCTTTTGTGCAATACCGCCAAGGCCGACAACGCCGATACGTAATTTATTCACGTCAGTCTCCCAGGTGCGCCAGCAATGAATCAAGTCGCTGCTTAAGTTCTGCGACCTCCGTTTCCAGCATTTCCACGCGAGCCTGCAGATCACCGGAGGCTGCAGGGAGTTGATCTGCCGCGGCAATGGCTTCATCAACCTCACCGCAAAACAGGTGCATATAGCGACTTTCACGTTTGCCCGGCTCGCGCGCCAGGCGGATCACATAAGGCCCATCTTCCCGGGTTGCCAGATTTTCCAGTGTCGATTCCACTTCGGCCATATCGCTGAATTCGTACATACGGGATGCGCGACTACGCAATTCACCAGGCGTCTGAGCGCCCCTCAGCAGCAGTGTAGTGATTACGGCCACCTCTGCGGCACTGAGCTTCAGATTGCCAAATTCAGAGTTGCAGAAACGCTGCTCATATTTCGTAACGCGATTGCCAAAGCCGCTCACCGTGCGCAGAAAATGTCGCTTAACCAGGTTATCTAATTGCTCCTGCACGTCCGATTCCGACAGGTTCATCACCGGTTCACGATTCGTTTTTTGATTGCAGGCTGTTACGACTCCATTAACGGAGAGTGGGTACTGTTCCGGCGTTGTCACTTGTTTTTCTAATAAACAGCCAATCACTCGTGCTTCGGTGGCGGTTAATTCGTATTTCATCGTCTTCTCCATTAATCATGGCTGCATCTGAAACTTAGCGGCCGGGGGTCCATTCTGATGTGGTCAACGCCGTCAGCACGTGATCGCGCCACTGCCCGTCAATCAGCAGGTAGTCTTTGGCATACCCTTCTTTTTCAAAACCCAGTCGCGCCAACAGGTCACCGCTGCGCTTATTATGTGGCATGTAGTTAGCCATAATGCGGTGAATATGCTGCGTGCGCTGCATATAACGGATGGCCGAAGTTAAGGCTTCATACATTAGCCCCTGCCCCTGCCATTTCTGCGCAATGGAGTAGCCGAGATAACAGGCATGGAAGGATCCCCGCACTACGTTTGAGAAGTTCGCAACGCCGATAATCTCTTTTTCGTCCGGATCGAGCAGCGCAAAATAATAAGCGGTGCCCTGTTTATGAAACTCAGAGATCATGCTGAGACGCGCCTGCCAGCCGGACGGATAGCAGTGGCTTTCATCGCGAATAGGTTCCCAGGGTTTTAAGAAATGACGATTTTCTGCGTAATAATCTGCCAGACGCCAGGCATCACGCTCATGCACTAAACGCACGACCAGGCGGTCCGTGGTTAAGCGCACTTTTGGCACGTTACTGCGATAGCCAAACATTCTATACCTACTCCTTCCCGTAACGTCTTCAATACGCTATTCGCATTACTATACCTGTGCGAATACACCCTGTGAAAAGAGCAAAATGCCATTTTTTGAATTATTCACACATTTTGATGAAAACTCTCTATCAAGACGGACTTTTGATAAAAAAATATTGTCCCGCGAAGGGTGGGAAAAGCGATGACGACACCGCAGAATAGAAGGTGCTTATCTTTTAAACTCTATCCAGAGTGACGAGTTTTTCCCTGGAGGGGAAATGTCGCAAGTCTCGCAGGCAAGGAACCTGGGTAAATACTTCCTTCTCATCGATAATATGCTGGTCGTGCTGGGTTTCTTCGTCGTTTTCCCGCTGATCTCAATTCGTTTCGTCGACCAAATGGGCTGGGCCGCCGTGATGGTCGGTATCGCGCTTGGATTACGTCAATTTATCCAGCAGGGGTTGGGTATTTTCGGTGGTGCTATTGCTGACCGTTTCGGCGCCAAACCGATGATCGTCACCGGCATGCTGATGCGCGCAGCCGGGTTCGCCACCATGGGCATTGCGCATGAACCGTGGCTGCTGTGGTTTTCCTGCTTTCTTTCCGGGCTGGGTGGCACGCTGTTTGATCCTCCCCGTTCGGCGCTGGTAGTCAAGCTGATCCGCCCGGAAAAGCGCGGGCGTTTTTTCTCTATTCTGATGATGCAGGATAGCGCCGGGGCCGTGGTCGGCGCGTTACTCGGCAGTTGGTTATTGCAATACGATTTCCGTCTGGTATGTGCCACCGGCGCAATTTTGTTCGTTCTGTGCGCGGCGTTTAACGCCTGGCTGCTCCCGGCATGGAAGCTGTCGACGGTGAAAATTCCGGTGCGTGAAGGGATGAGCCATGTGATGCATGACAAGCGCTTTGTCACCTATGTGCTGACGCTGGCGGGCTATTACATGCTGGCGGTACAGGTGATGCTGATGCTGCCCATCATGGTGAACGACATCGCTGGCTCACCAGCCGCCGTGAAATGGATGTATGCCATTGAGGCATGTCTCTCTTTAACGCTGCTGTACCCGATTGCCCGCTGGAGTGAAAAACGCTTTCGCCTTGAACATCGCCTGATGGCGGGCCTGCTGGTGATGTCTCTGAGCATGATGCCAATTGGCCTGGTCGGGAATTTACAGCAGTTGTTCACCCTGATCTGCACGTTCTATATTGGCTCGATCATCGCCGAACCGGCGCGTGAAACTCTGAGCGCCTCGCTGGCGAATGCGCGGGCCAGAGGAAGCTATATGGGCTTCAGCCGACTGGGACTCGCCATCGGTGGCGCAATTGGCTATGTCGGCGGCGGCTGGCTGTTTGACATGGGCAAGGCCCTGGCACAGCCTGAGCTGCCCTGGATGATGCTCGGTATTATTGGCTTCATCACCTTCCTGGCGCTGGGCTGGCAATTCAGTCTCAAACGCCCAACGCGAGGTATGCTGGAACCAGACGCCTGATAGCCGAACCCGCGCCCGGGCACTTTTCAGTTTTTTCTGCTGGCGTCCGGGGCGCTGGTACTCGATGATGCTTTGTGTCACGATTACGCCACATGCATCATGTTGAGGAACCCCATGAAAAAGTTTTTTTTTGCCGCTGCACTGATTGTCAGCGGCCTGTTGGTTGGTTGTAATCAACTCACGCAATACACGGTTAGCGAGCAAGAAATTAATCAAGCCCTGGCAAAGCATAATAACTTTTCAAAAGACATCGGTTTGCCCGGCGTTGCTGAAGCACATATCGTACTGAATAATCTCGCCAGCCAGATTGGTCGTGAAGAGCCAAACAAAGTAACCCTGACCGGCGATGCCAACCTGGACATGAACTCCCTGTTTGGCAGTCAGAAAGCGACCATGAAGCTGAAGCTGAAAGCCTTACCGGTTTTCAATAAAGAAAAAGGCGCGATTTATCTGCAAGAGATGGAAGTCGTCGACGCCACCGTCACGCCAGAGAAAATGCAGTCAGTACTGCAAACCCTGATGCCTTATTTAAATCAGTCGCTGCGTAACTATTTCAACCAGCAACCAGCGTACATTCTGAAGGAAGACAGCAGCCAGGGTGAAGCGCTGGCGAAAAAACTGGCGAAAGGTATTGAGGTCAAACCGGGTGAAATCATCATCCCGTTCACCGACTAATAAAACTGAGGGCGCTGATGCGCCCTTTTTTTTCGTGCAAACGAAAACGTTTCCGCTTATCCTTTGTTTCCGGCAAAAAAGACCATCCTCAGCCGGAGCATATTGATGACTGCACCATCCCAGGTTTTAAAGATCCGCCGCCCAGACGACTGGCATCTTCACTTTCGCGATGGCGACATGTTAAAAACTGTCGTGCCCTATACCAGTGAAGTTTATGGCCGCGCCATTGTCATGCCGAACCTGGTACCGCCCGTCACCACGGTTGACGCGGCTATCGCTTATCGCCAGCGCATTCTTGACGCGGTACCTGCCGGACACGACTTCACGCCATTAATGACCTGCTACTTAACGGATACGCTGGATCCCAACGAGCTGGAACGTGGATTCAACGAAGGCGTATTCACCGCGGCAAAACTCTATCCAGCCAATGCCACCACCAACTCGACGCATGGCGTAACCTCTATTGACGCCATCATGCCGGTGCTGGAGCGGATGGAAAAATTGGGTATGCCACTGCTGGTGCACGGCGAAGTCACCCATGCAGATATCGATATTTTCGATCGCGAAGCGCGCTTTATTGAAACGGTGATGGAGCCGCTGCGTCAGCGTTTGACCTCGCTGAAAGTGGTGTTCGAGCATATCACCACCAAAGATGCTGCCGAATACGTTCGCGACGGTAACGAACTTTTGGCTGCGACGATTACGCCACAGCACCTGATGTTTAACCGCAACCACATGCTGGTTGGTGGGATTCGCCCTCACCTGTATTGCCTGCCAATCCTCAAACGTAACGTCCACCAACAGGCGCTGCGTGAACTGGTTGCCAGCGGGTTTAAGCGCGCATTCCTCGGTACCGACTCAGCGCCACACGCTCGTCATCGCAAAGAGTCAAGCTGTGGCTGTGCGGGCTGTTTTAATGCACCGACCGCGCTGGGCAGCTATGCCACCGTGTTTGAAGAGATGAATGCGCTCGACCATTTCGAAGCCTTCTGCTCACTCAACGGCCCACAGTTCTATGGCTTGCCGGTAAATGAGACCTTTATTGAGCTGGAACGCGTGGAGCACCTGGTTCCTGAGAGCATTGCACTGGAAGACGATACGCTGGTGCCTTTCCTGGGTGGCGAAACGGTACGCTGGTCAGTAAAAAGCTAAAAAAAGTGTAGCCAATTGATGCGAATAACTGTATAAATAAACAGTATATTCCACAGGGGGCTACTATGCGTATTGAAGTCACTATTGCCAAAACTTCACCTTTACCTGCCGGTGCAATTGACGCACTGGCAGGTGAACTCTCCCGCCGTATTCAGCACCATTTTCCGGATAACGAAGGTAACGTTACCGTCCGTTATGCCGGCGCAAACAATTTGTCGGTTATTGGCGCGACTAAAGAGGACAAAGAACGCATCAGCGAGATCCTACAGGAAACCTGGGAAAGCGCGGATGACTGGTTCATCAACGAATAAATAATGATATGCAGTGATGTTTGTTTGCCGGGTCGCCCCGGCTTTTTTATACACACTATCCTGTAATCAATCGCGCATTTCTTCTGACGAGTTTTTAATTTAATATTAACTCACCGATTATCTTTTAACCAATACAACAAAATAATTGTGCAACATACTAAAAAAAAATGAATAACATGTTGGTTTCTTAGTCAGATAACGCTGAAAACAAAAAATTTATGCCCTTCCCTCTTTAAATTTTCAATGAATACCCTTATTTATTGATATACTGAAGTTGCTTCAGAAAAAAACGCATTGAACCTCGAAAACCGTTGTCTAGTAACACGAATTAGGGGGCATGATGGAAAAGAATAATGAAGTCATTCAGACTCATCCGCTTGTAGGGTGGGACATCAGCACTGTTGATAGCTACGATGCGCTGATGCTGCGTTTGCACTACCAGACCCCGAATCGCCCTGACCCGGATGGGACTGAAGTTGGTCAAACGCTCTGGTTAACCACTGATGTTGCCAGGCAATTTATTTCGATATTAGAAGCAGGAATCGCCAAAATTGAATCTGGCGATTACCAGGTAAATGAGTATCAGCGACATTAAACCTGATACATCCAACCATCAAAAGGCACCTTAACGGTGCCTTTCTTATTTCCAGGTTGAATATTCCGGGTCAGTTATTTAACCTGCTACTATCGCGATTGCAGAGAGAAGCGGATGAAATACGACTTAATCATTATTGGCAGCGGTTCAGTAGGCGCCGCAGCTGGATACTATGCCACTCGTGCCGGTCTGAAGGTTCTGATGATCGATGCACATATGCCTCCTCATCAGCAGGGCAGCCACCACGGCGACACTCGATTAATTCGTCATGCTTATGGCGAAGGTGAAAAATACGTTCCGCTGGTACTACGTGCGCAAACATTGTGGGATGAACTGTCCACCCATAATGAAGAACCGATTTTTGTTCGCTCCGGTGTTATCAACCTCGGTCCAGCAGAGTCAACCTTCTTAGCGACTGCAGCGCAAAGCGCCAAACAATGGCAACTCAACGTTGAACAACTGGATGCGGCAGCCATCATGGCGCGCTGGCCGGAGATTCGTGTACCTGACAACTATATCGGTCTGTTTGAAGCGGAGTCCGGTTTTTTACGCAGTGAGTTAGCAATTAAAACCTGGATCCGTCTGGCGGAAGAAGCAGGCTGTGCGCAACTGTTTAAATGCCCGGTCAGCGCAATTCATCACGGTGATGATGGCATCACGGTAGAAACGGCTGACGGTGACTACCACGCGAAAAAAGCAGTGATCAGCGCCGGTACCTGGGTGCAGGCTTTAGTCCCTGAACTACCGATACAACCGGTGCGCAAAGTGTTCGCCTGGTATCAGGCCGATGGGCGCTACAGCGTTAAAAATAACTTCCCAGCCTTCACCGGCGAGCTGCCAAATGGTGATCAATACTACGGTTTCCCGGCAGAAAACGACGAGCTGAAAATTGGTAAGCACAACGGCGGACAAGTCATTCACTCTGCTGATGAGCGTAAGCCATTTGCCGCTGTAGCCAGCGATGGTTCTGAAGCCTTCCCATTCCTGCGCACAATTCTGCCGGGCGTTGGCTGCTGCCTGCATGGCGCGTCCTGCACTTACGATAATTCACCGGATGAAGACT
This sequence comes from Citrobacter freundii ATCC 8090 = MTCC 1658 = NBRC 12681, assembly GCF_011064845.1. NCBI lineage: Bacteria > Pseudomonadati > Pseudomonadota > Gammaproteobacteria > Enterobacterales > Enterobacteriaceae > Citrobacter > Citrobacter freundii. The sequence continues at coordinate 1,900,971 of NZ_CP049015.1, read as the reverse complement.
TTATTATCGATACTCTGCCAGCGCACGACAACACGCTAATCATTACCGGGCTGAGCGGACATGGCTTTAAGTTTGCCTCTGTTCTGGGAGAGATTGCGGCAAACTTCGCTCAGGACAAACCGTCTGACTTTGACCTGACCCCCTTCAGGCTAAGCCGTTTTAAGTGATAATAAATGAATGGCCTCGATGATGAGGCCATTTTTAATGACAGGAATAACGTTAATGCGCCGTATCTTTCACTATCTGGTTAATAATATTCGCGAGCATCTTATGCTCTACATTATTTTATGGTCGCTGCTGGCCATTATGGATGTAATATATATTATGTTTTTCTGATTCCTGCGCGCTGACAATAATTGACAAAAATTGAAATTATCTTAATTTTCATTGCAATAAACTGAACAATAATAAAAATCATAACCACCCATAAACCAAGCATTATCACCTACTCTCACACTAATCCCTTGATGATTAATTCAATAATCAGTCAACTTTACTGAACAAAAAATAAATATCATCACCATTGTTATTTATTAGTTGCATTAATGTCTTTTACACGCCATTTTCATTCACTTCTGAAATATCAATCGGTGTGCTTATGCAATTCAAAAATAGTTCACAGCGCTATGGCGTAGTGTCAGCCACATTACATTGGCTGGTTGCGATTGCTGTATATGGCATGTTCGCGTTGGGCTTATGGATGGTCACGCTTAGTTACTATGACGGCTGGTATCACCAGGCCCCTGAACTGCATAAAAGCATCGGCATCCTTCTCATGATGGGACTGGTTATCCGCGTTGTCTGGCGGTTGTTCTCTCCTCCACCTGCTGCGTTGGCAAGCTACTCCCGTTTAACCCGCATCGCAGCGGCAATGGGTCACCTCGCTCTTTATTTGCTGCTCTTTTCAATTGTCATCAGCGGATATCTAATTTCCACCGCTGATGGCAAAGCGATAAGCGTCTTTGATTGGTTCGACATTCCAGCCACCGTTGCCAACGCAGGTGCTCAGGCCGACCTCGCCGGTAGCTTGCACCTGTGGCTTGCGTGGACCGTGGTGATTTTATCCCTACTGCACGGACTGATGGCCCTGAAACATCACTTTATCGATAACGACGATACCCTCAATCGCATGTTGGGAAAATCGTCATCTGACTATGGAGCTTAAAATGAAAAAAAACCTGCTGGGACTTACACTCGCCTCTCTGTTATTCACCACCGGGTCGGCCGTGGCGGCAGATTACAAAATTGACAAGGAAGGACAGCATGCCTTTGTTAATTTCCGTATTCAGCATCTGGGTTACAGCTGGCTGTACGGCACATTTAAAGATTTCGACGGTACGTTTACCTTTGATGAGAAAAATCCCGCAGCCGATAAGGTTAACGTAACCATCAACACCAACAGTGTTGACACTAATCACGCCGAACGTGACAAGCATCTGCGCAGCGCAGATTTCCTTAACGTAGCAAAATTCCCGCAGGCGACCTTCAGCTCCACCAGCGTGAAGAAAGAAGGTAATGACCTGGATATCACCGGTAATTTAACCCTGAACGGCGTTACCAAACCGGTTACGCTGGACGCGAAGCTCATCGGTCAGGGCGGCGATCCTTGGGGCGGTACGCGCGCTGGTTTTGAAGCGCAAGGTAAGATTAAGCTGAAGGATTTCAACATTACCACCGATCTCGGTCCGGCGTCGCAGGAAGTCGATTTGATCATCTCAGTGGAAGGTGTTCAACAGAAGTAACGCATGAATTGCCGGATGAGGTTCTGCCCCTCATCCGGAATCATGTTATTGCGCAGGGTCTGGAATACCCAGTTTGGTATTCAGGTGACCACGTGATTTATTAAAGATTTTATTGCCATTTTCACGCCCAGCGCGACGACGCCGTTGTTCCTCTTCCGGCAACTCACTCTCTTCGCTACACAGCTCGCTACAGCAGCCTTTATATTTCTGCGCACAAGCCGGGCACTGAATAAACAACAGATGGCAGCCATCATTTTTGCAATTAGTATGGCTATCGCACGCCGTGCCGCACTGATGGCAATGTGCGATAACATCTTCAGAGATCCTTTCGCCCATGCGCTCATCAAAGACAAAGTTTTTACCGATAAAACGCACCGGAAGTCCCTGCTCACGCGCCTTGCGGGCATACTCAATAATACCGCCCTCAATGTGCCAGACTTTGCTAAATCCATTGTGTTTCATCCAGGCGCTAGCTTTCTCACAGCGGATCCCACCCGTGCAGTACATCACGATTTTTTTATCTTTATGCGCCTGCATCATTTCAACCGCTTTCGGCAACTGATCGCGAAACGTGTCTGCCGGGATCTCCAGCGCATTCTCGAAGTGACCCACCTCATATTCATAATGGTTGCGCATATCAATGAATACCGCTTCAGGATCGTCAAGCATGGCATTCACCTCTGCTGCCTTGAGATAATCCCCCACGTTGCTGGCGTCAAAGTCTGGATCGTCAATACCATCCGCCACGATACGTTCACGGACTTTCATACGCAGTACCCAGAACGATTTACCGTCATCATCCAGCGCAATATTCAGACGTAAATCGTTCAATGCAGGATCAAACGCATAGAGTTGCTGGCGAAATGTCTCGACGTTGCTTTGCGGTACGCTGATTTGCGCATTAATTCCTTCATGGGCAAGATATACTCGCCCGAAGACGTTCAATGCGGTGAACATCTGGTACAGTGCATCACGCGTGTGCTGAGGATTGGCAATGGTGAAATATTTATAGAATGAGATCGTCGTACGCGGCTCGGTCTCGGCCAGCATTTTGGCTTTGAGGGCGTCGTTCGAAATGCGGTTGTGTAACACTGGCATGGTGTACGTATCCTGCAAATAGGGAATAAATGAAAATCGGCGGCATAATAAAGCAAACATCGCCAATTTACATCCACACATTTTACGCTACATTTCATACTTCACTATAAAGTTGCAACAACAATTGCGGAATTAATCACCGTTCTCCCGTCACAAATTTTTGATACGCGCGAAAAAATGCGACAATACAGGGAATTGGTCGTTTGAAGACAGGATAGACATGACGAATTTACCCAAGTTTTCGGCTGCGTTACTGCATCCACGTTATTGGTTAACCTGGCTGGGTATTGGCATCCTTTGGTTAATCGTGCAGTTACCCTACCCCATCCTCTTTAAGTTGGGCTGTGCATTAGGTCGACTGGCGCTACGTTTGATGAAACGTCGGGCAAAAATTGTTTCCCGAAATCTGGAACTGTGCTTCCCGCAGATGAGTGAGCAGGAACGCCAGCAGATGGTCGTCAAGAACTTCGAATCCGTGGGCATGGGCGTAATGGAAACCGGAATGGCCTGGTTTTGGTCCGATAAGCGTATTTCACGCTGGACTGAAGTGATCGGGATGGAACATATCCGTGACGTTCAGGCGCAAAAACGCGGGATCTTGTTAGTGGGTCTGCACTTTCTGACTCTGGAACTGGGTGCGCGTCAGTTTGGTTTGCAGGAACCGGGTATTGGTGTGTATCGCCCTAACGACAACCCGCTTCTCGACTGGCTACAAACCTGGGGCCGTATGCGCTCGAATAAATCAATGCTCGATCGTAAAGACCTGAAAGGGATGATTAAAGCGTTGAAAAAGGGCGAAGTGGTCTGGTACGCGCCGGATCACGATTACGGCCCTCGTGCCAGTGTGTTTGTACCACTTTTTGCCGTTGAACAAGCCGCAACAACCTCTGGGACCTGGATGCTTTCGCGCATGTCCAATGCCTGCCTGGTACCGTTTGTTCCTCGCCGCAAACCTGACGGTAAAGGGTATCAATTGATTATGCTGCCTCCGGAGTGTTCACCGCCTTTGGATGACGCAGAGACCACTGCCGCGTGGATGAACAAAATTGTTGAGCAATGCATCATGATGGCGCCAGAGCAGTATATGTGGCTGCATCGTCGCTTCAAGACGCGCCCTGAAGGTTCTCCTTCCCTGTACTAAAACACTGTTGCAGCCCTGTGGGCTGCAACACCTTCCCTGCCTGCTTTAGGTTTAACTGCTATCCGCATTGCAGCAACTATCAACCAGGCGCATAATTAGCCTGCTTACTTATATTCAATCGATAGCGCAAACAGCGCGCCACACTGCGGAACGCTATGTCACCCTCAGATGCTCCCATAAACTGGAAACGCAACCTCACTGTTGCCTGGTTAGGTTGTTTTTTAACCGGCTCAGCATTTAGCCTGGTCATGCCCTTTTTGCCACTTTACGTCGAGAGTCTCGGCGTCACGGGACATAGCGCACTGAATATGTGGTCAGGCCTGGTCTTCAGCATCACCTTTCTTTTTTCCGCCATCGCCTCTCCTTTCTGGGGTGGCCTTGCCGATCGCAAGGGGCGAAAAATCATGCTGCTACGCTCTGCGTTGGGTATGGCTGTTGTGATGCTGCTGATGGGACTGGCGCAAAATATCTGGCAGTTCTTGATCCTGCGCGCCTTGTTGGGGCTGCTTGGTGGATTCATCCCCAATGCGAATGCACTGATCGCCACCCAGGTTCCACGCAATAAAAGCGGCTGGGCACTGGGAACGCTTTCCACCGGTGGCGTTAGTGGCGCACTGCTCGGGCCGCTAGCGGGCGGCCTCCTCGCGGATCAGTACGGACTGCGTCCCGTATTTTTCATCACCGCCAGCGTGCTGTTGGTCTGCTTCATCCTGACGCTATTTTTTATCCGCGAGCGTTTCCAGCCGGTGAGCAAGAAGGAAATGCTGCACATTCGTGAAGTCGTGGCCTCTTTAAGGAACCCCAAACTGGTGCTGAGCCTGTTTGTCACCACTTTGATCATTCAGGTAGCCACCGGTTCTATCGCGCCAATACTGACACTGTACGTTCGAGAGTTGGCTGGTAACGTCAGCAATATTGCGTTTATCAGTGGGATGATAGCCTCAGTCCCCGGCGTTGCGGCATTAATCAGCGCCCCTAAACTTGGCAAATTAGGCGATCGGATTGGCCCGGAGAAGATCCTGATCGTCGCGCTGATCGTTTCCGTGTTACTGCTAATTCCAATGTCATTTGTCCAGACGCCCTGGCAGCTTGGTATTCTGCGCTTTTTATTGGGGGCGGCCGACGGCGCCCTGCTCCCTGCGGTACAAACGCTGCTGGTCTATAACTCGACTAATCAAATAGCTGGACGTATTTTCAGTTATAACCAGTCATTTCGCGACATTGGTAACGTAACAGGGCCTCTAATGGGGGCAGCGATATCCGCCAACTACGGTTTTCGTGCTGTATTCTGTGTGACCGCAGGAGTTGTACTGTTCAACGCCCTGTACTCGTGGAATAGCCTGCGCCGTCGTCGGAGTACAGAGGTCGCGGGATGATTTATATATTTATATTCGCAGGTTCAGAATAAAAAATTATCTCACATGACATATATTTCAGTCTTAATGATAATAGTAACACACCTTATTTCTGCCAGAATTTTTGGCTTCATACAAAGCGGCATCAGCATATGAAACAACTTTATCCGCTGATTCATCATCAATTTTACTGCAATATACACCGATACTTATCGTCATTTTTTCTTTTAAATCATATGAATTTGGTATTGTCGTACCATTCTCGACATTTCGCCTAATTCGTTCTGCAACAACAATTGCCTCATCTTGATCGTTACACTTAAGAAGGATCGCAAATTCTTCGCCACCTACTCTGGCAAAAATATCCGTATCTCTGATTGATTTATTGATAATATCGACAATGCTGATTATTACTCTGTCACCTTCCTGATGACCGTAGGTATCGTTAATCCGCTTGAATTTATCAATATCCAGAACCATTACACACACTTCACCTTTTGCTAAGGATGATTTTAATGACTTATAGAATAATTTACGATTATATATTTTAGTCATTGCGTCTTTAATAGCTGAGTCCCTTTCTTTTTTTAAGATGATGAAGGTGTTGTACATCAGTATTGAGATTATACACAGGGCACTTATCACCTCAATCCCCCGGCTAACATACCAAATATACATGCTATATTCATCCAGGCTCAGAAGTAGTACATTGGTCAATATTGCTGAGCAACACAGTAGCCCTATACTTTTCCACAAGATGTTGTGCGTTTTGGTTTTAATGATTAAATACAACAGGACCAGTCCCCAGGATACAATAAGCGAATAAATGTACCCAATATGCCAGTGCACCGTGACATTATCAGGCTTCAGGCTTGTTATCTCGAGTGTAAAATTAGGGTTGTAACTGGCCAGAGTGTGCGCCATCACCGCGATCACTAGCATAATTAAAAATGACAGAACGATATAGCAAGGTTCTCTTTCTTTGGTTTCAATAACTGTCGATGATATTTTATAAGATTTCAATGAAACAAATAGCAGAGCGATGAAACTAATCTGCCGAAAGTAATAGAATATAGCTATATCGTTAGTTCTTTTTTCGATTGATGCATGATCATTAATCAAGTCCTGAACGATGTAGATAGTCTCGACGAAAAATATGTTATTGCCAAGAAACGCCATGCCTAATATCATAAGGCAGGTGAGATCTTTTCTACAAAGATACTGAAATAACATAAACAGGAAAATTATTCCATATAAAAAGAACAACCCTACAATTATAATCAGATATACAGTTTGTGGGACACTTTGCATCGTTAATTTAAATTGTGTAAGACACAAACCACCAAGAACATAGCTAGCCAAACAGATTATATAGAAAGCCATTAACCTTCCATTATTTGAATTATAGTTATCCATAACAACCTTAAGGTAATTCTTAATTTTGCATTTTATATAATAAAGCATAAGATTTTGCAAACTATTATACCCGCACAATTTCAATAACATTAATTCATTTCTTATTTAATGGTTTCTTATAGATTTATAACCTTTGTCATTAATAATATTTTATTATGTATACTATTTTAGTATCACTCACACCATTCACAACCTCTATACACAAAAGACACTTTGTCACTTCCAGAGACACCACTAAGTTTAGCCACTTTCATTGATTACCTCTGCAACACTTCCGTATTGGGCATTAATTTTCTCCTTTACTTTGATTGAGTTATGCAATATTAATTCATAAGCGCTCGCATTCCCCCTCTAAAACACATAAAAAATAGTGTTTAAAACTGAAGATTTTCTAATATAACGCCAGATTTTATTTATTTGATTTTCATTACTGCATTGCAAACCACATACATTACTCTTTTTTCTTGAATTTTTTTCCTGATATTACGTAGGCTTCAGTATCTGCCAATGTAAATTTTTTCATAAACTACCGAAGTTACTTTCACCTGCTCTCGTTGGCATTGCAGGCAGTAATCATCTGATTGAGTTAGCCACGCAGCTAACGGGTTTGACGCTCTGCGGATCGCCGTCTATAGATTGAATCATCCCCCTTTATTGTTCGCCTTAGGAGAAGAAATATGGCAAAGAATGACATGAATTTTTATGCCACGTTGGAAGAGGCTATTGATGCGGCTCGTGAAGTGTTTCTGGCTGATAACCCTGACCTTGAGTCAGACGATGCCAGCGTTCAACAGCTAAGCATCCAAAAATACGTGCTACAGGATGGCGACATTATGTGGCAGGCGGAATTCTTTGCTGACGAGGATGATGTAGATGGTGAATGTCTACCAATGCTGAACGGAGAAGCGGCTCAGAGCGTTTTTGATGGCGACTATGATGAAATTGAAATTCGCCAGGAGTGGCAGGAAGAAAATACGCTTCACGAATGGGATGAAGGTGAATTCCAGTTGGAACCTCCCCTTGATACCGAAGAGGGGCAGACCGCAGCCGATGAATGGGATGAGCGATAGTTACTCGTAAGGTCCATGATGAATATCGAGCGGGAGCAGCAACGTATCAAACACTAGCGAAAAAGGCAGATCGAGGATAGTGACGTAGCGCCATGCCGAGTCCCGAACATCCCATTGCACGCCAGGATAGTATTGATTTCCGTGTCCTTGCCCTGGGATGGTACGACTAATAATGCTGCCGCATCCGCTCAGGAAGAAGATCATTATTCCTACAGCCAATATTCGCACCTGCTACCTCACGACTCATTCTATTCAATATAAAAAAATACCGGCACCAGGCCGGTATTTTCACGTTACAGAACGCTTATTTTTTCCTGAGCGCCAACGGGTTCAGAGTCAATCCCTGATAGTAGTTCACCCACGAAGAATACTTATCAGGTGAATTCCAGACGCGATAATGTAAACGTGCCATGGTCACCGGATCGCTCAACAATACAAGGCGGCGATCGCGATTCAGTTTCTCCGGCGTTTCGTTCAGCGCCTGTTCCACATGACGATCGCGTGCAATCTCCAGCACGTTGCTGGCGCGGTGGCGTGCAGTCGCCATGGCCGTGGCCAGTGCGTTAAACGACGGGTTAAACACCGCATGCATAAAGCCATCGTCCAGCGTACGTTTACGGTTCATCACCAGATAAGTATCGGTATCCACCAGCACCTGCGGCGGGGAATACTCTTCCGGGATCAGGAACAGCTTCCAGCGCTTGGTACGTAACCCCACCGTGGAACGGCTGGAAATCACTGAAACAAACGGCGACAGGATCAGCGAGAAGACAATCGGTGCCAGCCAGAACAGGAAACGCAGATCCAGCCAGGCCATACCCACAGCCCACACCAGCCCCAACAGTAACTGAGAACCGTGACGCATAAACGCTTCACCCCATGGGGTGGAATCGTCATCGCGCTGCGGCGAATTCCACACCACTTCCCAACCGAGGAAAGCGCTCACGACGAAGACGGTATGGAACAGCATGCGCACCGGTGCCAGCAGCACGGAGAACAGAACCTCCAGCAGCAGCGACAGCGTAACGCGGATAAACCCGCCGTACTCTTTCGTCCCTTTACACCAGATGAGCAAAATACTCAGCAACTTCGGCAGGAACAACAGCACCATCGTTGAAGCAAACAGCGCGATCGCCAGTTCAGGTCGCCATTGCGGCCATACCGGGAATAGCTGACGCGGTTGCAGGAAGTACTGCGGTTCCGTCAACGCATGTACCACCTGCAATGCGGTAGAGAGCGCGAGGAACATAAACCACAGCGGCGCGGACAGATAGGACATCACACCAGTCAGGAACACCGCACGGTGAACCGGGTGCATCCCCTTAACCAGGAACAGACGGAAGTTCATCAAGTTGCCGTGGCACCAGCGACGGTCACGCTTGAGTTCATCCAGCAGGTTCGGCGGTAGCTCTTCATAAGAGCCCGGGAGATCGTAAGCAATCCACACGCCCCAGCCAGCGCGACGCATCAAGGCCGCTTCCACGAAGTCATGGGAGAGAATCGATCCCGCAAACGAACCTTCGCCCGGTAACGGCGCGAGCGCACAGTGCTCGATAAACGGCTTCACGCGAATAATCGCGTTATGGCCCCAGTAGTGTGATTCGCCTAACTGCCAGAAGTGAAGCCCGGCAGTAAACAGCGGCCCATAAACACGGGTCGCAAACTGTTGGCAGCGCGCATACAGCGTATCCATACCGGAAGCCTTCGGTGAAGACTGGATAATCCCGGCATTCGGATTCGCTTCCATCAGGCGCACCAGGCCGCTCAGACAGTCACCGCTCATCACTGAATCCGCATCCAGCACAACCATGTAGCTGTACTGATTTCCCCAGCGACGGCAGAAGTCATCAATGTTGCCGCTTTTACGCTTCACGCGACGACGACGACGGCGGTAGAAAATCTGTCCTTCGCCCTGCACTTCGGCAATCAGCTCCATCCACGCTTTTTGTTCTGCCACGCAGATATCAGGATTGTAGCTGTCGCTCAGAATGTAAACATCGAAATGCTCAGCGTTGCCCGTTGCTTTGACCGACTCCCACGTGGCGCGAAGTCCCGCGAATACGCGATCAACGTCCTCGTTACAGATAGGCATAATCAACGCCGTACGGTGTTCAGGATTCAACGGTTCATCCCCGACCGTTGAGGCCGAGATACTGTACTTATCCCGTCCAATCAGCAATTGCAGGAAGCCCATCAGCGCGGTCCAGAACCCCGCTGATACCCAACAGAAAAGTACGGCAAACAAAATAAGAATGCCGGTCTGGAGCATGTAGGGCAGCAGTTGCATAAAGGAGACCCACAAATCCTGCCCCATCATGTCTGCAGGATTAATGAATGCCCACCCCTGATAAGGAAGGATCGTCTTCATATACCAGGTTGCAACGACCGTTTGCGCCAGCGTTAAGATCAACAGCGTATAGCGGCGGATGGTGCCTACGGTACGCCATTTTTGCTCGCTCTCTTGTTCTTCTTTCGTCAAACGCGAAAGATAACGCGGTGTCACATCACGCCCACGCAGACGATCCCAAAAACGCCCAACCGGGTTGGTACGCCAGGGATCGGGGAACATAGAGGTACGTGTTGCTTTTGGCATCGCCTGTAACTGATCGCGCCCCTCATCGTCCTTAACCAACTGCTCTTTAGCCAGAGAATCCGGCCATGCTTGCTCAAGACGAGCTTTTACAGAACCCTGCGGTGAATCATCTTCGCGCGAGTACGTACGATGCTCAGCATCCAGCGCCTGATGAACGGCGCGGATGTCAGTTTTCGGCAGTGCCGCTTTTTCGATATCCGAAAGCGGCATTGCGTCAATATACTCAGTTGTCTTATTCATTGGCAGGTAACTGGTAGCTCCAGGTTTCACTCAGCGTCTGATCTGCATTGACCAGGGCAGCACGCATTTCAGTGGTTTTCTTCACGTCTTTCACTTTCACGCGCAATACCAAACGCCAACCTTTAGTGACCGGGTTGTAGCGCACGGTGTTTTCAACGATTTCACCGTTGTCACCAATACTGGTTTGTGCAGTAACCGGCGTATCCTGCGGCAGCTTTTTCATATCGGTGCCGGAAAAGTCCACCACAAACGCGATGGTACCGTCAGGCTGACGAATGAGATTGGACTGTTTAACATCACCGGTAGAACGACGTGTCTGCTGTACCCAGGCGTTATCAGGCGCATGAAGCTTGTCTTCATCACGCGTGAACGTCAGGGTATATTTAAAGTTCATTTCTTTACCGGCTTCAGGCAGCTGATCCGGGGTCCAGTACGCAACGATGTTATCGTTCGTTTCATCGTTAGTTGGAATTTCAACTAACTCAATCTTACCTTTGCCCCAATCGCCTTTTGGCGTGATCCAGGCGCTCGGGCGCAGATCGTAACGATCGTCGATGTCTTCAAAACGCGAGAACTGACGGCCACGCTGCAACAGACCGAAACCTTGCGGATTTTCCATAGCAAAGCTGCTCACCGCGAGATGTTTCGGGTTATTCAGCGGACGCCAAATCCATTCGCCGTTACCAGCGTGGATGGACAAACCGTTAGAGTCATGCAGTTCTGGACGATAGTTAGTCGTCGGAGAAGGCTGGTTCGGTCCATACAGGAACATACTGGTTAACGGTGCCACGCCAAGTTTGCCTACTTTGTCGCGCAGATAAACTTTGGACTGAACATCGACTACCGTGTCACGACCAGGAATGATGACAAAGCGATACGCTCCTGTAGCACGCGGAGAATCCAGTAAGGCATAAATAGTTAGACGTTTATCAGTTGGTTTCGGACGCTCGATCCAAAACTCACGAAAGCGGGGAAATTCTTCACCAGAAGGCAGAGCGGTATCAATCGCGAGACCGCGCGCAGAAAGGCCGTAGACCTGGCCTGCACCCAGAACACGGAAATAGCTGGCACCGAGCATGCTGACGATTTCGTCGTTTTTATCTTTGCTGTTGATCGGATACAGCACTTTGAACCCGGCGAAACCGAGATCTTTTACCGTGTCTTTATCATGCTGAACATCGCCGAAATTAAAGTAATCCGGGCTGTATTTGATTCTTTTCACCGCAGTAGCGGTCACTTCGTTGATTTTGACCGGCGTGTCGAAGTACATACCCTGGTGGTAGAACTCGAGCTTAAATGGGGTCTTGAGATTGCTCCAGTAGGCTTTATCGCGATTAAACTGGATCTGCTGATAATCCGCATATTTCATGTCGCGGAAAACGGAGGGCAAGTTACTTTTTGGCGCCTCATAGCCTTTATCGGCTAAGGATTGAGCTTGTTTTGCAACATCATCAATGCTGAATGCCCAGCTTGATGATGTGTACAGCGTTAACATGACTGCTGCACCCAACCAACGCATTTTCATCATTTGTAGTTTATGTTTCATAATTAGTAAGCACTTCCCCCTTTGTGTGCTTATATTGATCCGATCCATTTTAATGGATAATCGGGTATTCCGACAACTGAATCCCTGTATTGTTCGCGCGCTGGCTCATGGTTTAAGCAGGTTCGTCTGCCTGTTTTCACTTTGCGTGCTTATCCTGGAGACAGGTTGTTAGACTTCGTGTAGGGTTGCCCTCGAATGTAACCATTATTCGTCTTAGGGATAAGACGAAAAGTCTGAGAATACATAACTGTCTATGAGCTCTGTATCACCACCACGCGAATATTTTCTTGACTCCATCCGTGCCTGGCTAATGTTGTTAGGGATCCCGTTTCATATTTCATTGATCTACTCCACCCACATATGGCACGTGAACAGCGCAGAACCATCGTGGTGGTTGACCTTGTTCAATGACTTTATCCATGCTTTTCGCATGCAAGTCTTCTTTGTCATTTCGGGTTATTTTTCCTACATGCTATTTCTACGCTATCCGTTAAAGCGCTGGTGGAAAGTGCGTGTAGAACGCGTGGGGATCCCTATGCTGACCGCGATTCCACTGCTTACGCTGCCGCAATTTATCATGCTGCAATACGTGAAAGGGAAAGCAGACAGCTGGCATACCCTCAGCGGCTACGATAAATACAACGCGCTGGCCTGGGAGCTGATTTCCCATCTGTGGTTTTTACTGGTTCTCGTGGTGTTAACGACCCTGAGCATGTGGGTGTTTACCCAGATGAAACACAGATTGACGCAAAGAGACGTCGGCAGCGCGCCTGCGGTGTCAATGACGAAGTTAACGCTGATTTTTGCAGTGCTGGGTTTCGGTTATGCCGCCGTCAGAAGAACGATTTTCATCCTCTACCCTTCGATTCTCAGCGATGGCATGTTTAATTTTATCGTTATGCAAACGTTGTTTTATGTGCCTTTCTTTATGCTCGGTGCGCTGGCGTTTATCAATCCTAATCTGAAAGCGCTGTTTACCACGCCATCGCGCGGCTGCACGCTGGGCGCCGCATGCGCATTTGTCGCATACCTGCTCAATCAACGTTACGGCAACGGCGATGCCTGGATGTATGAAACCGAATATGTTATTACCATGGTCATGGGCCTGTGGATGGTGAACGTCGTCTTTTCACTTGGTCACCGTTTGCTGAATTTCCAGTCAGCCCGCGTAACCTATTTTGTCAACGCATCTCTGTTTATCTATCTGGTGCATCATCCGTTAACGCTGTTTTTTGGCGCTTACATCACACCGCATATCAAGTCGAATTTGCTGGGTTTTCTCTGCGGTCTACTGTTTGTAGTCGGGATTGCGGTAATACTGTACGAAATCCATTTACGGATCCCGGTGCTGAAGTTTCTCTTTTCGGGTAAACCACCCGTCAGGCAGGATAAAAACAAGGCCGTGGCCGGTTAGTTTTCCGTCAATCATTGTGTGGTTCAGAGCAACCACTCAATGGGTAACACGGACGCCAGCTTTACCAGAACCCGCTTCCAGAATCCTGTGGCGGGTTCTTTTTTCAGTACCTGTTCACTGCCAGAAAGTCTGTCGACCCAATTGATTCTTCCCCACCGATCAAGACGTAGTTGCCAGGCCATTTCACGCTGGCTTTGCATAAAACGTTTATGAATCAACTCGGCCAGTACTTCACTCTCAATCACAAACCCCATTTCCGTATTGAGCAGCGTTGAACGGGGATCAAAATTAAGCGAGCCGATAAACACTTTACGACCGTCAATACTGAAGGTTTTCGCATGCAGGCTGGAGCCTGAATTACCGGTTAATCCCCGGTCATGTACTGCTGAAACGCGATCGCGGGTTGGTTTGAGCTCGTATAACTCCACACCGTAGCACAAGAGCTTTTTTCGCCAGCGTGCATAGCCTGCGTGAACTACTGCGACATCATTCGCCGCCAGAGAATTAGTTAAAATCGCGATCTTAACGCCTTTTCTCACCAGTCTCAGGAGCTGCGCCACACCGGCGCGAGTTGGTACAAAATAGGCGGAAATAATATCAATACGCTCGGTGGGAGATCCCATCACGTCAAACAAACGCTGCGGTAATAGTGAGTGGCGCGGCGCTTTCCCCTCTCCTTTTGCGGGATCATCACTCAGCAAGCGAGTTCTCGCCCAAATCAGCGGTAGTGATCTCTGATCGAGGTGGGTCATAAACTGGCTGGTTTCCAGCTTATGTAGATAGCGACGCGTGATGTCATCGTTATACCAGGATTCTGGAAGTTCGATTTTTTGCGTTGAAGCTGGCTCAGCCACCTCAAGTACATTTTGCAATGTTGAAACCGAGCGGCAGTGCCAGTAACGCTCAAAGTCGTCAGCAACATCCTGGACCACCGGCCCGATAGCCATAACATCCAGATCGGAAAACAGCGGTTGTTCGCCTGTGCCAAAATAGGCATCGCCGATATTTCGCCCGCCCACGAGAGTTACGACGCCGTCAGCGGTATAACTTTTATTGTGCATACGTCGATTCAACCGGGCAAAATCGGTTAAATAGCCTAGTGCACGCAGGATACGAAAGGAAAAGGGATTAAACAGACGGATTTCTATATTAGGGTGATTGTCCAGCAAACGCAGCGTATCATCCAGACCTGGCGTGTTGTTATCATCCAGCAACAAACGCACCCGGACGCCCCGCTTCGCCGCGGCCAGCAAAACGGAAAATAGCAATAGCCCGGACATGTCGCTTTCCCAGATGTAATACTGAACATCCAGGGTACGTTCCGCCATTTCCGTCAACCGATAGCGAGCAGCAAATGCATCCAGGCTGTCATCCAACGTCAGAATGCCGCATTCTCCCGGGTGGTTTTCACAAAGTGGCGTGATGGCACGCTCAAGTCGCGTCATATTAGTCCGTGCGTTCATCGCCTTGCTGGGTAAGTAATCTCTTGTATAGCCGAGCGTTTTCTTCATCAAAGCACACGAAGTATATTTGATCGGGAAGCGTACGTCGGGTGATAAATTTCAACACCGTTTTCACCGCGATCTCTGCCGCTGCAGCGCGGGGGTAACCATAAGCACCGGTGCTTATTGCTGGAAAAGCAATGGACTGATAGCCATTGGCTAAGGCCAATTGCAAGCTATTAAAGTAAGCCTCTTCGAGGCGTTCAGCTTCATGATGATCGCCACCCTGCCATACGGGCCCCACAGTGTGGATTACTGCCCTGGCGGGTAAGTTTCCCGCCAGGGTGATAACCGCATGACCGGTTGGGCATTCGCCCTGTTGCTGGATAACCTGTTTGCAGGCCGCCAGCAACGCAGGCCCTGCAGCGCGATGAATCGCTCCATCGACGCCACCTCCGCCCAATAGCGATGGATTCGCCGCATTGACAATCACATCAACAGCGATCGTCGTAATATCGCCATGTAACACATGAACACGTGATTGCATAAGTTCCCCCTGACCAAACACTATTTGTTAAGTGTACAGCAGGGTTTTCCCCGAAATCTCACTTTTTAACCAAACGTGTGCATATGTACGCCGGAATGATTCATTTATATTCAATGTTAAGAATTGCCATGTTTTTCTGTTCATTGAGATAGTGCATTTTGACTGTGGCAATTTGCTGCACATTTTGAGGGGCAGTCGCGACCTGTTGCTGATTGTAGAGACTATTACGGGTGGTGCCGTCGCGCATACATGACAATTCAATTTGCTGCTGCCGAGCGTTAACATCGCAAGGTGATTCAACTATTGCACCGCGAAAATGAATAACCCCGCCGGTTGAGATTTGTTGCGCCATTGCGGGGAGGGTAAAAAGAGAAATGCTGCACAAGCTGATACTTAAAAAACGCTTTAATAATGTACACATAAGGGTTCCTCAATGATTAGCCATCCTTGAGGGATCGAAATGATCCTTCGCCGCTGTGATTAACGATCAAATTAAAACGTTCAAACGTCTCTATATTCATAGAACAGCAGTGCATTCCCAGCCACACCCTTAATGCAAATACAGCAAAAAAATCACGGGTGACCGTTTGAATCTGGCCATTGCTGAGACAGATGCAGAGACTGCCCATCCGAAACGGTAACGATAATTTTGACCGAATCCTCAGGTGAAATATTAAAACTCAGTTTAGTTAATTCAATCGGCCGATTAGCGGGGACCGAAAGGCTTGTTTTCTGCTGCGATTGGCTTTGTCCCCCGGGCCCTTTACGTATGGCAAGGACTTGTACCTCACATACGCACGGTTGAGTTAACGTCACCTGAGGAATAATGGTGTACATATCACCTTGCTGAGTTGTATTGAATGTTATTTGATTTGCCAGCGCGGCAATGAGTAATAGCGTATGCATCATATTCTCCCGAAAAAAAACAGGGCTCACGCCCTGTTTATTATCAGTCAGAAAACTGAATTAGTGTTGGTTAGCTGTAGCGTTGTTACCAAAGCCAACCTGCTGAATCAGCACATTGGAGTCAGAGGCTGTCTGATTAACCAACGCACCGTTGCGGCCACCGAACTGGGTCACGCTAATATCAGCATTTTTTGCATTCCACTGATCGATAGTGGCACTGTTCTGGAAGCCGGTCTGTTTCAGGCTAATGGTACTGTCATCAGCACCCTGGCCAACAACAGCTCCGTTGCCACGCCCGTGTTGTGTGATGGTGACATCTGATTTACGCGCATCACTTTGCAGAGCATTTGCAGAGTTGTTTGACCCATATTGGTAGATACTCAGTGAAGAGTCTGGGCCATAATTACTGCCACCACCATGATGATTTCCGCCCCATTGCGGAACAACACCAGCCAGAGCACTGCCAGAAACTACGATTGCTGCGAATGCTGCCACTTTTAAAAGTTTCATGGTAAACCCCCATCGGATTGATTTAAACGTCGTTAATGGATTAGCGTTGAGTCACGCGAATTGCCATTTGCGACTGTCTCTGCACCACAACTGCTGTTTTTTGTGTACCGTACTGGGTAATATTGGCTTTATTACCAGAGCCTTTCTGGATAATTACCGCCGTATTACCGTATGAACCTTGTTTAATACTCGCATCATTGGAACTACCCGTTTGATCAATATATGCAAAGTTATATGATCCCGTCTGGTCTGTTTTCGCTCGATTACCAGAACCTTCTTGCGAAATGACTGACAATAACTTCGAGCCCCCCTGGCGGGTATTTGCACTGTTCGCAGTGCCAACCTGACCAATAATGGCTGCCTGATTAAATGAAGACTTACTTAATTCATTTACCGCAAAGTTATATTCTGAATTAGCTAAATCATAACTTGTAGTCGCGGCTGCAATCCCAGGCACACCCAGCATTGTAAACATCATAAATAACAACTTGTTTTTCATGTTGTCACCCTGGACCTGGTCGTACATGAAGTTAAATTAATTACCACTCAAATTGTTGTTAACATGACTTACATTTGTTAACGCCACGTTACGATGAAGAGTATGTCTGCGGAAACATTTTAAATAACTCACCCGCCAGTTGTATTTTTATATTCAGATTCACCCCAAAGTACTAATTAACAGCGAACAATACCGTTACAGCTCTGGATTTCATTTCTTTTTTAACCCAGTGAATGAATTTCTATGCAGTAACAAAAAAACGCGTTTTCCGCGTTTTCTGGGCCTCGTAGCGAGGTACTTCGATAGTTAGCAGTACAAGTCGTGACAAGCGTCATTTTTTTCTATCTAAAATTGTCCAACTTAAAGTAAGACGAAAAGATCGGAATTTATTAGAAATCAAAAACCATCTAAGCATAAATTTAACTCTTAATAATCAATACCATATTATAATTTGTATGATTTTTTAAATCTATGCAGTATCGCCAAAATGTACAACTTTACTATCAAATCTAAACTTCTAAAAAACCCAAAAATCACATTTTAATATATAAATTTACATTCTGTAACATGTTTAACACTTGCTTTAAGATTTGTAATAGCTAGATTGAAATCAGTTGAAGTCCATTTGTTTTAATATTTTCACCCCGTTGGGTCGATATTTTATTTCTACACAGCAGTGCAACATCTGTCAGTACTTCTGGTGCCTCTATTTTAGTAGAGACAGCTGTCAGGTGTGCGACTAAAAAAGTGGAGTTTCATCATGTTTAATGAAGTCCATAGTATTCATGGTCATACATTATTGTTGATCACTAAACCATCCCTGCAGGCAACTGCGTTATTACAGCATTTAAAACAATCGCTGGCGTTAACCGGAAAACTACATAATATTCAACGTTCTCTGGATGATATTTCCTCCAGCTGCATTGTTCTACTGGACATGATGGAGGCAGACAAAAAACTGATCCATTACTGGCAAGATAATTTGAGCAGAAAAAACAACAATATAAAGACGTTATTGTTGAATACCCCAGATGATTATCCTTATCGGGATATTGAAAACTGGCCGCATATCAATGGCGTATTCTACGCAACGGAAGATGAGCAGCGTGTCGTCAGCGGATTGCAAGGTGTGTTGCGTGGCGAATGCTACTTTTCACAAAAGCTCGCCAGCTACCTGATCACGCATTCCGGGAACTACCGCTATAACAGCACGGAGTCGGCATTACTTACGCACCGTGAAAAAGAGATCCTTAATAAACTGCGTATTGGCGCCTCAAATATTGAAATCGCGCGTTCACTATTTATTAGTGAAAATACGGTTAAAACACATCTTTATAATCTTTTCAAAAAGATAGCTGTCAAAAATCGTACGCAGGCGGTCTCGTGGGCCAATGATAACCTCAGGCGATAAAGCCATGAAAAGCTATTTGTCCTGGATTGTGGCAGCAAATTTGTTCCTTGCTGCCGGGAATCTACACGCTGCTGTAGAGGTGGAGGTTCCCGGACTGTTGACTGACCACACTGTCTCTTCCATTGGCCATGATTTTTATCGTGCCTTTAGTGACAAGTGGGAAAGTAAGTACACAGGAAACTTAACCATTAATGAAAGGCCCAGTGCACGTTGGGGAAGTTGGATCACCATAACTGTCAATCAGGACGTTATCTTCCAGACTTTTTTATTCCCGACGAAAAGAGACTTCGACAAAATTGTGGTCTTCGCATTGGCAGAAACTGAGGAAGCATTAAATCGTCGGCAAATAGATCAAACGCTATTAAGTACGAGCGATTTAGCGCGCGATGAATTCTAAAACATGATTTAGTCCGGAGGCTTTCATGCGTGTCAAACATGCAGTGGTTTTGCTCATGCTGATTTCACCATTAAGTTGGGCCGGAAATATGACGTTCCAGTTCCGCAACCCTAACTTTGGTGGCAACCCAAACAACGGCTCTTTTTTACTGAACAGCGCTCAGGCGCAAAACTCGTATAAGGATCCGAGTGCTGGCGATTACGGGATTGAAACCCCATCAGCACTGGATAACTTTACCCAGGCAATACAGTCGCAAATACTCGGTGGCTTGCTCACCAATATCAATACCGGTAAACCGGGGAGGATGGTAACCAGCGATTTTATCGTTGATATCGCCAACCGGGATGGGCAACTGCAACTGAATGTCACGGACAGGAAAACGGGGAGAACGTCGACTATTGAAGTGTCGGGTTTACAAAATCAGTCGACCGATTTCTAAATTATAGCCACGAAAGGAAAAAATCATGCAGCGCTTACTTATCATGGTGGCAGTAATTTTACTCAGCGGATGTTTAACAGCTCCGCCTCAAGAAGCCGCTAAGCCGACATTAATGCCCCGGGCCCAAAGCTATAAAGATTTGACACATCTGCCTATGCCTACAGGTAAGATCTTTGTGTCGGTATACAACATTCAGGATGAGACTGGCCAATTTAAACCTTACCCGGCAAGTAACTTCTCTACCGCCGTCCCGCAAAGCGCCACGGCTATGCTTGTCACCGCATTGAAAGATTCTCGTTGGTTCGTCCCTCTGGAACGTCAGGGGCTACAGAACTTGCTGAACGAACGTAAAATCATTCGTGCGGCTCAGGAAAACGGTACGGTTGCGATTAATAACCGGATCCCGCTACAGTCCCTGATCGCGGCAAACGTCATGGTGGAAGGGTCAATTATCGGTTATGAAAGCAACGTTAAATCGGGTGGTGTCGGTGCGCGTTATTTCGGTATTGGCGCCGATACGCAATACCAGCTCGACCAGATAGCGGTAAACCTGCGCGTAGTTAACGTCAGCACCGGTGAGATCCTGTCGTCAGTGAACACCAGTAAAACCATTTTGTCTTATGAAGTACAGGCTGGAGTGTTCCGCTTTATTGACTACCAGCGTCTGTTGGAAGGTGAAATTGGCTACACCTCTAACGAACCGGTTATGCTTTGTCTGATGTCAGCGATTGAAACAGGCGTTATCTTCTTAATTAATGACGGCATCGATCGCGGATTGTGGGATTTGCAGGATAAGAAACAAGTTGATAATGACATTCTGGTTAAATACCGCCATATGTCGGTACCGCCAGAATCCTGATGGATCTTTACTGCATAAAAAGCGTGAGGAAAACCCTCACGCTTTTTTATTTACTGGTCAGCGTCGGCGATATTCGATTTTCACGGCGAGACGCCAGCCACAGGCCACTGTTTTTCATCGCATAGCCGAATACCAGGCCCAGTACCAGTGAAGGTACAACCAGTCGCCAGTCGCCCTGCCCTGCAAATGTTGCACATGCGCCAATAAACGTGCCCGGTACAAATGAAAGCAACCATTGCTTTGCCTGGATACACATCAGAAACGCGACAATTCCCGTCATGACATAACCAATAATGTCCATATGCGGGGCAAGCGCGCTACCGTTAATAATCACCAACGCCCACACCACACCGCTTAGCAGCGTACACGCCGAGATCCACAGTCCTTTTAGCCCACCTTGCGGGCAGGCGAAATAGGCCGTGCACCCCAGAAAGCCAGCCCAACTGAGTAAGCCAAGAGAAACGGCCACCCATCCCCAGATCCCAGAGAGAATGCCCGTTGTGATTGCAATTGAGAGAAGTATGTTCATGCCGCGTATCTTAGCAGAAAAACGACATAGGAATGAGATCGTGCACACAATTTATGCAAGCATATAATTTGCGTTGCAGTTTAAAGTGATTTAAATCACATTTATTCGTCAGTATCTTCCTGCAATTCGTCCCACATTGCACTAATAGCATCACGTGTTAGCGGCGCCATGGTACGCCAGAACGGCGTGTTTGCGTGCGCCTCAACTTTGCCAAGGAACGTACCACACCAGGGCAGCAGGTAGTCTACAAACAAGGTTTCAAGCGCCTCACTTTCATCTTCCGCAGACTGGTCTTCAAGCCATGAAGCCGCCAGCAACAGCGTACCAATGTGATCTGCCGGCGTATCTGCCAGCGGCATGCCGCGGGCAGAAAGAAATGCACGAACATCCGATTCTTTCGCCCCTTCTACCCAGGCGCTACGATAAGGCGGCACAGCACACTCTTCACCGACAAACAGCGCGTTGTAATCTGCAGCCAGTTGGGGCATATCGCAGCTCTTCTGCAGACGAGTGAGCAGTTCGTCCTGTTCCAGCGGCCAGTTGGCGGACAGTTTACCTTCACTAATTAAGGTAAACAGGGGAACCAGTAAAGGGTCCTGCGGTTGGCGATAAAACAGCGAGCCCAGTACACGACACAGGATAGAAAACTCGTTCATTGATATATTCCAGTTAGTAACAATTACAGTTCAGCAAATTCCGCGATCGGCTCCATGCCTCGCGATTCCAGAAACGCCAACAGGCGTTTAGGTGTGACGTTTAAAATTCTGTCTTCAGGGAAATTAACATCATCCAGGATTTTACGGCATTCGCCAAATTCTCCCAGCGTGAAAGCAGTATGTGAATCCGACCCTAACGCCACCCAGCCGCCAGCATCGCGCACAGCCGCAGCAACCGCACGACAATTATCCTCACTGCCCTTACGCGAATGCAAAAACGAAGAGTTATTGATTTCCAGTGCAACCTGGTACTTTGCCGCCGCTTGGGCAATTGCAGTAATATCAACCGGATACTTGGGATTTCCCGGATGGCTAATGATGTGCACATTACCGCTGGCCATCGTGGCTATCATTGCCTGGGTATTGGTTTCTTTATCGTGAGGTGCAAAAACTGGCTCATGGAAGCCCGCAATAATGAGGTCCAGAGAGGTAAACATCGGACCTGAACAGTCAATTTCGCCTTCAATATTCTTAATATTCGCCTCAATGCCGCGCAGGATCCCTACGCCATCTACAACACGTGGCCAAATACGCATATTGATAAAGTGCCAGTGGTGAGGCGCGTCCGCCATGTCCGGTCCATGATCGGTAATAGCAAACAGCTTGATGCCTTTGCGACGGGCTTCAGCGATGTAATCACTTAAGGTGCTGTAGGCGTGGGTGCTGGCGACGGTATGCATATGCAGGTCAACGGGATACATAACTCTCTCCTGTAGTCATTTTTCGTCAAGGATAGCAGGTATCGCCGCTATTTATTAGCTGAAACCCGGCATCCGCCGGGTTAGCATTAGTATCCCCGAACGCGATCGACCTGACCCGTTACGGATTTCCCATTCTCCAGGTCCAAAATCGTGCGGGAAATATAGTCCACTGCCTCTGCTGGTCGCGTTACCGCGGCAATATGCGGCGTCATTGCCACACGCGGATGTTTCCACAGAGGACTGGTTTCCGGCAGCGGTTCACGGCTATAGACATCCAGCATGGCACCTTTCACCTTGCCGCTGTCCAGCGATGCCAGAAGATCGTCTTCATTGAGATGAACACCACGCGCCAGGTTCAGCACGTAGGCGCCATCCAGCAATTGGCTAAGTAAATCAGCGTTAATAATACCTACGGTTTCTGCCGTATTAGGCAGGAGGTTGATAAGCACACGAGTTTGGCTCAAAAACGCGCCCAGTTCCTCAGTACCGGCGAAGCTTTCCACGCCAGACCAGGATTTACGCGAACGGCTCCAGCAGCGCAGTGGGAATCCCCATGCTTGCAGGCTTTCGGCAACTTTTGCGCCCAATACACCTGCCCCCATGATCCCGACGGTAAACTCCTCACGAGTATATTCTGGCAACGGTTGCCATTTCGCCTGATTTTTCAATGCCTGATAATCATCAAAGCGACGAAACCAGTGCAGCACCTGACTAACCGCATATTCCTGCATTTGCAGGCCCATACCCGTATCTTCCAGACGGAAAAGCGGGATCGACGCATCCAACATTTCCGGATGAGCATTGAGTTTACTGAGAATAGAATCGACGCCCGCGCCCAGCGCAAATACGGCTTTTAATTTTCGTCCTGCGAGCATTTCAACCGGCGGATGCCAGACCAGCGCATAGTCAGCATGTGCATTATCACCCGCTTTCCACTCACGTACGTTTGCACCAGGTATTGCCTTTGCCAACGCATTAATCCACCAGGTCGTATCGAATGTTGGGTGATAGAAAATTATATCCACATTATCTCCTGAACATTGTTGTGCGGAACTTTCTCGCACTTATTATCATCATTTTCCGAGGGAACATCAGAGTAGCAAATTTTAGGATGCTGGCAAAAAAAACAATTCCCGCTTATTTATGCTCCATGTTGCTTGAAGTTTGTGTAAATGCACATTTTTTTCAAAAAGTTGATTGACGACGGGGCGGTGTTTCCCCTACATTAGCGCCCGTTCCGGTAGCACAGGAACAACAATATGGTGAGGTGTCCGAGTGGCTGAAGGAGCACGCCTGGAAAGTGTGTATACGGCAACGTATCCGGGGTTCGAATCCCCGCCTCACCGCCATATTTTAAGAAGAGCTCGTACGCAAGTACGGGCTTTTTTTTCGCATATTGCACAGCCTGGCGGGGATGAGAAGCCCGGACCGGGGTTCGACTACTGGCGCAGCCAGTTGGACAGACTGAGAGCGCAGCGAACAGGCTGCCCGCAGGGCGAGCGAAGCGAGTCAATCCCCGCCTCACCGCCATATTTAAAAAAGAGCTCGTACGCAAGTACGGGCTTTTTTTTCGTATGTTGCACAGCATGGCGGGTATGAGAAGCCCCGACCGGGGTTCGACACAAAATTGCCAGGAGCAATTTTGAACAGCGCCTGCGCTGGCCCCGTAGGGGCGAGGCCCAGGGATGGGCCGAGTAGCGGCGCAGCCAGTTGGACAGACTGAGAGCATAGCGAACAGGCTGCCCGCAGGGCGAGCGAAGCGAGTCAATCCCCGCCTCACCGCCATATTTTAAGAAGAGCTCGTACGCAAGTACGGGCTTTTTTTTCGCATATTGCACAGCCTGGCGGGGATATCGCCCCGCTCAAGGTTTCTGCTCCACTTATCGCTGGTAGCGGCATGCATGAGACTTATCATGCCGGATATCTTCAACAAATCACGCCAGATCCTCCGGTCCAGATTGCAGGTAATGACCTTCATAGCGGTTTACTCTTTCTCAAGCAACCAGCAGCGGAAGCCATCATCCATTGCCTAGTCCTGCGCAGTTTGCCCGCCAATACTCCCGGTTGTGCTGAGATATCAGCAAGCTGGTGGAGCATCGCTTTAATTTATTCCAGCGCGGCATTGCACCCGGTAATGATGCGCTTAAGCAAGGAATGCTGGCCAGGTGTTGTGAGTCCGGCAGCATCACGAATGGTGTGTAATACAGGGGTGTAAGCATCGATCGATTTCGTCGATCGATTACGTAAAAATTGATCTGCAAAATGAATTATCCCGCATGATTGTCCCTGTGCCACAATATCTAAAACGAATTTAACTGATTGTTTATAAATCTAATTCCTGTCTTATTTAGGAGCGAACACCTTTTGTCCTGGAAGCTCGGCAGGGAAATAGCATAAAGGATGATGTGATGAAGAGATGCGCACGGTGTAATAAGAAAAGGAGCGTCTTTGAACAGTGGCTCTCACTCGATACAGAATTCTGCGACGAGTGCTTATTTGATATTGACGAGGAAATCAGGGAAAGGCAAATACTCCCCGTCAGACGTCTGAAAGATGATCCAGCCCGCAATACAAATCAGTAGTCTTCCCCTTGATTTTTATCATCATTTTATAGATACGATTATGATAAATTTCACCTTGTTTTTTATATCACCCTGACTGTAAATGAGATTGAGTACTGTAACAGCACACGTTTCTCTTAAGAGCAGGTACATGCCAGAGTGAAGGGTTGACAATGCTCTTCAGAAGAACATGTCGGTATGGCAAGCAAGGATACACATAAATGGTAAAGTTTCTGCGAAATGGACCCGCAGTTGTTGTTCTGGCATTTATATTATGGGGCCTGATCCCATTGTTTTATCAATATCTATCTGGCGGAGCCCTCGCTGAAATTTTGATGTACAGAGTTTTCTGGTCTATACCTCTATTACTGCCAATAAGATTATTATTTCGTAAGAGAACGTTTTTTCGCGATTTACTGAAAGATAAAACCTCCTTCATATCCTGCATGATAGCAGGCTTGCTAATGGTAATTTCGTGGTCAGCTTTTATTTATGCATTAACAAATCATAAGGTACTCGACGCCAGTCTGGGATATTTTATCAACCCACTTATTGTCATTTGCCTTGGCTGTATTTTTCTTAAAGAAAAACCATCATTATTTCAACTTATAGCAGTAATATCCGGCGTATGTGGTCTTGGCTATCAGATTATTTCCGCAAACAGTTTTCCTTCACTAGCGTTAATCATGGGGTTTTCATTTGCATTGTACGGACTGGCGCGAAAATTTATCCATTACGATGCAATAACCTCAATCACGCTTGAAACATTCTGGGCTCTACCTGTTGCTCTTTTCATCTTTATCTATACTGGCTCGAGTATAACTACATCATCTGACATCTCTCTGTTCCTTTATATATTAACCGCTCCCGTTACAGTAATTCCGTTAGTGTTATTTGCAGTAGCGCTAAATCGTACATCTCTTATTGTGACAGGTCTTGCTCAGTATATAGAACCATCTTTGCAATTTCTCATTGCCATACTTATATTTGGAGAAGTTATTAATTACTCCGAGCTATTTTGTTTTTCAGCGGTATGGTTTGGATTGTTGCTATGTATATTTGAGAGTCTTTACTATCATTACCGACGTAATCCTCCACGGTCTGAAAGTAATCATCCTGCAGGCACTTTACGGTGATGTACATGCAGAATATAAAACTCAGTACGCTTATTCGTTTCCCTGGAACACGCGCTCAGGTATGAATGAGTAAACAACTCGAGTTTATTTATTCAAGATTACCACGTCATTTAGGTACACAGGACAGTTGACTGCATGTTCATGGTTAAAGCCGGACAAAAAAATTTTTCCGATACCTTTATACAGATTGGCGCTGTTCATCACCGGTGAATCCCCCGGAACACTGCCGCACTGCAACCAGGCATCGAGCTAGTGCATTTCTCTGAGAACGTGAGTGACCAGAGAATGTTGCGGCCGATCGGTAAAGTCTCTGTATCCGGAAATATTCTTAACGGCAGTACCCTATTCGTGCGTCAGCCAGCGAATCAGGTTCCCCTTGGTATTGTTTTGCGGGCCTGTTTCATAACCATACAATGCAAACTCCTTTTCAGTACAAAAGGTTACCAAAAATATACTGGGCATTATATCCGGAAAGAAAGTCAGGAATGTGTATATCCCAATTTAAGTTATTCAATTTGACAATAATCCACGAAAACCGGCGTATTGCGCGGGAATACAGCCAATTGTGATAGCTGTCATCGTTCAAAATTTGTCCTGACGTTCAAAGTCGTGCGTTTTCCAAACACCCATGGCTCGCTGAATCACATGATTTACTTCGTTATGTGGTTGACAAGTCAACCTACCAGTTTACTCAATGAACATCGGTATGTTTGTAAAGTATACTTTGTTTAACAAATATATATGTTCTTCTCTGTAGAATGAAAAAAAATTTGTTTTCATCAGGATATGCGAACGAGAGAGCGCCTAATGGTTATCAACAAAACTGGCATGTCAGACATGAATTTATTTTCAAAATGTTTCGCATTAACAAAACAGCGTCAGAGATTCCAGTATTTACACCTTGCACGTAAATAAATTTAAACACCCTGAATTAATAATGATACTTATGAAAAATACATCATATCTAAGTTTCTTTAACCAAATTCTATTGGCACGTGGCCCTTTGCATAGCAAATGGAAGAACAAAAAATTTCGACTCATGTATCTTTTACGATCTATGATAAGTCCTGTCTCCAGTATTCGGTATTATCAAGAATTACATTCCCTTAAATCAATTGATAAGATTCTGGAGATGCAACCTACGTTACCAGCCAAAATTCATCGTCCCTATTTACATAAAGGAGGGCTGGCATGGAATCGAAGGAAAAACATTATTGGTCACTACCGTTTTGTCCAGAGTTTACCAGTGAAACACCAGGCGTTATTATTACCCGACAGAGATGTGCTATTGGTCCATTTCACCGGAAAAAATGGTGAGGATTTTGATATTCACTGTTCTTCAGGCGGTTTTGATCGTGAAGGAGAACTGATGTTATCTCTGAGTTTTAACAATACCCCGGTGGCCCGATTGTCCTTCTCGGTTATCCCGTCAAAAAAAGGACATTGTGCATTTATTGGCGGTCTGCAGGGGGCACCAAAAAATATTGGCCCAGACATTATTCGTGACGCTACTAAAGCCTGCTATGGACTATTCCCTAAGCGGATCGTTTTTGAGGTTCTTTGTTCATTGATGCGTTGCTGTGATATCACTAATATTTTAGCAGTTAGTGAACAGAGCCATGTTTTCAGGCAATGGCGATACCGGTACAAGAAACGTAAATACTTTGTTGCCCTGTACAGTGATTTTTGGGAATCAGTTGCTGGTCGTCCATACGGTAATTGGTATAAGTTGCCAATTTATGTAGAGCGTAAGTCATTTAATGAGCTTGCCAGTAAAAAACGCGCGGAATACCGGAGACGGTATGACCTGTTGGATCATATTAATGAGGAAATCATGATTCTTCTGCAAAATCAGATGTAACATAATGTCGTAACTCAGCTCAGAAACTGGCTGATGAATGCGACATCTCGATAAAAGCGTAGCTATCGTTCCGCGTTGGCGAACCATTACACGAACGTCCGCTGAGTGCTGTGAGCTCAACGGGTCGCTGATCCGCGAGACGCATTCATCACTGGATAAACGCATGAGTCTAAAATAAGGTGTTCTCTATTCCACAGTTCATAAATCAAGCTTTTGACATATCTCAAGTCAGGCAAGGTTCCCCCTCGACTTCAGATATCCTGGTTTCTACTCGTTTTCGATGTTCTATTTCATCAGAGCATACTATTTCAATTTCTAAAATTTACTTAATAACACACAAATAACAAAGCCCGGTTTCCCGGGCCTTGAAGACGGGGTACTTATCAGTTGTAAGCGTTGAGCGTCCGCTGACAGAGCGCCGAGCGGACGCAATCGTCTTTATTGAAACGAACAATCCCAACCATATCATCTTCTTCGAAACGGGCCAGCGCATCACTTAGCCCTGAGCGAACGTGCGCAGGTAGATCGCACTGGGTCACATCCCCATTCACAATCACCGTCACATTCTCCCCGAGGCGGGTTAAAAACATCTTCATTTGCGCAGCAGTGACGTTCTGAGCCTCGTCAAGAATCACCACTGCATTTTCAAATGTACGTCCACGCATATAGGCGAACGGCGCGATTTCCACCTTACCAATCTCAGGTCGCAGGCAATATTGCATGAAGGAGGCTCCCAGCCGTTTCACCAGCACGTCATACACGGGGCGAAAATAAGGAGCGAACTTCTCGGAAACATCTCCAGGTAAGAAGCCGAGGTCTTCATCAGCTTGCAGAACTGGACGGGTTACAATGATCCGGTCCACGTCTTTGTGGATCAGAGCCTCTGCAGCTTTTGCCGCGCTGATCCAGGTTTTACCACACCCGGCTTCACCGGTGGCGAAGATCAGCTGTTTACTCTCGATAGCATTCAGGTAGTGCGCCTGAGCTTCATTCCGCGCCGTGATTGGCGTGGCGTCGCGACTGTCACGCGCCATACCGATCGCTTCTACGCCGCCCATCTGCACAAGCGAGGTGACCGATTCATCTTCACGTTGCTTATGACTACGCGAATCCCGCCTCAGCACACGTTTTGCTTCACGACGAGCTTTGATCACTGCTTTTTGTCTTCCCATGGATAGCACCTTGAGTTGTAGGTATACATCACACGCGCCGTTGGCGGCACGATTATGCGCACGAACATCTGAGGGTTGGCTTCCTTGTAAGCCATTGCTTGCTTTCGGATAAGACGCCACACACGGCTACGCGCACCGTACAGGGCGTCAGTAACAAGGATAAGAAGTGAATGAGAGAGAGATTTAGCGGTGACGAGGTGGCTACCGGAAGAGAAACGTCCGCGTAAGGTACTGCTGTTACTGTGAAAAATGTGTCCAGTACAGGACTTTTCCATTCGCGATCTCCATAGTGAAAGACTATCACCGCCGGGAACTACCGCTATTACTTATAATTACATCATAACCTTTCGCTAATGCAACAATATTTTTACTTATTGTTAACTTAAATTCTATCTTATCACCAGAGACAGTCTCTTGCAGAGAGATGACAGAATTATTTCAGTCGCATACCGATCATAAAAAATAATTTGTTCCTTCATCAAGATATCAGGAAAAACCCCGCTGTACTGCGGGGCATAATCATCAGGCTTCGAGCAGAGACTGTCCCAGATAATTGTCTGCAGTTTTAACACCCGGCAAAGCAAAGAAATATCCCCCACCAATCGGTTTGACATACTCTTCGAGCGCTTCACCATTCAGACGTTTCTGCACCGCCAAAAATCCTTTTTCCAGATCGTGTTGATAGCAAACAAACAACAGCCCCATATCCAGTTGACCAGAATTAGTCACACCGAGCGAATAACTGTAGCCACGACGCATCATCAGGCTCGAGTCGGTCTCTTTCGTGCGCGGGTTTGCCAGGCGGATATGACTGTCGAGCGCAATCACCTCACCTTCAGGATCACTGGCATAGTCAGGTACATCATGCTCATGCTGCATGCCCAGCGGCGCGCCGGTGTGTTTATCACGACCAAAAATCGTTTGCTGCTCTTTCAGCGGCGTACGATCCCAGAACTCAACGCGGAACTGAATGAGCCTGACGGCCTGATAACTGCCACCTTGCGCCCAGGCAGGTTCGCCCTGCCCATCCGTCACCCACACCACGTCTTGCATCAACTTCGCATCCGTAGCGTCCGGATTCGCGGTGCCGTCTTTAAAGCCAAGCAGGTTGACCGGGGTCTCTTTGCCTTTGCTGCGCGCGGCGTGGTCAGAAATAAACCCTTCACGTTTCCAGCGCACGCTGAGGAGATCGGGCGTATGTTTAATGATATCGCGCAACGCGTGGATGACCGTGTCCTGGGTGTTGGCACAAATCTGCAGCAGCAAATCGCCATGGCACAGCGCCGCATCCAGCGAATCATTCGGGAAGCGGGTCATTTTTTGCAGCTTTTTCGGCATCTGCGATTTCAGGCCATAACGTTCATCGAACAACGATGAACCAACCGACAACGTCATCGTCAGGTTGTCTGGCGCAATGTATGCGCCGAGGATACCTGAATCCATAGGAGGGAGACGCGGATTGGGCGTATCCGGTGCAGGTCCACCGGTGGTCAGAAACGCAAATCGGCTAGTCAACAACCGGAATAAACGCTCAAGATCGGCCTTATCGCTGGCGAGAACATCGAATGCCACCAGCATCATTGATGCCTGCTGCGGCGTCAGGATCCCCGCCTGATGCTGACCATAAAACGGCTGCGTTTCACTACGCGCATCCGGAGACAGCGTTCCCGGCGCGCTTTGTGGTTTTTGCGCGTGGGCAACCGGACACCCACCCGCCAGCGCCAGCGCCCCACCCAGGGCGCCCATCCCTTTCAGTAAACGTCGGCGTGACGGTTCGCTCACGCCGTTTTCATTATCTTGCTGCATAGTGCTTAATCCAGACCCAGAACACCGCGTAATTGCGACAAGTCTTCCGCCAGCGTCGTGATTGGCCCTTTCAGCGCATTACGATCGGCATCAGTCAGTTTGTCATAGGTCTCAAAACCGTCTTTGGTACGGTACTTGCTCAGAATGGTATCAACCTTTTTGAAGTTCGCATCCACCTTTACCAGCAGCTCAGCATTGGATTTTTGCAACTGAGGACGCAGGAGATCGACAATTTTCTGCGCGCCATCGACGTTGGCCTGGAAATCCCACAGATCGGTATGGCTGTAGCGATCTTCTTCCCCACTGATTTTGCTGGCAGCAACTTCTTCAATCAGTCCTGCTGCCCCGCCAACAACTTTAGACGGTGGGAAAGCCAGCTCGCTGATACGCGTTTGTAGGTCAAGAACATCGCTATTTAATTGGTCGGCGTACTGATCCATACCTTTGGTGGTATTGTCGCCAAACAGCGCTTTCTCCAGGCGGTGGAAGCCGGTGAATTTAGGATCGGCGGCTTTTTGCTCATAATCATCTTCACGCGCATCGATGCTGCCGTCGAGATCGGAGAACAGTTCGGCAATCGGTTCAATACGCTCGTAGTGCTGACGCGTTGGCGCATACAGGGATTTCGCTTTTTCCACATCACCGGCTTTAATTGCATCGGTGAAGGCTTTAGTGCCCGCCACCAGTTGCGCGGTTTCAGCCGTCACGTAGGCTTTATATTCGGTAATCGCGCCGCTCAGACTCAGCAGAGCATCGCTCTGTGCGGCATCCGCCGTTGCGCTGCCTTTTACGATCAGTTTGCCTTTCGGGTTAGTCAACAGACCGCAGGTCATATCATATTCGCCAGGCTGCAGGTTAGCGGTCATTTTCTGGCTAAAACCTGGTGCAATGTTTTCGCGCTCTTCAACCACCATAACGCCTTTAAGAATTTCCCACTCCAACGCTTTCTGGCTGTGGTTCTGGATGATGAACTGCGTTTTCCCGGCGTTAACCGTAATCGTCATCGGTTCACACTGTTTGTCGTTAACCGTGACTTTCACCTGCGGAATATCGGCGGCTTGTGCAGAAAAAGCGGATGCAAACAGCGCGGCAATACCCAACTGCAGCGCACTACGGCGAAAATTAAACGTCATAACCTATCCCTATAAATAAGTATGTTGTAACTAAAAAGTATTCTGCATCGCGTTTTTATCAAGGTGCGGTACGCGATGCCGTAGTGCCTGAACGCGGCGGTAGTGCAAACATAATCAACGCCGGAATCAGGTAGATAAACCAGACAGCGACTTCACTGACGCTTGGCGCTTCCTGATAGCCGAAAATGCCTTCCATCAATGTGCCAAACAGCGAATGCGTCGACAGCACACTGCTCAGGTCAAACGCCACATCCTGAAAATGATTCCACAACCCGGCTTCGTGGAAAGCGCGGATCGCCCCAGCGGCAAGACCGGCAGCTACCAGCAAAATGAACAGGCTGGTCCATTTAAAGAATGCCCCGAGGTTGAGGCGAATGCCGCCGAGGTAAATCAGGTATCCCAGTACCACTGCGGTAGCCAGTCCCAGCATCGCGCCTAACGGCGGCCAGATGCCTACATCCTGCTGGAATGCCGCCAGCAGGAAGAACACCGATTCCAGCCCTTCTCGCGCAACAGCAAAAAAGACCATCATCACCAGCGCCCAGCCGTGATGATTACCGCGTTGCAACGCGTTATCGACAGCCTGTTCAAGCTGGACTTTGACGTTGCGGGAAACTTTACGCATCCAGAACACCATCCAGGTGAGGATCACCACGGCAATGACCGCCACGATGCCTTCAAACAGCTCCTGTTCTTTTTGCGGAAATTCACCGGTGGTTTCGTTGATGAAAATCCCTAACGCCAGGCATAACGCCGCCGCCAGCAGAACACCAATCCACATCACACCAATCCATCGACCACGCTGAGTCCGTTTCAGGTAGCTGGCAATCAGGCTGACAATCAGCGCGGCCTCTAACCCTTCGCGCAACATAATTAGAAATGGAACAAACATGCGAAGAACCCTTAAACGTTATTCTCGGTCAATTGATGAAAAGAAAAGTAAATTACAGTGATAGTGATTATCATTACAGCAAAGAAAAACTCAAGCAGAATGTTTTGAGAATGATGACTTAATGTAAACAGTTAGGCGGGTAATGGTTATGCAGGTTTGCGGGGGCGCAATAAAAAGCCCGCACACGGCGGGCTTCAGGGACAGGAGATAAATTATTCTGCCTGTAAACGCGATGGCGGAGCTGAGTGATAATGCGCGTCAGCCTCGGCAAAACGTTGCTGCATAGCAGTTGAAGGTGCTTTACCCAACAGGCTGAAGACCACAATACCGATGCTGCCGAAAACAAAGCCCGGGATAATTTCATACAGACCCAGCCAGGCGAACTGCTTCCAGACGATTACCGTCACCGCACCGATGATCATCCCTGCCAGCGCGCCGTTGCGGGTCATACGCGACCACATTACCGAGAACAGAACCACAGGGCCAAACGCCGCGCCGAAGCCCGCCCAGGCGTAGCTTACCAGACCCAGCACGCGGTTCTCCGGGTTCGCCGCCAGCGCGATGGACACCAGCGCCACGACCAGCACCATGATGCGGCCAATCCATACCAGCTCTTTCTGGCTGGCATTTTTACGCAGGAATGCTTTGTACAAGTCTTCGGTGATTGCGCTGGAGCACACCAGCAGCTGGCAGCTCAGGGTCGACATAACCGCAGCGAGGATCGCAGACAGCAGAATACCGGCAATCCACGGGTTAAACAGGATTTGCGCCAGTTCAATAAACACACGCTCGGCGTTCTGGTTAACGGCACCGGCAAGCTGCGGGTTGTTGTTAAAGTAAGCAATACCAAAGAAGCCCACAGCCACGGCACCCGCCAGACAGAGGATCATCCAGGTCATACTGATGCGGCGAGCATGAGCAATGCTATGGTGGGAATCTGCAGCCATAAAGCGCGCCAGAATATGCGGCTGACCAAAGTAGCCCAGACCCCAGCCCATCAGGGAAATGATGGCAACAAAATTCAGCCCTTTGAACATGTCCACGTTCTCAATGCTCTTTTGTTTAATCACTTCCAGCGAATCCTCGAACCCACCCACACCAATAATAACCATCACCGGCGTCAGGATCAGGGCGAAGATCATCAGGCTGGCCTGGACGGTATCGGTCCAGCTTACTGCCAGGAAACCACCGATAAAGGTGTAAATGATCGTCGCGGCCGCGCCCGCCCAAAGTGCTGTTTCGTAGCTCATGCCAAAGGTACTTTCAAACAGACGCGCCCCTGCCACAATCCCTGAAGCACAATAGATGGTGAAAAACAGCAGAATAACCAGCGCGGAGATAATACGCAGAATTCGACTTTTATCTTCAAAGCGACCGGTAAAGTAATCCGGTAACGTCAGCGCATTGTTATTATATTCGGTGTGTACGCGTAAACGTCCGGCCACCAGCTTCCAGTTGATCCAGGCGCCCAAAATAAGGCCGATGGCGATCCAGCTTTCTGAAATGCCCGACAGGAAAATTGCGCCAGGCAGACCCATCAGCAACCAGCCGCTCATGTCAGATGCCCCAGCGGATAACGCGGTCACGAACGGACCCAGACTGCGTCCCCCCAGAATGTAATCGTCAAAGTTTTTGGTTGAACGCCATGCAATAAACCCTATCAATATCATGCCGAAAATATAGACACAGAATGTCACTAACATCGGTGTGCTAATAGCCATCAAAACTCTCCAAAATTATGTATCAGCAATGCCGTGGCTTGCCGTTTTATTACCCTGCCGGAACGTGGCAAAGATATCTATGTTGACCAGGGCGACCGTATCCTGCCGGAAGCGATGGTTATTCACAATCGATTTAACACACCATTTACATCAAATTTGATCCAGAGTAGATAGCATTTTTCTGTAGGTTGCACTCTCTCACATTTTTTTCGGTTGCACCTTTTAAAAGTGTTAACTACCGCAGAGAAAAAGATTCTGTAATTTTTACAGCCCACATCATAAGACTCATATTTATTAACATTTCATTCATTTCCAAGCTTGCAAACCAAGTCACATTTAACACGGTTGCACAAAGTTGCAACATAGTGGATATTTCTCGGTAACTATCAGACCCGTATTTCAGTACAACAGGAGTAAACGGCATGGGAACCACCACGATGGGGGTTAAGCTGGATGACGCCACTCGCGAGCGTATTAAAACAGCAGCATCACGAATCGATCGCACGCCACATTGGCTGATCAAACAAGCCATCTTTAATTATCTCGAAAGACTGGAAAATGACGACGCGCTTCCTGAACTACCGGCCCTGCTGGCGGGTGCCGCGAATGAGGGGGAGGAGTCAACCACGCCGCAGAATGAAGCGCATCAGCCTTTCCTGGAATTTGCCGAACAGATCCTGCCGCAGTCAGTTTCCCGCGCAGCAATCACCGCCGCGTACCGCCGCGCCGAAACCGATGCAGTGCCGATGCTGATGGAGCAGGCTCGTCTGCCGCAACCCATCGCTGAGCAAGCGCACAAGCTGGCGTACAGCCTGGCCGACAAACTGCGTAACCAGAAGACCGCCAGCGGCCGCGCCGGGATGGTACAAGGTTTATTGCAGGAATTCTCCCTTTCTTCACAGGAAGGCGTCGCACTGATGTGTCTGGCGGAAGCCTTGCTGCGTATTCCTGATAAGGCAACCCGCGATGCGTTAATCCGCGACAAAATCAGCAACGGCAACTGGCAGTCGCACATTGGACGCAGTCCGTCACTTTTCGTCAACGCGGCGACCTGGGGGCTGTTGTTTACCGGTCGTCTGGTTTCTACGCATAATGAAG
The DNA here is from genome assembly GCF_011064845.1 of Citrobacter freundii ATCC 8090 = MTCC 1658 = NBRC 12681. NCBI lineage: Bacteria > Pseudomonadati > Pseudomonadota > Gammaproteobacteria > Enterobacterales > Enterobacteriaceae > Citrobacter > Citrobacter freundii. Next base: position 1,865,020 of record NZ_CP049015.1, on the reverse strand, counting down.
CCAGCCTTTCACGCTCACTCAACCGTATTATCGGCAAGAGCGGTGAACCACTGGTGCGTAAAGGCGTCGACATGGCAATGCGCTTGATGGGCGAGCAGTTCGTCACCGGAGAGACTATCGCCGAAGCGCTGGCTAACGCGCGTAAACTGGAAGAAAAAGGTTTCCGCTACTCTTATGACATGCTGGGTGAAGCGGCTCTAACCGCCGCTGATGCCCAGGCTTATATGGTTTCGTACCAACAGGCAATCCACGCCATTGGTAAAGCCTCAAATGGTCGCGGCATCTATGAAGGGCCGGGCATTTCTATCAAGCTGTCGGCGTTGCATCCGCGTTATAGCCGCGCGCAGTATGACCGCGTGATGGATGAACTCTATCCGCGCCTGAAGTCGCTTACTCTGCTGGCCCGCCAGTACGACATCGGTATCAATATCGATGCTGAAGAGGCAGACCGACTGGAGATCTCCCTCGATCTGCTGGAAAAACTGTGTTTTGAACCTGAACTGGCGGGCTGGAACGGTATCGGCTTTGTAATCCAGGCCTACCAGAAGCGCTGTCCGTATGTCATTGATTATCTCATTGATCTGGCTACACGCAGCCGCCGTCGCCTGATGATCCGCCTGGTTAAGGGCGCCTACTGGGATAGCGAAATCAAACGTGCGCAAATGGACGGTCTGGAAGGTTATCCGGTCTATACCCGTAAGGTGTACACCGACGTTTCCTATCTGGCCTGTGCGAAAAAACTGCTTGCGGTACCGAATCTGATCTACCCGCAGTTCGCCACCCACAACGCCCATACGTTGGCGGCGATTTATCAGTTAGCCGGTCAAAACTACTATCCGGGTCAGTACGAGTTCCAGTGCCTGCACGGTATGGGCGAACCGCTATATGAGCAGGTCACCGGTAAAGTTGCCGATGGCAAACTGAACCGTCCATGCCGCATTTATGCACCGGTAGGCACGCATGAAACGCTGCTTGCGTATCTGGTGCGTCGTCTGCTGGAAAACGGCGCCAACACTTCATTCGTCAACCGCATTGCAGACACTACCCTGCCGCTGGATGAACTGGTAGCCTGCCCGGTCGAAGCCGTTGAAAAACTGGCGCAGCAGGAAGGCCAGGCTGGTCTGCCACATCCGAAGATTGCCCTGCCGCGTGACCTGTACGGTAAAGGCCGCGAAAACTCAGGCGGGCTGGATTTAGCTAACGAACATCGTCTGGCCTCACTTTCCTCCGCCCTGCTCAACAGCGCGCTGCAAAAATGGCACGCTAAGCCAATACTCGAACATCCCGTTGCTGACGGTGAAATGACGCCAGTCGTCAACCCGGCCGAACCGAAAGACATTGTCGGTTACGTGCGAGAAGCGACTCACAGCGAAGTGGAACAGGCATTGCAGAATGCGGTAAATAACGCGCCGATCTGGTTCGCCACACCGCCGCAAGAGCGTGCCGCTATTTTGCATCGCGCCGCCGTTCTGATGGAAGGCCAGATGCAGCAATTGATTGGCATTCTGGTGCGCGAAGCAGGTAAAACCTTCAGTAACGCCATTGCGGAAGTGCGCGAAGCGGTAGATTTCCTGCACTATTATGCCGGTCAGGTCCGCGATGACTTCGATAATGAAACCCATCGTCCGTTAGGGCCGGTAGTCTGTATCAGCCCCTGGAACTTCCCGCTGGCTATTTTCTCAGGGCAGATTGCCGCCGCGCTGGCGGCGGGCAACAGCGTGCTGGCAAAACCCGCGGAACAAACCCCGCTGATTGCCGCCCAGGGTATTGCCATTTTACTCGAAGCAGGTGTACCGCCAGGCGTGGTGCAACTGTTGCCTGGTCAGGGCGAAACGGTCGGGGCGCAGCTCACTTCCGATGAGCGCGTACGCGGCGTCATGTTTACTGGCTCAACGGAAGTTGCCACGCTGTTGCAACGCAATATCGCGACCCGCCTGGATGCTCAGGGACGTCCAATCCCGCTTATCGCCGAAACCGGCGGGATGAACGCCATGATCGTCGACTCCTCCGCGCTGACGGAACAGGTGGTGGTCGACGTCCTGGCTTCTGCCTTTGACAGCGCCGGGCAGCGCTGCTCTGCGCTTCGCGTCCTGTGTCTGCAGGACGATGTAGCCGACCATACGCTGAAAATGCTGCGCGGCGCGATGGCGGAATGCCGCATGGGTAACCCGGGCCGCCTGACCACCGATATTGGACCGGTTATCGATGAAGAAGCCAAAGCCAATATTGAGCGCCATATTCAGGCCATGCGCGCCAAAGGGCGTCCGGTGTTCCAGGCCGTGCGCGAAAATAGCGACGATGCGCGGGAATGGCAAACCGGTACCTTTATCGCCCCGACGCTTATTGAGCTGGAAAGCTTCGATGAATTACAAAAAGAGGTGTTTGGTCCGGTACTGCACGTCGTGCGTTACACCCGTAATAATCTGGGCAGCCTGATTGAGCAAATTAATGCCTCCGGCTACGGTCTGACGCTGGGCGTACACACCCGTATCGACGAAACCATTGCCCAGGTCACGGGCTCAGCACATGTGGGGAACCTGTATGTTAACCGCAATATGGTCGGCGCCGTCGTCGGAGTGCAGCCATTCGGTGGCGAAGGCTTGTCAGGAACCGGGCCAAAAGCGGGTGGGCCGCTGTATCTGTACCGCCTGCTGGCAAACCGTCCGGAAAATGCGTTAGGCATTACCCTTGCCCGCCAGGATGCAGACTACCCGGTCGATGCGCAGCTTAAAGCAGCACTCGTTCAACCTCTGGAAACGCTCAGCGAATGGGCAACCGACCGTCCAGCACTGCGTACGCTCTGCCAGCAGTTTGGCGAACTGGCGCAGGCCGGAACGCAACGCCTGCTGCCAGGACCCACCGGCGAGCGCAATACCTGGACGCTGTTGCCGCGCGAACGCGTTCTATGTATCGCCGATGATGAACAGGACGCACTAGTACAGGTTGCCGCTGTAACTTCCGTTGGTAGCTTAATCCTGTGGCCAGATGATACGTTCCATCGCGACCTGGCAAAACGCCTGCCAGCCGCGGTCTCCGGGCGCATTCAGTTTGCCAAAGCGGACAACATCGCCACGCAGCCGTTTGATGCTGTTATTTTCCACGGCGATTCCGATCAGCTTCGCGCACTGTGTGAAGCAGTGGCGGCCCGCGAAGGGGCGATTGTGTCGGTCCAGGGCTTTGCCCGTGGCGAGAGCAATATTCTGCTGGAGAGGCTGTACATTGAACGCTCCCTGAGCGTCAATACCGCCGCAGCTGGCGGGAACGCCAGCCTGATGACAATCGGCTAAGGTTGTGGTTAATTAAGGCTCCGGTAACGGGGCCTTTTTTTATGAAGCCAGAGGGAAGCATGAAACGAATCGTACTGACATGTGCAGCGCTGCTGCTGAGCGGCCAGGCGCTGGCGGATGACTGCGCCAACGCGAACACGCAGATTGAGATGAACACCTGTGCGGCAGAGCAGTATAAGGCGGCCGACGCCAAACTTAATGAAACTTATCAGAATGCGCTGAAGCGCGCCGCTCCAACCCAGCGCGATTTACTGAAAAAAGCGCAAATATCCTGGATAACTTTGCGCGATGCGGACTGTGCATTACTCAGTTCTGGCACCGAAGGCGGTAGCGTTCAGGCGATGATTACCAGCCAGTGCCTGACGGATAAGACCAACGAGCGCGAAGCGTTTCTCGCCTCGCTCTTGCAGTGTGAAGAAGGCGATTTAAGCTGCCCACTACCACCGGCCAGTTAACGCACGCGGATCCCTTCAATAATCATCCGCTGTACGCTCTCGACCGTTTGGTTAAAAAAGGCTTCATCACGCAGCGTTGCGCCTGTCACCGCCTCTACCTGTGGGGCAAAGTCGGCGTAGTGCTGAGTTGAAGCCCAAATCATAAAAATCAGATGATGCGGATCGACAGGAGCCAGTTTTCCGCTTTTGATCCAACCGGCAATCAGCGCGGATTTCTCATCAATTAGCGTTTTGAGATCCCCCTCCAATTCTGCCATCAATAAAGGCGCTCCGGCCAGCATCTCCATACAAAACAGCCGTGATGCCTGAGGGTAATCGCGCGACACTTCCAGCTTAAGGCGAATGTATTCTTTAATGGCCACCAGCGGCGCAAAGTCTTCGCGAAAAGCTTTCAATGGAGCCAGCCAGATGTCGAGGATCTGCCGTAAAACGGCGATATAAAGCACCTCTTTTGACGGGTAGTAATAAAGTAAATTGGTTTTTGACACGCCCGCCTGCTCTGCCACCTGTTCCAGGCGCGTGCCGTGGATCCCATATTGGGAGAAGATATTTAATGCCGCGGTTAATATGGCCTGGCGTTTTGCACTGACGGCCTGCGAACGCTTACCTGTTTTTTTCTCTGCGCGTTGGACCATGCGCCCTCTCCTTCTTGTGAGGGCGTCAGCATACCAAATCACGCGGTGAATGGTTAAATTAAAGCGATTCCGGAGGCGCCTCTTGCGGCTGCGCTTTTTTCTTTTTGAACTTCAGCTCGCTGACCAGCACGCCAACAATAATGAATGCCGCACCAAGCAATGCAAGTAGCGGTAAGCGTTCACCCGCCAGACGGCCAAAGATCCCCGCCCACACTGGCTCACCGGTATAAATAACCGTCGCGCGCGTCGGCGAAACGCTACGCTGCGCCCAGTTCATAGTGACCTGAATAATCGCGCTGAAAATCCCCAGCCCCAGCGCCACCACCAGCAATCCGGTAGACATTGGCGGCACGGTCTCTCCGGCTGGTCCCATCGCAATAAACGCCACTATCGAAGCCGTTGCCAGTTGCACTACCGTTACCCGCCGTACATCCACTTTTCCCGCCCACGCACTAATCAGGATAATTTCTGCCGCAATCGCCACCGCACCGGCGAGCGTGATCCACTCGCCTTCGCCTAAAGCCAGTAAATTGCCTCCCGGTCCGGCAAGAAAAATCAATCCGATAAAGGCCAGTACAATACCGACGCACGGCATCAGTCCAGGCATGCGCCCCAGACACAGCCATTGTAAAAGCGGTACCAACGGAACGTACATCGCGGTAATAAACGCCGATTTACTGCTGGGAATAAACTGTAGCCCCCAGGTTTGCAGGCTATAGCCCAGCGCAATGGCGATACCGATTGCAACCCCTGCTTTGACTTCCAGCCATGTCAGCTTATGCAGTGTGTGTAACGACAAAATCGCGACCGCCAGCGCGGCAGTGGCAAAACGCACACCGACAAAGAAAAAAGGCCCGCTCAGGGTAACGGCATATTGCACAGCCAGAAACGTGCCACCCCATAACATAGTGATCACAATGAGGATCGCTTCCTGAGGTTTAACAGAAAAGGAATAACGAGAGAGTAATGACATGAGACACCCGATTAACTGAATGTCATTAGTCTGCGTTGCGTTTTGTTACAGTTCAACCTTGCAGACAAAAAAAACCGCCGGAAGGATCCGGCGGCGGTGGCTACGTAACGTCTGTCTCTGACGCTCAGGCGTCACGACATATCTGACAGATAGCCCGACAATTACGATTTGTTGTTGCCGTGGCTATTTTTGCCCCCTTTTTTGCCTGCCTCTGAAGCGCGTTGCGGGTCATTCTTAAAGTTGCCCCCGCTGTGCTGGCCACCTTTTCGACCTGCTTCTGATGCTCTTTCGCGGTCTTCCGCAAAGTTGCCGGAACCGCCCCGATGGTTTGCCATTACTGACCTCCGTCATTGATTAGACATCATATTGCATAGGTACTGAGGAGTGATACCTCACGCAGCGTTACGGGCGAGGCCCTGAAAATAACTGCGTGGGATTAAGCATAGTGAAGCGTGGACTGGGCAGACGCTAACTGTAATATCCTGCAACAGGATCAGGAGTGCCAA